>NZ_JBFRCN010000009.1:0-179798 GCF_040965835.1 Paraburkholderia sp. BR10872
GTCTGGGCCGCGTGCTGCTCAACGATCCGGCCACGGGCGTGATGCGCCACGCGGATGCCGGCTACGAACTCGCGCAGCAGACCGCGCGCGAGGCAGGCCTCAAGCTGCCGATGCTCGGCCGATGAGCAATGTGACGCCGCCGTTCAAACGCGGCGGCGTCACGCTTGCGGGCGCTTGCTCAGAGCGTTTCGGGCAGCCGGTGTGAGTCGTTGTCGACGCAACAGACTAGCACCTCGGCATCCCCGGCACCCGTGCTGAGATACACGTGCCCCACGGCGCTGTCGAAGTAGAGGCTGTCGCCGGGCGACAGCCTGAAGACGGTGCCGTTTTCCAAATGCAGTTCCAGCTCACCGCGCAGCAGGAACAGAAACTCCTCGCCGCTGTGGCGAATGTAATCGGGAAACGCGTCCATCGTGCGGGCGTGGATGCGTCCGCGCATCGGCACCATGCGCTTGCCCGTGAGGTCGTTGGCGATCAGGCCGTACTCGTAGTTCGGCGTGTCGTAGATCATCTGCTTGCCCGCGCGCGTGAGCGACGGCTTCATCGGGCCGGCCGCCTTGCGCTTCCTGCGCCCGAAAATCGTGTCGAAGTCCACGTTCAGCGCGTGCGCGAGCGCCGCGAACTTGTCATAGGTGAGCGCAATGTCGCCGCGCTCGGCCTTCGAAATCGTCGAGACGGCGATACCCGACAACTCCGATAGCTGCATCAACGTCAAGTCGCGCGCCTTGCGCGCCTCGCGCAGACGCGTGCCGACGGCCGCGTGGTCGATTTCTGTTGCCGCCTGTCCGGATGCTTTCCCGGTTGCGTGCTCAGTTGCGTGATTTCGTGCTGCGCTCTTTGCCATGGAAGGGACGGTTCCCGGTTACGGGTTTTGTCGTATACGAGAAATAATTTTTTCTCGTATATGATAACTCGCATCTCGACTCCCCTTTGAAGGAGCAGCGTCGTGGCCTCAATCGCACTGGGAAAAACGGGTCTTTCGAAGGGCCAGGTCATTGCTGCGACGACGCTGGGCACGGCGCTCGAGTACTACGACTTCACGGTCTACAACTTTTTCGCGATCCTGCCGTGCGGCGTCGATCATGCGGGCATACCGTTCGGACTCCAGATCGTGGGCCCGTTCCGCGGCGACATGAAGACGCTCGCGGTCTCGCAGGCGCTGGAGACGGCGTTTTCAGCGTATCCTCATCTGCGTCGCCCGCGTCCCGATCTCGCGCGCCTGACGCGAGCCAATCCGGCACTGACGTCCATTGTCACGGCGCCTCCCGTTTACAACCCGGCCGGTAGCGACGCTGCCGGTCTTTCGGCGGTATGAACATGAGCAACGATATCCAAAGACTGCAAACCAACGCACGCATGAGCCAGGTGGTGATCGCCAATGGCGTGGTGTATCTCTCGGGCCAGGTGCCCGATACCGCAGGCGCGCCGATCGACGTTCAGGCAACCGAAATCCTCACGCGTATCGACAAGCTGCTCGCATCGGCGGGCGTGGACAAAACGCGCGTGCTGACCGCGAACGTGTGGCTGAGCGACCCGAAGCATTTCGACGCATTCAATGCCGTATGGGACGCCTGGGTTGCGCAAGGGCACGCGCCCACGCGCGCCTGCGTGCAGGCCTTGCTGATGCGACCGGGCCTCGATGTCGAAGTGGCCGTCACCGCACTCGCCTGAGTGCCTTCGAGCCAGGAACTTTACGTGATGAATTTCGATTCGGTCGTGCTTGGCGGCGGTATCGTCGGCGTCTCGGTGGCATTGCAATTGCAGCGGCGCGGCCTCTCGGTCGCGCTCGTTGACCGCAGGGCGCCAGGCAATGAAACATCGCACGGCAACGCGGGATTGATCCAGCGCGAGGGCGTCTACCCCTACGCGTTTCCGCGCGAGCTTTCCACGCTGCTGCGCTACGCGCGCAACCGCTCGACGGACGTGCGCTATCACCCGGGGGCGATGCCGAAGTTGCTGCCGTTTCTCTATCGCTACTGGCACCATTCGCGCGCCGACCGGCACGCCGAGATCGCGCGTGCGTATGCCACGCTCATCGAGCATTGCGTGATCGAGCATCGCGCGCTGATCGAGGAGGCGGGCGCACAGGCACTGTTGCGCACCAACGGCTGGATGAAGGTGTTTCGCAGCGCGGCGGCCATGGACGCCACGCTGGCCGAAGCACAGCGCTGGCAGCGCGAGTACGGCGTGGGCCACGAGGCGCTGGATAGCGTGGCGCTGCGCGCCGCCGAGCCCGCGCTCAGCCACACGCTGGTGGGCGGCGTGCGCTACACCGATTCCGATTCGGTTAGCGATCCGAATGGAGTGGTGACGGCCTACGCAAAGCTATTCGAACAGCTAGGCGGCCGCGTGATGATTGGCGACGCCGCGACGCTCGAACCGTCGTGGCGTGTGATGACACAGGATGGCCCCGTGCTGGCGAAGTCGGCGGTCATCGCCATGGGGCCGTGGTCGGGCGATCTCACGGCGCGGCTGGGCTACGCGTTGCCGCTCGCCGTGAAACGCGGCTATCACATGCATTACGCGCTCACGAACGGAGCGAAGCTGAACCAGCCGGTGCTCGACGCCGAAGCGGGTTTCCTGATCACGCCCATGGTGCGCGGCACGCGCCTCACGACCGGCGTCGAACTCGGCTTTCGCGATTCGCCCAGGACGCCGGTTCAACTCGAAGCCGTGGAGCCGCTCGCGCGTGATATCTTCCCGCTCGGCGCGCGGCTCGATGCCGAGCCGTGGCTGGGCCGCCGCCCCTGCACGCCCGACATGATGCCGATCATCGGGCCCGCGCCGAAGCACGACGACCTCTGGTTCGCTTTCGGCCATGCGCACCACGGTCTGACGCTCGGCCCGGTCACGGGGCGCCTGATCGCGGAAATGATGACGGGCGCGCCGACGGTGGTGGACCCCCGGCCCTTCCGCGCCGAGCGGTTCTGACGCGGCGCGCACCGGCGCACGCGTTTAGAACCGGTAGTTGAGGCCCGCGAACGCCGTGATCTCGCGGCGGCTCTCGGTGATCGGGCTGTCGGCGGCGTAATGTTGAAGGCGTCCGAACGTCGCGTTCACCGAACCGACCCAGTGCTTCGAGAAGTCGTGCGTCATGTAGAACGTCATGTGCAGATCGCGAATGCCCGCGCCCGGCGAATAGGCCGGCAAGCCGGATGCCGCACTCTCATCCGGCGTCACACCGAACAGCGTGCGCGTGTAGACGCCGTTGGCCCACGTGAGCCCCGGTCCCACCGAGAACAGCCAACCCGTTAGCGGCAGCGACACATAGAGGTCCGCCGTTGCCGTCGTACCTTGCCCGTGGCCGCTGATGTCCTGATACATGGCAACTGCGCCCGTGAACGCCCACACCGTGTAGTCGGCGAAGAGGCGCAGCTTGGGGCCGTCATCGACATTGCTCAAGCCGTGCAGATGCGGGTCGTCCGACACGGTGCGCGACTGGAAGTCGAAGCTCAGCGAAGCGCCTACGTGGTAGTTTTCCGCCGAAATCACGTTCACGCCCAGCACGTCCGGCCCTTGCGAGAAGAAGCGGTCGCGGTACGAGATATCGAGCGACGGGAACGGATAGAACTTCATGTGGCGCGCGCCCGGATACTCGGGCGCGAAATAGGCGCCCGGACCGATCGAGATTTTCCACGGCGAGTCGGTTGTTGCGGTACTGGACGTATCGGTATCGGCCCACGCGTGCGAGGCCAGGGTCAGCGCGGCGACGCACGCCAGCCCTTTCGTTGCTACGGATTGCTTCACGTGTTTTTCCTTCCCACTGCCGCCAGTTGGCGCAGACGCCGGGCGAGCGCCTTGGAGACGACCGGCGCGTCTTTCGCGCCGCGCGCGACTTCGCTCTCGCGCAGGAACAGGGCCGTTTCGCGCGCAACGATCTCGCGTTCGTTGTCCGAGGTGATCATGTGATACGAATCGTCGAGCCACAGCGTGCGCAGGAAGTTCGAGCCGATGCGATCGATCACGTGGCGTGGATTGCGCGGGCTCGACGTTTCGTCGTCGATCGCGTGGATCACGAGCGCGTCGTTCTCGATCGCGGGGACATCCTTGCGCGCCGCGCGCGCGAGGCGCAGCGCCTGATGCAGTGCGGGCAGCGCGATCGTCGAGGGGCCGACCTCGCTGAAGTCGCTGCGCTGCATGGCGCGCGCGATTTTCTTGCGCAGCGCTTCGTTACGCACGCCGAACGGTTCGGCCTCGCGATAGCGGTAGCGGTGGCGCAGCGGCGTGAAGTATGCCCAGTCGAGCAGGAAGCGATACCACGGGATTGCCCAGCCGTCGTACGCGAGCGTGAGCGAGAGCAGGACCAGCGATTGAGCTGCGGGGCGCTTGCGAATCAGACGCAGCGCAAGCGCGCCGCCGATCGACAACCCGCAGATCGAGACGCGCTCGTAGCGCGCCGCCAGGGCGTCGAACTCGCGCGCGGCGTTTTCGACCCATTGTTCCATCGGCAGCTGGTCGGTGCCGGCGCTATAACCGTCGATGACGGGGGCGCATACCGTGAACCCTTCGCCCTGCAGATAGCGCGCAAGGTAGCGCAGCTCGATCGGCGAGCTGGAGAGTCCATGAAGCATGAGCACGGCGTGGCCGTCGCCTTCGCAGAAAAAGCGCGTGGATTGCACGGCTGGCGCTTCGGCAGCGGCCAGCTCCAAGTCGAGCGTCGCCATGTCAGCTCTCCGTGCGCAGCACGAGAAAATCGCCTGCGTGAGTGGTGAAGCGTTCGCAGTTGCAATTGACGTGCCGGTACTCGCGCCTGGGCTGCTCGTTGCGCAGACGCACGCGATGATGGCCCGGCGACAGTGCGTGCGTGAGGCGCTGCACGTCGTCGGGATGCAG
This sequence comes from Paraburkholderia sp. BR10872, assembly GCF_040965835.1. NCBI lineage: Bacteria > Pseudomonadati > Pseudomonadota > Betaproteobacteria > Burkholderiales > Burkholderiaceae > Paraburkholderia > Paraburkholderia sp. BR10872. Next base: position 4,834 of record NZ_JBFRCN010000009.1, read on the forward strand.
CGCGTCGAAGAGCGGACCGGGCGCGACTTCGGCGGCGGCCGGCAGCGCTTGCGACATGCTCTGTCCCACGCTCGCGCGCTGGGCGGCATTGCGCTCGAGCCCCTTGATGAGGATGAAGCCTTCATGATGCTGCGCGAGATGCCGCAGCAGGCGATGCGTTTCGTCGACGGCGCGGCGCGCCAGCGCGCGCTCGTTGTCGTGGCGCAGCAGCATTTCGTAGCGGGACTGCGCGACGGAGGTGATCAACTGCGCGCGAAACTGCTCGCGCCGCAGACGCTCGATCAGCGTAATCACGATGATCGTGACGAGCGGATAGGACACCATCAGGATCACATCGCGGGTGTCGAGGAATGTAATGTAATTGTAGGGAGGCACGAACATATAGTCCGCAATGGCGAGACCCAGCACCATCACGGTCAGCGCAGGCGCGAGGCCGAGGAAGTATTCGACCAGCGAAGCGGCAATACAGAACGTCGTGCCCGGCATCATCGGGCCGAGCAGGGGATGGAGTGCGAAGCGGATGGCGCTCGCGAGCACGAGCGCGCCAGCGGCAATGCACCACCGGCGCGGGCCTCTTGGCGCCCAGAGGCGGGCGTTACGGACTTTCATGGTTTCCCGGGTCGCCCGCCGCGTGACGGGCCGTCGCGCGCGTATTGCGCATGGGCAATCGCTGACGCCTTAGTTGTGAGCAGTGCAAGGAATTCGACAGGAACGGCAAAACGGAGCAGCGGTGACCGGCCTGTCACCGTCAGCCCTCTGACGATTTTTGCGTGTCCCGGATATTACCACTGTTTACAATCATCGGATCAGCCGTGCGAGGCCGCCGGGAAACCGTGGGAGCTTTAGAAGTCAGGCTTCCACGTCGGCCAGGCTGAATATTCCGGTCTTGTCGTTATACGAAAAGATTTCGGCGTAGCGGCCCCAGGCAATCACGGTGTCGAGCGTTTCCTCTGCGGCGTCGTCGGCAAGCAGATCCTCCAGTTCCTGCTCGAAGCGCACGCGCGGGGCGCGATGTCCAGGGCGCTCGTTGAGCACCGTGTTGATCCGCGCGGCCAGCGGCACGTTGCGCAGCAAATGTTCGGCGAACATCAGCTTGCGCTCCTGCGTACTGAATTCGTTGAAGGTCTTGCCCGCGTGCGTGAGCACCACGTCGCCTTCGCTGACCTCCGCAAAGCCGAGATACTGCAGCATTTCCGCGACCGGGAAGAGCTCGTCGACCTCCAGTTGCAGCGCTCGCGCGATTTCCGGCATGTCTGCGCGGCCGTTGTAAGGCGCGGCGGCCAATGTTTCGATCAGGCCCGCCATCAGGTTCACCGACATGCCCGGCAGCCAGCTGCCCGGTTCGAGTTCGGGTTTCGCCGGGCCGCCCGGCTGGCGCGCGGTCATTTTCGCGTAGATCTCGTCGACGAGCGCGCGGAACGCCGGGTCGAGGCGATTGCGCGGGTGCTTGAACGCCACCGGAATTTCGGCCACCACGCGGCCGGGGTTCGACGACAACACGAGAATGCGGTCGCACATGAATACCGCTTCCTCGATGTTGTGTGTGACGATCAGCACCGACTTGATCGGCAGGCGGCCTTGCGTCCACAGGTCGAGCAGGTCGGTGCGCAGCGTTTCGGCAGTGAGCACGTCGAGCGCGGAGAAGGGCTCGTCCATCAGCATCAGCGTGGGATCGACCACGAGCGCGCGTGCAAAGCCCACACGCTGGCGCATGCCGCCCGACAGCTCGCGCGGATAAGCGTTTTCGAAGCCGTCCAGACCGATCAGGTCGATCGCCGCGAGCGCGCGCTTGCGCCGCTCGTGCGGGCCGACGCCGATCGCCTCCAGTCCGGCCTCGACGTTTTCCAGCACCGTGAGCCACGGGAACAGCGCGAAGGTCTGGAACACCATCGCGACGCCTTCGGCCGGACCGCGCAGCGGTTTGCCGAGGTAGTTCACGTCGCCGCTGGTAGGCGGAATCAGGCCCGCGATGATGCGCAGCAGCGTGGACTTGCCGGAGCCCGAGCGGCCCAGCAAGCCGACTATCTCGCCTTCACGCAGCGTGACGTCCACGTCGTCGAGCACCAATTGCTCGCTCGGGTTCTTGCCGAAGCCGCGGCACACATGCTGGACGCACATCACGTCCTGGCCGATGCGGGGCCGCGTCTGCGGCATGTCGGGAGCGATCGTTTTGAGGTTTTGCATGAGATTGATACTCAATCAAGGCGAAGACAGGACTCGGCATACGCGTACAACAGCCGATTCATGGCGAAACGAAAAGCGCGCGAAAGGGAATATTCAACTCACGGCCACGATCAGGGAGCGCTTCGCTCTTTTAACGATGGCGAAACTTCGTGACCGGAGTTTGGCAGAACTTAGGAAAGCCGGGACTTGATGCGGCGCCACAGATTCTTCCAGGGGTGACGGCGGACAGGTTCGAGCGACAGCAGCGCTTCGTAGTGCGCGCGCGCCTCGTTGACGTGAGGCAGATGCGACAAAAGCAGACCGAAAATCATGATGTTTCTCCGGACGTCTGGCGTGTATGGGCGAGTGCGAAGCCCGCAGACGCGGGCGCAAGCGCTCGCGAGGTCGCGCCAATGCCAAGCAGAGCAGAGATTCGATTCTGAAGGTTGAAGCAACGCGATTGAAAGAAATGGGAGTCTGCGGGGCTGTTGCTGGCCGGCCTCGTGTTTATGCTTTTTTTACTTGCTTTTTGGCCTGCGTGCCCAATACAATCCGCCCCGTCATAGCAAAGGAGTCCTCCGTGGACGCATGTTCTAGTAGTGGAAGTCCGATGCCGGCCAGCGCCGGCAGCACCACCGCGAGATAGTCGCCGCAGGTTCACTCCTTCGCCGCTAACTCGCTTACGCCGGGTTAGCGCGCTTCGTTACTGACTGGTCTCAGTCGCCTTCGCGACCAGTCTGCCAGCAGCACGCTCCCTCTTGTCGATTGCCATTTGCAAGCTTGCTTGCAGGAATGGCTGCGCTTTCGCATTTCGTCCGCTTTTGAAGCGGTCAACGCGGGGGGATGATGTTCGTCTTTCTTTTTCCTGTTTTTCAGCTGCGCGCGTTGCGGACTGTCTGCCGTCGCGCACGGGCGCTGATGGCCGCAGCGGCGCTCGCCTGCCTGCACGGCTTCGCTTTCGCGGCTGCGGTTCGCGCCACGCCCGCCGGCGTGCGCCGCCGTTCGTTGCACCTCGCACGCCGCGTCGCGTATGTGGCGGCGCGCGGCGCGCTGCGCACCGTTCACGCGGGGCATCCGCTCACGCCCATGGGTTACGTGCTTCTCGGCGCGACCGTAGCCGCAGCCGCACTGGTTTCGCTGCTGTGCGCGTCCGCTTGCGCCTGCACCTCCGAGCCGGAGCGCCCTTTATGTCGGCATTCGGGCTTCGCGTAGAAACCTGCGCGCCGGACACAGTTTCATCAAGCTTCGCAGGCACGCTCTGCGTTGAATAGCGGCCTCGTCCGCAACTTACTACAGCCCCACAAATACTATGAAAAACATCCTCAAGAGCAGGCTGCTCGGTTCTGGCGCACCTATTACACTGAGCGCGGTTCTCTCGCTGGGCGTCGTGCCCGCCGCCTTTGCGCAGACCAGCAGCGATAATGCGTCCGCCCAACCGGCTCCGCCTGCAGCTGCTTCGTCATCGGGTGCAGCGGATCAGCAACAAGCGCCCGCTGCCGATCAGAGCGCTGCCGCGCCGACGGGCCTTTGGGAACGCTCGAATCTCTTCGGCGACATGGGCGGCTTGCGGCCCTGGCTCGCCCAGTACGGCTTGTCGTTCGGCCTGCAGGAAACCAGCGAGTACATGGGCAACGTGAGCGGCGGAACGAGTCGCGGCGGCGCCTATCAAGGTGTGACCGAGTTCAGCCTCGGCATGGACACGCAGAAGGCGTTCGGTTTGCCTGGCGGCATCTTCAATGTGTCCGGCTTCCAGATTCACGGCACGAGCCTGACTTCGCGCAATCTGCAAACGCTGCAGAACGCGAGCGGCATCGAGGCCGATGCCTCGACCCGCCTATGGGAATTGTGGTACCAGCAGACGTTGCCCGGCGACAAGGTCGACGTGAAGGTCGGTCAGCAAAGCCTCGACCAGGAGTTCATGGTCAGCCAGTATGCGAATACGTTCATGAACGCGACGTTCGGCTGGTCGGTGGTGCCGTCCGTCGATCTGCCAGCGGGCGGCCCTGCGTATCCGCTTTCGTCGCTCGGCGTGCGCGTGCGTGCTACGCCTACGGACGCGATCACCGTGCTCGGCGGCGTATTCGACGGCAACCCGGCGCCGGGCGATGGCGACCCGCAAAAGCTCAACGCGAGCGGCACGAATTTCAACCTGGGCAATGGCGCGCTGGTGATCGGCGAAATTCAATACGCAATCAATCAGCCGCCCGCCAATAATTCGGATCCCAAACCAGGTGGCATGCCCGGTACCTACAAGCTTGGCTTCTGGTACAACAGCAACCGCTTCGCCGATCCGGCAACGGGCGTGACGGGCGTGGGCGGCCCGGTCAGCCATCGTGGCAACTACAGCATTTATGCCGTGGCGGACCAGATGGTGTGGCGTCCGAGCGCCGATAGTCCGCAGTCGGTGGGCGTGTTCGCGCGCGTGATGGGCGCGCCCGGTGACCGCAACCTGGTGGACCTCGGGATCAACGCGGGCGTGACGCTCAAGGCGCCGTTCAAGGGACGCGACAACGACGTGGCCGGCCTGGCCGTTGGCTACGCGCACATCGGCTCGCATGCGCAGGACTACGCGAGCGCCCAGGCGGTCTCGACGCCCGGCTACCCGTCGCGCAGCGCGGAGACAGTTCTGGAAGCGACTTACCAGTATCAGATCGCGCCATGGTGGCAATTGCAGGCGGATTTTCAGTACTTCTTCCGCCCGGCCGGCGGTATTCCGGACCCGCAGAACGCGTCGCGACGTATTGGCGACGAGGCGGTGTTCGGCGTGCGTACGACAGTCGCGTTCTGATTGGAAGACGCCGCTCCTGCCGCTGGCTTGGCGGCGGCAGGAGCATGCAGGACGACGAGGCGTTGCGTGGTCTGCCCGAAAATCTGAGCGAAAGACGAGGGAAGACCCCGATTGGTCGTACTTGCGATTGATCTAGACTCCAGGGGCAAGTGCTGCGCAGTTATTCGATGCGGCACCAGTTTCCAGACGCAGATTTCGTTCCATGAAGCATCCGATCCAGGGATGGCTTTTGGGTGTCTCTCTGCTGGCGCTTGCCAGCGTCTCGGCGGCCGAACCCACCAAGTCGGCGCACACCCAGAAGCCCGTCCAGAAGCACGTCCAAAAGCACGTCCAGAAGGACGCGAGCGGCCGCGCCCCGAAACACGCCGTTGCGGCCGCACCGGCGCCGGCGGCGCCATCCGTCTCTTTGCCCGCCATTGCGAAGCGCTTCGAGTACCAGTCGCCGTTTGAACGGCAGTACGACGCGCATCTGGCGAAGACCACCGCTGCAACGCCTGGCACTCCGGATGAGACCGGCGGCGCGGTCGATGCGGCAGGCAACGGGGCGCGCACGCCCGGAGCCCAGGTTGACGGCAACGGGATCCCCAACCAGGCGCTCCATCCGCAAACGCCGCCGCTCGTCACGGTCGGCGACTGGGATCTCTCCGCCGATGCGCATCTTCCGCTGTCGCGCTCGCATGACACCGGGGCGGCGATCAGCGCCCGGCATGGGTTCTAACGCGCGAGCCGAACATCCCCCGCCACCCGCTTCCTTACCGCCGCGAGGTAATTGGTAAGGCATAGCCGTTGTGACACGTTGCTCCCGGAAATGCGAATGAGGCGAGTCAGTAAGCTGACAACCTCAACTTCCGCAAAAAAAATCCTCCCGGACCCACGCCCCATGTCACAACGACGCCCAACCTGTTCGCGCATTCTGGGTCAGTTCCTGCTCCCCGTGCTGCTCAGCTCGACGCTGATGCTGCAGGGCTGCGCGACCACCGCGGAAAATATTGCCCTGGGTTTTGGTATCGGCTCGGTCGGCACGATCTCCGCCCTGGGTTGCCTGCTCGCCTGCCAGATGAACGACGCGCGCTGGTAGCCGGCGCTCAGTAATACATCCAGCGCCCATACTGCGGCGACCAGTACACCCAGCGTGCCGGCGGTTGCTGGTACTGCGCGCCCCACGGTGCGGGTGGCGGGTAATAAGCGGGCCGGGGTTGAGCGTACACGGGCTGCTGCTGCGGGTATTGCTGCTGGGCGTATTGCTGCGCATATACCGGTTGCTGCTGCGCGTAGGCGGGCGGCTGCGCGTAGGCCGGCCGCTGCTGCGCATACGCCGGCTGCTGGGCATAGCCATACGGCTGGGGCGGCGGCGCGTATTGCTGGGCCTGCGGCGGGACTTGCTGCGGGACCCGTGGCTGCGCCGGCTGGTAGTAGGGCTGGGCGTAACCCTGGCCTTGCGTCGAGTAGATCTGCGCAGAGCGCGGCGGCTCCGGTTCGTCGACGGTTTCGTCGCTCGCCAGCGACTCCGGCGGCGCGACGTCGTCCTGCGCGGGCGGCGTGGCCGCAACGGGGCGATGGTTCGCACTCGCCTGCGCGTAGGCGTGCGCCTGCGCTTGCGGCTGCGGTTGCCGGGCGGCCGCAGCCGGCGCTGCGTTGGCTGCGCGCGCGACGGTGGCGCGCGCGTTCGTCTGCTCGGGCGCCGCCGCTGCGGCCGGAGCCGCGGCGGTGGAGTCCTGGACGTCTTGCGCCTCTTGAGTCTCTCCCGCGCTGTGTTCGCTTTGCGCGCCTTGCCCATCCGCGAGCGGCTTGACCACGACCGGTACGGTCATGACCGTCGAGACCTCGCCCGCGTCGCTATACGTATGCTTGATGTCGAGGATAGGTTTCTGCGCCGCCGCGCCGGCGGCCTTCTTCGCTGGCGCTGCAGCAGGCGCAGCAGCGGGAGCCGCCGCCTGCGCCATCTCCTCCCTGGCTGCCTTGTAACCCCGGTCATAGGCTGCCTGGACTTCGCGGTCCTGCGCCGTGGCGTCTTCCTCCTTGCTATAGGCGTGAGACGCTGCCGATATTGCGCAGCCCGTTGCAAGCAATGCAATGGCCGTCGCGTGCCGTGCGGTCGTGTCCATGGAGGGACCTCTAATTCTGTTCTTTGATGATCTCATCGTACTACGCGGCTGATGACATTCAAGCGGCGGAAAACCCCCTGGGTATGCAGACGAACGCAAGCGCTCACCCCGCCGACGCTTGCGCCAGCAATCACTGCCGGAATACGGCCAGGCGGCTCTGCTTGACGTCGGTCGTGCGGCACGAAAGGAAATGCGTTTCGCGTCAAAAGCGCGTGAAGCGGTCGGCGCCGACCTCCACCAGATCGCCGCGCGCAAGCTCGCGCTCGGCGAGGCGCGTGCTTTCGAGCACGATGCACATGCCGTCGGCCGCCGCCGAAATCGCCAGCGCCGCGCGATCGAACAACGGGCGCGGCCGGTCGGTCAACGGCAGACCGTTCGCGGCGAACCGGTCGCGCCAGGTCACGCGGCTCGATGGGCTGTCGATCAGCGTGGCCTCCTGCATCAACGCTTCCACCGAGCTTGCGCTCGTAAGCAACGCGGGCGAGCACATCGGCACGCGGCTCTGGCTGTAGAGCAGGCGCAGCGCCTCCGGGGTCGGATCGATGCGGCGATTGCGCCGGATGAAGAGCGGTCGCCCGAAATACGCCTCGAGCTCCTTGACCTGATGGCTGATCGCCGACGGTGTGAGATGGAGTTCGCGAGCCGCGAGCGCGAAGCTCTGGAGCCGTGCCGCGGCTTCAAAGGCGCGCAGCAGCACAAAATTCGGGATTTTGCGCATGGGGCCCGGACTCTTCTGAACGGTGGGCTTGGGAAATCGCTTCCAGGCCTGCCATCACGAATCGCGCGTAGTCCAAAACCATTGCGTCACGTTTGGTGCAAGCGGCGGCCAGAACCGCCGCTTGCACTCGCCTCGGGACGCCAGGCGAAACCGCGCATGCCAGGCGCTGCTCGCGCGCAAGTTATCGGGATTCCGAAAGAGTTGCCGATGCGCAATAGCCGAGCTGCGTCGCCGCCTTTTCGGCGAGTGCGAGGAGCGCGTTGTCCGTCGTTGGCGTGGGCGGCACGATGTAGAGATCGGCGATATCGGTCACCGGATCGCTGAACGGCGTTGGGGCGCTGCGCTGGGCGTGCAGAAAATCGCGCATCGGCGCAGGGTCCGCGAGGCCCAGAAAACGGCTGATGCTCGCGATCGTCGTATCCGCATCCTCGATGAGATTGCGATAGCCGATCGTCAGCGCCTGCTCCTTCGGGATTTCGGCGAAGAAGTCGATGATCTCGCTCACATACTGGCCCCAGACGCGCACGCCGTCGTTGACGGACCCGATCCAGTGCTTGCGCACCAGAGAATTGGCAACCCAGCCAGGATCGCGATGAAGATGGATGAAGCGAGCGTTGGGCAGCAACTCGTGGATGAGCCTCAGGCACGATCCGGAGCGCGGCAAGCGCTCGATTGCGCCGGTGCGCCCGGAAAGAATCGTCGGATCGGCGTAAGGGGGATGCTTGTCGCCCCAGATCGGTGCCGACATGTCGAGGTCTTCACGATAGAAGCGCTCGACCCAGGCGCCGAGCGTGCGCCGGCTATAAGCGTTGAAGCGGTCGCGGCACGCCGCGCCAAGAAGATCGGGGCGCTGGCTGTCCACATCCAGCATTTCCTTGACCAGCGCGAAAATACGGCATTCGTTGGTGAGCTGGATGTGCGGGTGCGCATTGAGAACCGAGCAGAGGAACGTCGTTCCCGAGCGGGGTGCGCCGACAATGAATAGCGGAAAAGAATGCATTCTGCCCTCACCTCTGTTGCGTCCTGCGCCATGGCTTCGTTTGCATCGATCTTACCTGCCGACGCTGGCGCGAAACTGACGCCGCGATGGCCAGGGTGACAAAGCGGTTATGCCGGCCGGGCTACCGGGCAGCGTGAGAGCTAGCGCCGGGAAGATTGATTGCGGCCACAACGAAGCCCGCATCGGCGAGCACTTCGGCAAGGTCATGGGGAAGAACGAACTGCGGATACGAGGAGTCCGAATGCGCAGCACTTTCCGCACTGCAAGGTGAGTCATCCTGATTTCCTGCCGCGTGCGCGGCTGCGCAACTGGTCACGCTGCCCGAAAACCACGGCAATCGTCACTGCAAGCCGGTTTCTCATGACAGTTGCGCCTCGATTGCAGACTTGTCGATGACCGACCAGACCTGTGCGATTTTCCCGTCGCGCCAGGCGTAGAAGACATTTTCCGAAAACACGATGCGCCGCCCGTCGACAGGCAAGCCCAGAAAGACTTGTCGAGGCGTGCAATCGAAACGTAAGCGGGTGGCAACGAGCGGCGGCTCGACGGCAAGCAGTTCGATTTCGAAGCGCAAATCGGGAATGTCGTGAACGTCCCGTTCCAGCATGGCGCGATATCCCGCGAGGCCAAGCGGGCGTTCGTTGTGAATCGCGTCCTGAGCGACGAATTCCCCGAGAGAAGCCCAATCGCGCCGGTTCAGGCAGTCGATGTAGCGCCGGTAAAGGGTGCTCAGTTGCTGTGCGTCCAATACGGTCTCCTGATCGGATGACGAAGCATACGCGATGGTAGACGAAAGCGGCGTGAGGGGCCTCGAACGCGCCGTATGGGCATGCGAACCGTGCGCGCCCGGTCTCCCGCGCCCTGGCACCCTCCTTGCGCATCCTGGATGCGACGAGATCGGGAGGGCATGAGCAATGAAAGACATATCGGCACTCGCAGTGGTGCGAAGAGAGAACGCGTGCACGCTCGATGCACGCATTCTGCTCGACGAGATGAGCGCCATGCTGGCGCTCTACCGGGGGGACAGCGTGCAGTCGCAGTTCTACCTGGGCGACCTGGGTTCGGCGCGCAGCGCCTTTGTCATGGCGCGCACCATGGATGGCCTCGCGATCGGCTGCGGCGCGCTGTGCCGCTTCTCGTTCGAGGTGGCCGAATTCCAGTGCCTCTACCGTCGGCCCGAATGGCCTGGAACCGGCACGGCGATTCTTCGTTTTCTCGAGACGGTGGCGGCCGGGGCGGGCTATCGGCGCGTCATTCTTCAGGCGCGCGAAGCCAACCGGCGCGCGATCGCGTTTTATCAACGGCACGGTTACGAGCGGGCTGAGCCGTTCGCGGATTGTGCCGGTTTGAGCGACGTGCGGTGCTTCGCGAAGGCGCTCCCGCTCCGCGCGGACGAATGACGCTGCCCCTCCGCCCGCGCGACGGGAGGCACAGAGATTGCGGAAACGAGGGGTTGGGGCGCGGGCTGCGGCCCGCGCACCGCCGCAACTATCGACGAGGAGGGACGTCTTTCGATGCCGGAGGAAGCACTGTGGTTTTTGCTGATCGGCGTGCTGCTGATGTTCGTGGCGCTCGCGCGCGGCCCGATCGCGCGTCTACCGCTCACGGGCGCGATGATCTATCTGGCCGTGGGCGTGGTCGTCGGACCCGGTGTGCTCGGGCTCGTGCATGCCGACCTTGCGCAGAACGTGCGCACGCTCACCGTCGTGGCAGAAGCCGGGCTCGTGATTTCGCTGTTTTCGGTCGGCATGCACCTGCGCGTGCGGCTACGCGACCGCCTCTGGCGTTTGCCGCTGCGCCTGGGCGTGCTGGCCATGGCGCTCAGTGTCGCGCTGATGTACGCGTTCGGCGTGGCGTTGGGTGCGGCCACCGGCGTGGCCCTGTTTCTTGCCGCGGCGCTCGCGCCGACCGACCCGGTGCTCGCCAACGAGCTGCGCGTTCATGAGGCCGGCGACGCCGAGCCCGTGCGATTCGCGCTCTCGGGCGAGGGCGGCCTCAACGACGGCGCGGCGATGCCGTTTGCGCTGCTCGGCCTCGCGTTGTGCGGCGTGCATGGTGTCGGCACGCAGAACGCGGCGGCATTCGCCGGGTGGGTGGCGTGGGGCATCGCGGGTGCGCTCCTCGTGGGTGCCGTGCTCGCTACGCTGTGCGTGCGCATCGTGTTCCATCTGCGTACTCGATATGGCGAAGCGGTGGGCCTCGACGGCTTCATCGCGATCGGGTTGATGTCAGTGACCTACGGCGTGGCGCTGCTGCTGCATGCGTACGCGTTCGTGGCCGTATTCGCGGCGGGCGTGGCGCTGCGCCACGAGGAACTGCGCGCAACGGGCGAGCGCCGCCCCGCAGAAGCGCTCGAAAGCGTGCAACTCGGCGAGCGCACCGAGGTCGCGAAAGACCCGCAGCGCGCGCATGCCTGGCTCGCCGAAGGCATGACGGGGTTCACACTGGAAATCGAGCGGCTGGCCGAGTTCTCGGTACTGCTGATCATTGGTTGTGTGATTTCCGCGCATTGGCGCGAGATGCTCGATCTGCGCCCCGTGCTGTGCGCACTCGTGCTGGTATTCGTTGCGCGGCCCCTGGCCGTGTTCGCGGCAATGGCGGGTTCGCACGCGGACGCGCCGCAGCGCGTGCTGATGGCGTGGATGGGCATACGCGGCGTGGGTGCGTTCTACTACGCGGTGTGGGGTATCGACGAGGCCGGCGACGTGTTGCGGCCCGTGCTGCCCGCGGCACTCGACGCGATCGTGCTGTCCGTCGTGCTGCACGGCGCGACGGCGGGCTACGTGCTCGAACGCTATTACCGGCGCCAGGAAGCGCTCGCAGCAGCGGAGCGCGGCGTGCGCGCGAGGCAAGCGTACGACTAGCCGGCGGGTGGCGCGGCACGCATCGATGTAGACCCGGGTCGTGCCGCATCCAGCCCGATGGTTACGGCACGCGCCGCTGGGAAATGTCTTCGAGCGTATTGGGGATGCGCTCGCGCTGCGCGCCGTCGCAGCGCGTGGCGATGTCGCCGAGTGAGAGCGTGCCGACCAGCTCGCGTTCGTGGTTCACCACCGGCAGCCTGCGCACCTGCGCCTCCGCCATGCGGCGCTGAACGACGTTCACGTCTTCGTCCTCGTAGCACCACTGGACGCCCGAGGTGGCCACGTGCGAGACCGTTTCCTCGCCCGTGCAACCCTGGGCAAGCCCGCGCATGGCGAGGTCGCGGTCGGTCACCATGCCGACGATCTGCTCGCCTTCGCATACCGGCAGCGCGCCGATGTCATGGTCGCGCATGAGCTCTGCGGCGTGCCGGATTGTCGTATCTGGCGCGATATGGACGACCTCGCGTGACATCACTTCGCGAACCTGGGTCATTGTCTTCTCCTTTCGTGGTTGTCGTGTCTTTTCTCATGCAAATTGCGCCGCGCGCTCGAACCGCTCGGGCGGCACGTGCGGCGGCGGATCGCCTTCGGGCAGCGTGGGCGGCGGGCGGTCGTCCGGTTGCGGCGGCAGCGGCGGGCGTTGCGGGTCGTCCAGCGGATCGGGCGGCGGCAAATGAAACGACGTCATGCAGGCGTACGGCATCGGCATGAATAACTCCTGTGGAGAGGCCATGGCGGTTGGAGGTGAGACACTTGCGTGCTACTGCGGTTTGGACACTTTCAGCTCGTTCGTTACGTAGACCACGCCGTCGAGCCCGTGGACCACGCTTTCGGCCTTGTCGCGCTGCGCCTCGTCGGGGACGGTGCCCGTGAGCGTGACGGCGCCGCGCTGGGTGGTGACGTGCACGTCGCTGGAGTTCACGCCGTCTGCAGCCATCAGCGCAGCCTTTGCGTGGGCGGTGATGAACGTATCGCTTGCCTCGCCGCCGTACCCCGGATTGCCCCCCGCGAGGTTGTGCGGCGGCAACTGATTGGGCCGCGCGGCGTGCTGAGACTCGCCGCTGCCCGCCTGTGGGCTACTCTGGGAAAGCGCCAACTGCGTGCCGAGCACGGCACAGAGGCCGACGAGGCCCGCGCGCAAGGCGCATTGCAACGGGTACATGGCAGCCTCCTTCACTTTGAGAGCCACAACTTGCCTGCCGCAACAGGCGTGCCGCAGCACTCAGCGCGTCCCGAGACACGCATCGCTCTCGCAAAAGCCGGTTCGGGCACAGCCGGTGCGCATAGGCGGGGAGACCTTTTCAAAGGAGCCGGCAATGCTTTACTACGCGATCGTTTTCTTCGTGATAGCCATCATCGCGGCTGTGTTCGGATTTGGCGGGATTGCGGCGGGCGCCGCGAGCATCGCCAAGATTCTGTTCGTCATCTTCGTGATTCTCTTTCTGGCGAGCTTGCTATTTGGCATCACGAGGCGATAAACATTCCCCGGCGGCGGTCAAGGCGCCACTTCGCCTGGGCATGCATGATGCGCGCGCCGGGGAGAAAGCGGCATGGAACCGTTGAAAATCGTGGTCATAGCCGCTTCGCGCGACGGTTTTTCTGCGCTGCGTACGCTCGCGGCCGGGCTCCCTGGCGATTTGCCGGCCGCCGTGTGCGTGGTTTTGCATATTGGCCGCCACAAAAGTACGCTGCCCGAACTGATGTCGCGCAGCGGTCCGCTGCCAGCCGCCCACGCCGCCGATGGCGAAGTGATACAGGCGGGCCGGATTTACGTGGCGCCGCCCGACCGGCATCTGATCGTCGAGAAAGGGCGCCTTCGGCTCTCCGATGGCGCAGCCGAGAACTTCTCGCGGCCCGCCGCCGATCCCTTGTTTCGCAGCGCCGCCATGGCGTACGGCAGCAAGGTGGTCGGCGTCGTGCTGAGCGGCGATCTCGACGATGGCTCAGCGGGCCTCGCAGCGATTCGCGCGTGTGGCGGCGCGTGTCTCGTGCAGGATCCGCAGGAATGCGAAGCGTCGTCCATGCCTGCAGCGGCCCTGCGCGCGGTAGACGGCGCGGCGACGGTGGCCGGCATTCAGGACATGGCTGCCGCGATCGGCGACGCCGTGCGTGCGGCGCCATTGGCTACCCTGGCTAAGGAGCGTGCCATGAAAGCGGGCTCGCAAACTGAAGAGGAGGCGCGTGTGGCCGCGCGCGGGTTCGTTTCGCCCGAAGAACTCGACAACGTCGGCGAACGCACGGCCCTCACATGCCCCGAGTGCGGCGGTACGCTCTGGCAGATAAAGAACGCGCGTCCACGCCGTTACCGTTGCCATACGGGTCACGCGTTTTCGGAGATGTCGCTGGAGGAGGGCATCGTCAGTCAGGTGGAGCGCGCACTGTGGACCGCGGCGCGCTCCGTCAGGGAGCACCTGGTGTACGCCCGCGAACGCAAGGACTGGGCTCAGCGTTCCGGCGACAGCGACTTCCTCGTAGTCGAAAGCGCGCGCGTGGCGAGGGCGCAGGAACTCGAAGCCATCATGCTTGAAGCGCTACGCGCGGTGGCGCGTACATCCGGCGTGAGCGGCTAGGACGCGTCGAGCAGATTGGTCGGCAAGCAATTCAGGAGTCCATCGATCATGAAAATCACCTTTCCCGAAGGACCGGTCGAGTACGACACGGAGGAGCTCGCGCTAACCTTTGTTGCCGTGGCGGATTCCGTCCCTGTGGACTGTGCCATTACGGCCGAAGCGCTGGAAGACCGCTTCGGCGCGAGATCGCTGCGCGAGCCCGATCTGCGCCAGGCATTTCACCGCAACCGCGACGCAATCGAAGCGGCGGCCGCCCGCCTCATCGAAGAGACGGACGGCAAGCCCGTGATGCTGCACAGCGGCTATTTGCGCATGTACGGCACCGGCAGGCACTGACTACTCGTACTACTCGCTCGCGCCAGCCTTGCAGCGCGCAATCTGCTTCTTCGCCTCTTCGACCACGCGCTCCGGCGTGAAGCCGAATTTGGTCTTCAGCGCCTTGAGCGGCGCGGAGGCGCCGAACGTGTGCATCACGATCTGCGAGCCGAAGCGGCCGACGTAGCGGTCCCAGCCGAGCGTCGCCGCCTGCTCCACGGCCACGCGTGCATGGATGTGCGGAGGCAGCACCGACTCGCGGTACGCCTCGTCCTCCAGTTCGAACACGTCCCATGACGGCATTGAGACCACGCGCGCTGCGATGCCCTCCTGTTTCAGCGTCTCATAGGCGGCAATGCAAAGCGAAACTTCGCTGCCCGTGGCGAGCAGCAGGACTTCGGGCTGCTTGCCGTCGGGTGCGTCGGCTAGCACGTATGCGCCGCGCCGCACGCCTTCCGCGCTCGCATATTTTTTGCGGTCGACGGTGGGCAGCGGCTGGCGCGACAAGACCAGGCAGGCCGGTTCGCGCGAACGTGCGAGCGCTACGCGCCAGGACTCGGCGACTTCGTTGGCGTCGGCGGGGCGCAGCGTGAGCAGGCCCGGCACAGCGCGCAGCGAGGCGAGCTGTTCGATCGGCTGGTGCGTGGGCCCGTCTTCGCCGAGGCCGATAGAATCGTGCGTGAACACGAAAACGACGGGCAGCTCCATGATTGCGGCGAGCCGGATCGGCGGCTTCATGTAGTCGCTGAAAATCAGGAACGTCGACGCGAAAGGCCGTAAGCCCGAAAGCGCGAGGCCATTGGAGACCGCGCCCATGCCATGTTCGCGAATGCCGAAGTGCAGGTTGCGGCCGTCGTAGTGATCGCGCTCGAAGCTGCCCGCGCCTTCGAACTTGAGATTGGTTTTGGTCGAGGGCGCGAGGTCGGCGGCGCCGCCGATCATCCACGGCACGCGTTGCGCAATGGCGTTGAGCACCTTGCCCGACGACTCGCGCGTGGCCATGCCCTTTTCGTCGGCCTCGAAGGTGGGAATATCGGCGTCCCAGCCGTCGGGCAGCTTGCCATCGAGCATCAAGCTCAGTTCCTTCGCTAGCTCCGGGTAGCGCTTCGCGTAGTCCTCGTAGCGTTGCTTCCATGCTTCGTGCTCTGCCTTGCCACGCGCGCCCATGCCTTGCGCGAAACGTTCGTACACACCATCGGGTACGAGGAAATGCGCGTCCTCGGGCCAGCCGTACGCGCGCTTGGCGAGGCGCACCTCGTCCTCGCCCAGCGCCTCGCCGTGCGCCGCCGCCGTGTCCTGCCGGTTCGGCGCGCCCCAGCCGATGATGCTCTTCACCACGATGAGCGTCGGCTTGTCGGTCACGGCCTGCGCTTTTTCGATGGCGGCTTCGATGGCATTCATGTCGTTCGCGTCGTCCACGTGCAGCGTGTTCCAGTGGTAGCCGCGAAAGCGCGCTTCGACATCGTCGCTATAGGCGAGGTCGGTATGGCCCTCGATCGTGATGCGGTTGCTGTCGTAGAACCAGATCAGATTCGACAGACCCAGATGGCCCGCGAGCGAAGCCGCTTCATGCGAGACGCCTTCCATCATGTCGCCGTCGCCGCACACCGTGTAGACGCGGTAGTCGAAGATCCTGGCGTCCGGGCGATTGAAGTGCTGCTCGAGCCAGCGCCCGGCCATGGCCATGCCCACGCTGTTGCCGAGCCCCTGGCCGAGCGGCCCGGTGGTCGTCTCGATACCTGTCGTCATGCGATATTCCGGGTGCCCCGGCGTCACGCTGTCGATCTGGCGGAAGTGTTTGATATCGTCGAGCGAGACCGCGGGCTTGCCCGTGAGCTTGCCATTTTCATCGATGGCCTGCACGCCCGCGAGGTGCAGCAGCGAGTACAGCAGCATTGAAGCGTGGCCGTTCGAGAGCACGAAGCGGTCGCGATTGGGCCATAGCGGCGCGGCAGGGTCGTAACGCAGATGATGCTGCCAGATCTGGTACGCAAGCGGCGCGAGCGCCATGGGCGTGCCGGGGTGGCCGGAATTGGCCTTTTGCACGGCGTCCATCGACAGGGTTCGGATCGTGTCGATGACGAGGCGGTCGAGATCGGATGGGTCGGCTTTCGTGGGCCTGGCATTCGACGATGAGTTCGATGACATGAGCGGAGACTCCTCGGCAGGGGCGCACTGCAACCGGGCGGCAGCGCGCGAAGGGATGGACGCGCAAACGCGGTGCCAGCCAACGCATGGCGGTTTGCACCGTACTCTGGATCGCGTCAGGAACCGATGGGCATAGCCTTTGCGGATTGAGACTACTCCTCTTTCCGATTACCGGCCCCGATGCGCACCACGTCACAACGCAAAATTGCTCTCATCACCGGTGCGGGCGCGGGCGTGGGCCGCGCCGCTGCGCAAGCGTTCGCGCGAGCGGGCTACGACGTCGCGCTGCTGTCGCGCGAACCCGAACGGCTCGCGCGGGCCGCTGCGCAATTACAGGCAGCCTACAGTGTGCGCGCGCTTGCGGTGCCCACCGACGTCGCCGACGCACAAGCCGTCGAAGCAGCCGCGGCGCGGGTCGAGCGCGAACTGGGCGACATCGACGTCTGGGTGAACGTCGCCATGGCGACCATTTTTGCGCCGCTCTCGTCGATCTCGCCGCACGACTTCGAGCGTGCGACCCAGGTGACGTATCTCGGCCAGGTGTACGGCACGATGGCGGCGCTCGCGCGCATGCGCACGCGCAATCGCGGCGCGATCGTCAACGTGGGGTCGGCGCTCGCCTCGCGCGCAATTCCGCTGCAATCTGCGTATTGCGGCGCGAAGTTCGCGGTGCGCGGCTTTACCGACGCCGTGCGATCGGAGCTGATTCACGATGGCCTCGACGTGCACATCTCGCTGGTCGATCTGCCCGCCATCAACACCCCGCAGTTCGACTGGGCAGCCAACCGTACCGGGCAGGAGGCACGGCCCGTTGCGCCCGTGTATGAGCCCGAAGTCGCCGCGCGCGCCATTCTGTTTGCTGCGCAACATCGGCGGCGCACGCTCTGGCTGGGCTGGTCCACGGTGCGCGCGATCATTGCCGACCTGATCGCGCCGGGGCTGCTCGACCGCTATCTCGCGCATGCAGGGTATCGCGGACAATTGACGGGCCACCCGCGCGCGCCCGACGTGCCCGACAACCTGCATGCACCCGTGCCGGGCGAGATCGGCGCGCACGGCCGCTTCGACCGTGAAGCGCGCAATGGCGGCGCGCCGCTCTTCACCGAACGCCATGTGCATGCGTTGATGGGCGGTGTGGCGATGGGTGTCTTTGGCGTGGCGATGGCATTCGCACGTTTGCGCAGGCAGGCGCGCTCACGCAGGTAATCGTTTCGCTGGCGCACGCTTGCCGCTCACGTTCGGCACGCAGGATGCGCATGCGCGCTGGTGCACCTCACCGACGTACGCGACGGCGCATCGGTGCAAGTGCTCATCGACGCTACGGTCGCGCGTTTCGGGCGCTTCGACGTGCTATATCGCGGGCGTAATCGTGTTTCTCGCGAGCGAAGACGCGCGCTTCATCACCGGTGCGAATATTCCCGTGGATGGCGGGTCGAGCGCTTCGAACGGGCAGCCGTGGCAGGCGCGAGGGCGCGCTTTGCAAGGCACGCGTTCTGCGCGCGTCGTAGTCGCATCGACAATACAAGGAGCCTGCCATGAACAGCACGCTGGACCCCGACAACGATCTTCCCGACTCCATGCCGCCGGGGCACGACACGGGCTCGCTGGGCCCGGGCGATTCATCCGATTCCGGCAGCGACACCCAGGGCGCGAAGCGCCACGAATTCGACCGCGACACGGAACTCGACAATCATGCGCTCGAAGCGGGCGAAGACGAAGCGCAGAGCGACACCGATAGGGCGGGCACGGGCGAACGCGCCGCAGCAGACGGCGACGAATCGCTGGAACCCGACGGCGACGTGCATCCGGATCGCATCGACGATCTGGGCGATGTTTAAACAGGTGGGCGCCCGCGATATTGCTGTCGTGCCAGGCGCCCGCACTTCTACCACATGTGTCGCCGCAGCACGGCCACTGTTACCGATGCGCCGTGTCCTTTCCGCCAGATCGGCGGCATAAATTTCCGCACTTTCACTCACTATCACGCCGCAGTTGATTCGGTGTGCGAAGTCATGCGATGCTCTCGTTGCCCGGGACCCGGCGATGCCATTGCGCATCCAGCCGGACCCGCACGCCGCAAACAAACGGCGTGAACGGGCCGGTGCGAAGAGACCAGCGAAGTGCCCCAACACCAAGGAGGCAACATGAGCACGCAGCTGCAGTCTCGCATCCACGCCGCATCGCCAAACGATGCGCATCGCATTCAAGCCAGCTTACAGTCACTCCCGCCCCGAAAGTCGCCGCAGCGTTCCCGCACTGCGATCAGCGCGGCCAGTATCGCGACGCTTTTGCTCGCCTGTGCAAACTGTTTTGCGGACACCCAGGTAGGCGCGCCGCTGCCGCCGGCGCCCGATATTCTGTACGGCGATCTGTTCGTGGCGGTGCAGACCGCTCAGATCTTCTCCGACCAGAAGACCTTCGTCGATTCGACGCCGACCACGGACCCCGCAACCATCGTTCAGCTCTACGAAACGCAGAAGAACCAACCCGGCTTCTCGTTGCAGAATTTCGTAAATCAATACTTCACGCCGCCGCCGGACCAGAGCATCACGCCGCCTGCGGGGCAGACCCTGCGCCAGCATATCGACTGGCTCTGGACCGGGCTCACGCGCACGACCACGTCGGCGCCCGACAACAGCTCGCTCGTGCCGCTGCCGAAGCCCTATGTCGTGCCGGGCGGGCGCTTCCGGGAGGGCTATTATTGGGACACGTACTTCACGATGCTCGGACTTCAGGAGTCGGGCCATGAAGATCTCGTCGACGACATGCTCGACAACTTCGCGTACATGATCAACACCTTCGGCCATATCCCGAACGGCAATCGCACCTATTATCTGAGCCGCTCGCAACCGCCGTTCTATTCGTACATGGTGGAACTCGCGGCGCAAAAGGAAGGCAACAGCGTGTACCAGAAGTACCTGCCCGCGCTGCGTAAGGAGTACGCGTACTGGATGCAGGGTGCGAGCAGCACGCCGCGTGGGCAAGCCACGCGCAATGTGGTCGTGCTGCGCGACGGCATGGTGCTCAACCGTTACTGGGACGAACTCGACACGCCGCGCGACGAGTCGTATATCGAAGACGTCCAGACCGCGCAGCAGGCCACGGGCCGCCCCGCCAACGCGGTCTACCGCGACCTGCGCGCCACCGCCGAAAGCGGCTGGGACTTCAGCTCTCGCTGGTTCGGCGACAACCAGAACCTCTGGACGGTGCGCACCACGTCGATCATTCCGGTCGACCTGAACAGCCTCCTGTTCCATCTGGAAACGACGATCGTGCGCGCCTGCACAGTCGCGCGCGATTTTGGCTGTGTGGGGCAGTTCGCCGGCTACGCCGCGCGCCGCGCCGAAGGCATCAACCGGTACCTCTGGAACAACAAGGGCTACTACGGCGACTACGACTGGCAACTCGGCAAATCGCGCGACAACCAGACACCGGCGATGATGTATCCGCTGATGGCAGGGGTGGCGTGGCCCGAGCGCGCGAAGAAGACGGCGCAGACGATGCAGAACGTGCTGCTCCAGCAGGGCGGCCTCGCCACGTCGATCTACAACACCGGCCAGCAATGGGATGCGCCGAACGGCTGGGCGCCGCTGCACTGGATCGCCATCCAGGGCCTCAAGCAATACGGGCGCAGCGATCTCGCGCAGCCAGTCGGTACGCGTTTTCTTGCCGACGTCGAGAACGTCTATAACACGCAGCAAAAGCTCGTCGAGAAATATATCGTCGAGGGCGCAGGTGAAGGCGGCGGCGGGGGCGGCGAATACCCGTTGCAGGACGGCTTTGGCTGGACCAACGGCGTGACGCTGATGCTGCTCGATATGTACGGGGGCGGTCAGTAAGTGTGAGAGCGGACCGCTTCCGGCGAGGCTACGTAGCGGTCCGTTTTAGTTTCGTTCCAGGCAATGTGATCGGAAGTCCGAAGTCCTGTCTTTCGCCGGCAGAGAACTGCGTGATTTGCCGCTGTGCGCAAAGTGCGAGCGGCGGCGCTCCGGTTCCAATGCGCGTGAGCGACATCTGCGGGAGTACTTTTTGCCCACGAAGAAGAGACCGGTCAGGGGGTCGTCTTCTTGCGGATCGATCCGATCGGGGCGCGAGTCCAGATCGAACAGTCGCCTGACGCACGGCAGAAGCTGCCCCACGACCGGCATCAGCGACATCGGCAAGGTGACTTCGAGCGCGTAGCGGATTCTGGCCAGATTTGGACATAAGTATTCGGGCCCTGAGCACCGGTCTGCGACTTGTGCAGCCGTATGTCTTAACAGCGCCTTTATGACTCGAACGGATTAACGTATCGGATTTGCTTCGTTGTCAGCCGGTGGCCGGATCACGTAGATTGAAGCTGTTGCTTACCTGAAAGGCATGCTGCGTGACTACCACCGCGACATTTACCGCTTCTGCGGCGTCGAACGCGTCCCACCGCTTCGACATTCTTCCCTTGAGTGCACCGCTCGGCGCGGAAGTGGTCGGCCTCGATCTCGCAGAGCCGCTGTCGCGCGAAGATTTCGCGCGCATTCATCGCGCGCACCTCGATCACCATGTGTTGGTGTTTCGCGACCAACGCATCACGCCGGAGCAGCAGGTCGAATTCAGCCGCCGCTTCGGGCCGTTGCAGATCCACGTGCTGCATCAGTTCGCGCTGGCGGGCCACCCGGAGGTGCTGATCGTCTCGAACATCGTGGAGAACGGCAAGCCCATCGGCCTTGGCGACGCGGGACACTTCTGGCATTCCGATCTTTCGTACAAGGAGAAGCCGAGCCTCGGCTCGCTGCTGCATGCACAGGAGTTGCCGGCAGAGGGCGGCGACACGCTGTTCGCCAACATGCATCTCGCATGGGACACGCTGCCTGCGCATTTGCGCAGCGCCGTCGAGGGGCGGCGCGCCGAGCATACCTATCTCGCGCGCTATGCGGAACTCCAGGCGCGCAGCCCGTGGCGGCCGAACCTGACAGCGGAACAGATCGCGCAGGTCAAGCCCGTTGTCCATCCCGTCGTGCGTACGCACCCGGAAACGGGCCGCAAGGCGCTGTTCGTGAGCGAGCACTTCACGACGCGCATCGTCGATCTACCGGAAGACGAAAGCCGCGCGCTACTCGACGCGCTGTTCGCACACAGCGTGCGTGCGGAGCATTGCTACCGGCACGAATGGCGCGAGCACGATCTCGTGTTCTGGGACAACCGCTCGCTCATGCACCTCGCGGCGGGCACGCCCGATCATCTGCGCCGTAAGCTCTATCGCACCACTATCGAAGGCGACACGCCGTTTTGACGCGCCAGATACAGCACAGAAGAATAGCGAATCCATCGTATGTCGTGGGTGCCGGGCTCGCTCGAACGGCCGCGCTATGCGCAGCGGCCCGCCTCTGCACGAACCGCGCGGCACATTTAGCTCCCCATTGCGGGATCGCTGACACTGTCCGCCCCCGTTTCGACCCGCCCTGCAAATCGGCGGGTTACGCCGTTCTCGGCGGCGAGCGTGAAGTCATACCAGCCATTCGATGACGTCACCGACCAGTACGGCTCGACCTGCATGCCTGGCGGAACCGCGTAGGTCCACGGACCATCGCTCCGGTACGCGTTCGATGTGACAGTCGTATTGGTGGCGACGCTGCCTGTGTTCATGATGGTCAGATAAACGGCGTTGTTGCCCGTGTCATAGCATACGCGAACCTCAGGATTGGGCCCGCTTTTCGCTTTGGTAACGTTGCCGGTGAACTGGCGGTGCAGGCCGTTCGGGCCGAGCACCCAAAGATCATAGGCGCCCGCATCCGCAGCGGCTGGCGTCCAGACATCCGAAAGCTCCTTGCCGGCTTCCACCGTGTAGCGGTGAGGTGGTTTGTCGAGATGCAGCTTGTCGTAGACGTGAAAGACAGCGCCCGCGCTGCCAGTGTTGCTGAAGATGAGCCACACGTTGCCGTTCTTCGTGTCGACATTGGCGCTGGTGTGCAGCTGATACGGCAGGGCACGCGACGGACGCGCCATTAGCGACTGCTTTGGCATCGTCTGGCTCGCGACCGAAGGCACCGGCACCGCGCCGAGCGCGCTTTGCTGCGCACTCTGGGCATCGGCGGCGGATTTGGTCGGTGCGGGGAGCGGCGCGACGGCCGTATCGTTTGGATTACTGAAGTTGAAGCAGGAGGTCAGGTCGCCGAATACTGCGCGACGCCACGGGCTGATGTTCGTTTCGCGTACGCCGAATCGCTGTTCGAGAAAGCGCAGCACCGAGGTATGGTCGAAGACCTGAGAGTTGACGAAGCCGCCCGTGCTCCACGGCGACACGACGAACATCGGCACCCGCGGGCCGGGTCCGTATGGCTGGCCGTCCGGTGCGAGCGGTGAAGAGTCGCCCGGCGGATTGGGAAGGGTGAAATATTCGTATTGCGTCGTGACCGTCGACTTGCCGGCATAAGTGCCGTTGCCATTCGGGGAAGGCGGGTTGGGCGCAGGCATATGGTCGAAGAAGCAGTCGTTCTCGTCGTAGTTCACGAAGAGCACGGTCTTGCTCCAGACATCGGGGTTAGCCGTGAGCGTGTCGAGCAGTAACTGGAGGTAGTAAGCGCCCTGGCCTGGGGTAGACGATCCAGGGTGCTCGCTATACGCCCCCGGCGAAACGATCCAACTCACCTGCGGCATTTGTCCCGCAGCGATGTCGTTGGCGAGGGCCTGCAGGAATCCGCCATCGGGCATCGTGTTGCCGATGCCTTTATAGAGCGGCGAAAGCGCCTCCATTGCCGGTGTGTAGGGTGCGTTCGGCGAACCGGAAATGGTTTCGTTGACCTTGCGAAACGCTGCGAAGCCAGCGAGCGGGTTGTCACCGTAGTTATCGGGCTGGTTCTCGTAGACCTTCCAGCTCACCCCCGCGGCTTGCAGACGCTCCGCGTAGGTGGTCCAGGTCAGGCCCGTCGCCGACGGGCCGAGGCCGTCCCATCCATTGTTGTTGACGACCGCATAGTTAGAGCCGGTGGGGCCGTTCGTGCCGGTCCACATGAAGATGCGGTTCGAGTTGGTGCCGCCGTGCAGCGAGCAGTGGTACGCGTCGCAGATCGTGAAGGCGTTCGCGAGGGCGAAGTGAAAGGGAAGGTCGGTGGACTGCAGATAGCCCATCGATACGTCGCCCTTCGATTTCGGCCATTGCGTCATGCGGCCGTTATCCCAGGCGCTGTGCGTGTCGGTCCACGAATGCGCGCCACCCGCAAGCAGCGCATTGCCTTTGGTGCTGTCCAGATAGAACGGTAGCACGGTGCGGCTGCCGTCGTTCTGCTGCCAGACAGTAGAGCCGCCCGGCTGTGGGATCGTGAAGCGGTCGGCGAAGCCGCGCACGCCAGGTAGCGTGCCGAAATAATGATCGAAAGAGCGGTTCTCTTGCATGAAGATCACGACGTGCTGCACGTCGTTGATCGTGCCGGTCGTGTTATTCGCGGGAATGGCGAGCGCGCGCCGGATGGCGGCCGGGAACACGCTGAACGTCGCGCCGGCCGCCGCGGCGCGCAGGAATTGACGGCGATCCAATGAAGTCATGATGTGGTGGGTTTTCTTCTACGTTGTCTTCGCGCGTAGCCGCGCGATACGAGGGCCGAACCGAGGGGCACGAACAGGCACTTTGCGTGCAGCGCGAACCGTGCGTCGGGCGTGCGCTGGGCACGCCTTGCGCGCGGTTCGCGTGACGTTCATGGCGCGCAGTTCAACTGCGTGTTGAGCAGCGGCTGCGAGGCGGCCACGCCAAGGGCCGCGTAGCTGCCCGAGGCGGGCGCCGCCACGATCGCGACCGGCGCGCTTGCGCCACCCGCACCCGCAGCCGCAGCCGCTCGCGCGGAAGACCCGCCGTTCGAACCGGGGCCGCAGGCCGCGAGCAGCGTGCACAGCATTCCGGTGAGCAGCGCACCTGCGCTGCGGTGCAGGTGCTGTGCGCCGTGCATTGCGGGAAAGCTATTCGCATTCATCGAGGAGTCTCTTACGGGAGAAGGGTGGAGAGCGGCTTGCCCGAAGCGAAGACCGTCTTCAGTTCAGCCTCAGTGACGGTGCGGTTCCAGAGCGCGAGGTCGCTGAACGACTGCACATCCGGGGGCGTAGCCGCGCACTTGCCAGGCGTGTAGGGCGGGGTGTCCTTGCACGCGTTCATGTAGTACTGGCCTGTGCCGTCCTCGTTGAGGCCGAAAGCGCCGAGGCCCGGCAGCTTCGACGCGGTCACCGTGACCGAGGCCGTGTACTTCTCTTCGCCGAGCACGGGATCAAACACGTAGCCCGTCATGGTCTTGCCGACCGTGTCGATTGTGAATGCTACGTAGGCCCACTTGTTCGCGGTGATGGTCGCAGCGTTCATGTCGTTGCGCGTTGTCCCATCGCCGATATTGAAGCGCACGTTACAACTCGTGCCCGAACCCGGGAACAGCGCGAACGTGATACCGGGGTTGCCCCCCGAGTAGTAGTTTTTGTTCGAGAAGATTGGCGTGCCGTTGCCCGTGAGATTCTGGCAAGACGTCATGACCCAGAAGCCCATTGTGAACTGCGGCTGTTTCGTCACGTCGTTGTTCTGCACGAGCTTGTAGCCGTCGTACCCATTCGTGTCGACAATGTTCGTATCCACCTTGAGACCCTGGCCGCCAAACGGATCTGGCGTAAGCGAGCCGCCGTTCGCATCCGCCGCCCAGGGGCCGAGCGTGCTGGCCGCCATCTTGTCGGCGGCTGGCAGCGCGCCGAATGCATAGTATGTCGAGAGGCCGTTGGTCAGCGTCGTCGCGAGAGCGGGCGGCGGGGGCGGGGGCGGAGGGGGTGCCACATACTCGATCTGGATCAGCGACGCGAGCGGCGCATTGCCCGCGGCCACCACGTAGTTGAACGTATAGGCGCCGGTCGTGCTGACGCCGAGCTGGCTGTCTGTGTACGTCGTCGTGCCTGCAGGGAGCGTGGCGATCTGCTGGCCGTTGCGTAGCACCGAGATCGCGCCGCTCGAAGGCGGGGTCCAGCTGAGCACCGTACTCGCATTGTCGCTGCCGGTGACACCGATGAGCTGCGACACCGGCTGCTGGCCGACCAGTTCGCCGCCGTCGAGTGCATACGTCACCGCGCTCGGCAGCGCACTCCAATAGGCGAGCAGCGTGGGCGTGATGTCTGCAATGCTGGCGCGGGTATATAGGTCCGCGAGCGAGGTGGGGGCGGCCGGATTGGTGAGGCGCCCGTTGGGTTGCTGGTTGATGCCGATGAAGCTCGTCGACTCCGGCGCGAGGGGGAGGGCGTCGGTGCCACCCGCGGCATTGAGGCCGTGGCTGGTTGTCACGAGCACGAGCCAATTCTCCCCGCTGCGTTGCGACACGTCGCCGACGAGCGTGCCGACGGCACTGTCGAGTTGCGCGAGCGTGGCTGAATAATTCGACGAGTTGAGGCCCCAGTTGAGAGCGGCGTCTTCGGCGGAGTGATACTGGGCGACGACGAGCGAGTAGCCGTTGTCGATCATGCTCTTGCCTTGAGTCGTCACGCAGCTGTCGACTGAGGCGCAGTTGACCACGGTGTCGATGTAGCCGGCGTTCTGGTCGGGCGTCAGGATCGAGGCGAAACCAGGCGAATCGACAGCTGCACCCAACTTGCCCGCACCCGCGGACTTCAATATCGAGAATACGGTAGGCGCGTGCAGCGCCTGTTTTGGCGCGTCGGATTCGATCTGATGGCGGTCGGCCCAGGAACCGGTCACGATCGTGGCCCAGCCGGGCATATCGAGATTCGGTTGCTGGCTGAGCGTGCTGTTCACGCCGCCACTATAGGCAGGCGCAATGTTCAGCTTCGCGAGGTTCGGCAGAGTGCCGGCCGCGATGCCTGCAGTGAGGGCGCTATAGGTTACGCCGTCGAGCTCAATCACGAGCATCTTGTTGAGAGTGCTGCTGGCTGTGCCCGATGATCCGATCGCCGCGTCGCCTGAGAAGGTCCGGTTTGCCGCCGATTGCGTGCCCCCACCGCAACCGCCGAGCGCGGTGACGAGTGCGAGACCACATGCGGCGTATACGAATGCCTGTCTTGTCATGGTTATCCCCCTGCAAAGATTCGCCGGTGTATCCAGCGATTGAGGGCGATATTAGGCAGCAGGCAAGACGCCTATATTGCGTTCTGCGAAAGATCCCCGATACACGTATCGGTTTTTTTTATGGGGAGGCCGATCGTCTCGGCCAACGTCGCCATGAATGTGGTGATGAGACGCGCGCCCGAACGGCTGCGCAGGTGGTAAAGATATTCGTATACGGCAGGGCATTCCGGCTCGATGGACACGGAAACGAGCGCTGAGCCAAGGGGCACCTCGCCCGCGGGCATCAGGGCGCAGCCGAGGCCGAGGCGGATCGCTTCACAGATCGCTTCGCGGCTGCCGATCTCGATGAGCGCGCGAGGCTCCACGCGGCGCTGCCCAAGCGCGGCCTCCGTTGCGGCGCGCGTGCACGAGCCCTGTTCGCGCAGCAGCAGCGTTTCGGCCGCGAGCACGTTCAAGTCGACGTTGCGCTGCCCCGCAAGCGGATGGCGAGGTTCGACGACGAGTACGAGCCGATCACTCGCGATGCGATGCAACTCGAGGCTCGCGTCGTCCACGTAATGGGATGAGACCGCGATATCGACGCGATGCTCCGCGAGCGCGTCGAGCACGGCTTGCGAATTGCCGATCTCGATGCCGATCTGGACGTGAGGATAGCGGCGACGAAATGCGGCGATGGTCGGCAGGACGTAGTAGGGGCCGGTGGTCCCGAGCCGGAAGCTGCCCGCGAACAACTCGCACTCGTTGCGCAGTACGAAGTCGATGTCGCTCTCCGCCTGCGTCATCCGGTCAATGAACGGCATGAGCGCCGCGCCGGTCTTCGTCACGTCAAGGCGGCTGCCGCGCCGATGAAAGAGTTGCACGCTGTACCGTTGCTCGAGCTGCTGGATGCGCGCTGTGACGGTAGGCTGACTTATCCCCAACCGTCGCGCGGCAGCCGTGACGCTGCCCTGTCGAACCGTTTCGTAGAATGCAGCAAGCAAAGGAGCAAGCATTTTCTGTTTTCCCAGACATTATCCGGCGGAGGGGATGCAGCATGTGGGGCGACCGTACACCACCGGTCCAGTCTCACGTTCGTGAGATAAGTAAGGACTGGAAGCTTTATCCGGGGCACGCGCTACCGAGTTATGAAGTCATTTCCTTGCGGTAGCGATTTGCCGTTCGAGATACGGGGCGGGCAGCACCGGCGAACGCCAGTACGTCGTCCACTCCCATGAAATTGTCCGGCAGTTCTTCGATTTGCTCGATCGGTGGGCTATATTGCGACCATGCGTTCGCTTAATCTCTCGGCAAATGCCGGCGGGGTGTATTCCGAGCGGTCCACGTAGATGTAATCTCTCATTCGGTCGTCGACATTCTGAACGATTTCCATGGCGTCGCCAAGGCAGCTATCGAGCGGCTCCGCGTTTCTCGCTTTGAGCAAAGCTGTTGCCTTTCAGCAAAAGCCGTTAAATAAGGCCACTCAGCAACCGCTTAGTTCTATGCGTCGAAGCAGTCGAAGGATTCAATGCGCGACGGTCAACGCACGCGTGTGACACGCGCCGACGGTCATGCCGAGCGTGAAGCGGCCAAGGATCATGATCCACGACGCTCGGCAAGCGGCAGAGGGTCCGGACGCAGAAATCACGCTGGATGCAGACAAGGGTTACGACGCAAGGTCGCCGGATGTATAGCGCCGCGACGCAGCACAACTTACCCTCAACCAATCTCAACCACAACCTTGCTAGCCGCACTCCCGTCGGCGACAGCCTCATAAGCCCACTCGGTGTCGTTCAGCGAGAAGCGCCGCGAATCCACCCGCGGCTTAAGCTGCCCCGCCTCGACAAGCCGCGTAGCCTCACCAAGCATCTCACCGTGATGCCCACGGTTCTTCCCACTCAAAAGGGGATAAAGCGTAAACACCCCCGAATAAGTCGCCTCACGAAACGACAGCGGCGCGAGCGCATGCGTGCCCCACCCAAGCGCGCTCACCACGTGCCCAAAATGCTTGACCGCGGCAAACGAAGCATCGAGCGTCTTGCCACCCACCGTGTCCACCACGAGATCAAACCCGGCACCTGCCGTATGAGCTTGAACGTACTGCTCGACGCTCAACGCGCCGTAATCGATAGGCGTCGCACCCAGTTGCGAAATCACATCGGCATTGCGCGTGCTCCCCGTCGCGAAGACAGTCGCATGAAGCGCGCGCGCAATCTGCACGGCCACGTGGCCGACGCCACCCGCGCCGCCCTGAACGAGCACGCTCTGACCCGCCGCCAGGTGTGCGCGATCGACGATGCCCGACCACGCCGTGATGAACGCAAGCGGCAACGCGGCGGCTTCGCGCATCGAAAGATTCGCGGGCTTGCGCGCGAGGAGGTCCGCGTCGACGGCAGCGTACTCGGCCAGCGAACCTTGGATGCCGCCCACGCCGCCCGTCATGCCGTACACCTCGTCGCCGGGCGCGAAACGCGTGACGCCCGCGCCGACCGCTTCCACCACGCCTGCCATGTCGATGCCGGGCACGAGCGGCAGCGGATGCTTCGCATGATCGGCCTTCCCCGCACGAATCTTGACGTCGAGCGGATTGAGGCCCGCAGCATGAACGCGCACGAGCACCTGGCCCGTTTGCGGTTCCGGGCGATCGAGCGTGGTCAGTTCGAGCGGACCATCGTACTGGCTGAGGACGAGTGCTTTCATTGTTAGTGTGTGTGCCGTTGCGAATTGAAATGGTTAGCCACGCGAGATTCACTCAGCCCTTGTGATTCAGCTGCGAGGCAGCGTCTCGCAATGCCGTGCGCAAGCCTTCTTCGACCACCGGGTGATAGAACGGCATCGCCAGCATGTCGTCCACGCTCAATCCCATCTGCACGCTCCACGCGAGCAGGTGCCCGATATGTTCCGCCGCCGGCCCGAGCCATTCCGCACCCACGAAGCGCCGCGTCGCACGCTCCACGTACACGTGGCCCAAGCCGTGGTTCTTGAGCATCACGCGGCTGCGCCCCTGATCTTCGAAGCTCACGGCGCCCGTCACGAAGCGGCCTTCCACCAGTTCCCGATGTGACTTGCCAACCATGGCGATCTGCGGATCGGAAAACACGACTGCTAGCGGTGCGCGGCGCGCAACGGGTTCGACTTCGGGAAAGCGAGCCGCATTGCGGCCCGCGGCGCGGCCCTCGTCGGCGGCTTCGTGCAGCAGCGGCAGCACGTCGTTCGCGTCGCCCGCCAAAAACACCGGCGCGGTGCCGATCTGCAGCGTAGCCGCGTCGAAACGCGGCACGCCGTGCGCGTCGAGTTCGAGCGAGGTGTTTGCGAGGCCCAGCTTCGCCACGTTGGGGTTCCGGCCCGTTGCTGCCAGGACGTAATCAAACGTTGCTTCGGACTGCGTGCCATCCGCACGGGCATAGCGCAGCGTCACGCCCGCGTCGCTGCGCGTAGCCGATACCACACGTCCCTGCGTCTCGAACTGCATTTCTGCGCCGAACACGCGGTGTGCTGCGCTGATCAGACGCGGGTCCGTGAGCGGTCCCACGCTGCCGTGCGAGCCGCCGTACAACGTCACCCGCACGCCGAGCCGCGCAAGCGCCTGGCCGAGTTCCAGACCGATTACGCCCGCACCGACCACCGCCACACTGCGCGGCAAGTCCTCCCACGCGAACACGTCGTCGTTGACGATCAGCCGCTCGCCTAGTCCGGCGAGCGACTCGGGTACCGTGGGCGTCGAGCCCGTGGCGATCACGACGCTCTTTGCGCGCACCTGTATATGCTCGCCAACCTGGAGGAGCCCGTCGTCGATGAAGCGGGCGTGCCCGACCAGGCGGTCCGCTTCGGGCAGGGCGAGCGTGCTGTCAACGACGAACCCAACGAACCGGTCCCGCTCGCTGCGCACGCGCTCCATCACAGCCCGGCCGTCGATCTCCATACCGAGCGGATTCACGCCGAAACGCGGCGCCATCGTTACCGCGTGCGCCGCCTCGGCCGCCGCGATCAGCAGCTTCGAGGGCATACAGCCCACGCGCGCGCACGTCGTGCCGTAAGCGCCGCCTTCAATGATGATCGCGCTTGCACCTTCCGCCTTCGCGGCGCGGTAAGCGGAGAGTCCGGCCGTGCCGGCGCCGATGATGGCGACATCCGTTCGCAGGGTTTGCATCGTGTTTCCTCGAGGGGTTCATGCATTCGTTTCCATGACCCAGTCTAGGAGGTCCACACACGCGGGTGAATGTCGGCGCTGCTCAAGTTCATGCCCGATCGTCTCACGGGCGGCGGCGCGCGGGCCGCCGGTCAACCGGGCATGTGCTGCGCGAGCCAGTCGATCAACACGCGCACCTTCGGCGGTAAAAACCGGTTGGGCGGATAGAGCATCCACACTGGGCCGCTGTAAGCGCGCGGCTCCAGCGACCACTCAGGTAGCACACGAACGAGCAGACCGTCGCGCAGAGCATCCGCCGCGGCGAATTCGGGCAGGCTCGCAATGCCCCAGTCCGCGAGCGCCGCATCGCGCCGCGCGCCCACGTCGTTGGCGATATAGCGGCCCTTCACCTCGACGGTATGCGTCTGTGTGCCGCGCCGGAAGGTCCAGCGGTTGTCGTCGGGCGTTTCGCCGAGATAGAGGCAGTCGTGGCGGGCGAGGTCCTTTGGGTGCTTCGGCGTGCCGTGCGCGCGCAGATAGCCGGTGGACGCGCACGGCATCCACTGCAGCGTGCCGAGCCCGCGCGCCGCGAGCCCCGGCGGCGGCGTGGGCGTCGGGCGAATCACGATGTCGACGCTGTCTCGTACCGGATCGACGTCGCGGTCGGTAAAGATGAGCTGCACCGCGACCTCCTCATACGCGCGCAGGAAGCCGGAAATCAGCGGATGAATGACGCTTTGCGCAAACGAAATCGGCGCGCTGATGCTGACGCGGCCATGCGGGCGGTCGGTGAGGCGGCTGGCGGCTTGCGCCGCGCTGGCGGCGGCTTCGACCATGTCCGTACAGTGACGGTAGACTTCGGCGCCGGATTCCGTGAGCCGCAGGCTGCGCGTGGAGCGCTCCAGCAGGCGCGTGCCGAGCGCGCGTTCGAGCCGCTGCATCTGGCGGCTCACCGTGGAAGGGGTGCTGCCGAGCTGGCGGGCCGCGACCGAGAAATTACCGGCGTCGACCACGCGGGCGAAGGTGGCTAGATCGGGGAGCAGGGGCAGGAGGTCAGCGGGATTCATGGCGGTCAGGGTTGAGCCATCTGTGCATCCAGAGCATAAATGATGTTCCGTCGAAGTGGATTATCGCCGGGAAGTCATTGCCGGACAATGTGCCCGTTCCCGGCCAATCTGCACGCTCGTTCCCCATGAATGCCCTGACCCGTTCGTCCCGCACCGTCGATCTATTGCTTGTTGCTGTCGCGCTTATCTGGGGCACGAGCTATGGCGTGGTGAAGGGTGCGCTGCTTGTCTATCCGGTGCTGGGTCTGCTCGCGCTGCGCTTTGGCACCACCTTCGTGCTGCTGTCGCCCGCGTTACGCGGTCTGCGTCATGTGACGTGGCGCGAGCAGATCGGCGTGATCGGCGCAGGACTCCTGCTGCTCGGCATCTTTCTGGCCGAGACGTTTGGCGTTTCGCTCACGAACGCCTCGAACGCCGCGTTTCTCATCAGCCTGTGCGTAGTCCTCACGCCGCTCGTGGAGTGGGCGTGGCTCAAGCGCGCGCCGCGGCCGGTGGAATGGGCGGCGGCTGGCGTGTCGCTGTTTGGCGCGCTGCTCCTGACGGGCGGCCATGTGGCGGCGAGCCCCGGCGATCTGCTGGTCGTGCTGGCCGCGCTGCTGCGCGCATTGACGACCTGCGCGGTCAAGCGCGTGATGAAGTCGGGTGCCGTGCCGCCGCTCACGGTGACGGCGGTCCAGTCCGCCATCGTTTCGATCGGCTGCGCCGCGCTCGCGTTGACTGTTGCGCCCGAACAGTGGCGGCCGTTGCCGCCCTGGCAGGGGCACGGCGTGTTCTGGGGCAGCGTGATCTATCTCGTGGCGGGCTGCACGCTGTTCGCCTTCTTCGTGCAGAACTACGCCGTGAGCCGCAGCAGCCCCACGCGCGTGGCGTTGCTCATGGGCAGCGAGCCGGTGTTCGGCGCGCTCTTTGCATGCGTGTGGCTTGGCGAGCGGCTTACTTTGGCCGCGTGGATCGGCGGCATGCTGATCGTTGCCGCTTCGCTTTTCGCGCTCAAGCGCGAACCGCAGGCCGAAGCGCAGATAGAAGCGCAGGACGCCGTGAAAGCGTAGGCCGCGCCCACATCCGCAAAGCTGATATGCAATTGCGAATTAACTGGTAGGGGATCGGGACGCAGGCTGTTCCAATGGGCGTTTGGACCTTCGATGCCGCAGGAGCGAGCCTTACGATGGCGAAAACGAACAAACCCATTTTGCTCAACGCGTTCAACATGAATTGCGTGGGACACATCAATCACGGGCTGTGGACGCACCCGCGCGACCGCTCGACCGACTACCGCACGCTCGCGTACTGGACGAATCTCGCGCGTACGCTGGAGCGCGGGCTCTTCGACGGGCTTTTTCTCGCCGATATCGTGGGCGTCTACGATGTCTATCAGCGCAACGTGGACGTGACGCTGCGCGAGTCGATCCAGTTGCCGGTGAACGACCCCACGCTCGTCGTGCCGGCCATGGCCGCTGTGACCGAGCATCTCGGCTTTGGCGTGACGGTGAACCTCACATACGAGCAGCCTTATTTGCTGGCGCGGCGCTTTTCGACGCTCGATCACCTCACGCAGGGCCGCATCGGTTGGAACATCGTGACGGGCTATCTGGACAGCGCGGCGCGCGCCATGGGACTCGAGCAGCAACTGCCGCACGACGAGCGCTACGACCGGGCGGACGAATACCTGGAAGTCCTCTACAAACTCTGGGAGGGCAGCTGGGAAGCGGACGCCGTGCGGCGCGACAAGGCCGCGCGTGTTTTCGCCGATCCCGCGAAGCTGCATCGCGTGGAGCATGCGGGACGTTACTACCGCGTGGACGGTTATCACCTGGCGGAACCTTCGCCGCAGCGCACGCCGGTGCTGTTCCAGGCGGGCAGTTCGGGGCGCGGGCAGCGCTTTGCGGCGCGTCACGCGGAATGCGTGTTCATTTCGCCGCCAAGCCGCGCCGCCGCGCGCGAGACAGTGCGCGCGTTGCGCGAACAATTGGTGCAAGCGGGGCGCCGGCCCGACGATGTGAAGGTCTTCGTCGGCGTGGCGGTGGTGCCGGGCTCCACTGAGCGCGAAGCGCGCGAGAAGTATGCCGACTACCGGCAATATGCGAGCCGTGAAGCGGGGTTGGCGCATTTCGCGTCGAGCACGGGTGTCGATTATTCGCAATACGATCTGGACGCGCCCGTGGATTATGCGCCGGGCAATGCGATCGAATCCGCCACGCGGACGGCGAAGCAACACGGCTGGACGCGGCGCAAGCTGCTCGAGATGTTCGAGCTGGGTGGGCGCTATCCGGCGATTGTCGGCAGCGCTTCGCAGGTGGCAGATGAACTGCAGGCGTGGATTGACGAGGCGGATGTGGATGGGTTCAACCTGAGCCGCACTGTCGTGCCCGAGAGCTACGAGGATTTCGTGGATCTCGTCGTGCCGGAATTGCAGGCGCGTGGGCGGTATAAGACGGCGTATGCGCCGGGGACGTTGCGGGAGAAGTTGTTTGGGGGGGAGGCTACCTTGCCGCAGCGGCATGCTGGGGCGGGGTATCGTTGGGCGGGTGAAGTGGCTTGAATGGGATTTAATGGGAGAGGCCAAAGCGCCGGGGAGCCGCGAACAAAAAGCATCACGGCGCCCCGCGGCAAACCCACCCACTCGCTTACTGCTGCGGCGCCCCCTGCCAGGCAGGCAACGTAGCCCCGTGATACACAGCAATAATCTCCGACGCCACATTAGGCTGCTGATAGCTCTCCACAAGCGCACGCACCCAACCCGCGTTAGCGTCCTTCTCATTCACGGCAATGAAGTTGCGATAAGGATTGCCAGTCACCTTCTCCTGAGCAATCCGCTCCTGCGGAATCTTGATGCCGGATTTGACGGCCCAGTCCGTATTGACAACGGCCGCATCCAGATCGCCAATCGCGCGCCCGACGATACCCGAATCAAGTTCCTTGATATGGATATTCTTCGGGTTCTTCGCGATGTCGCGTGCGGTCGGCAGCAGGCCGACGTCCTCGCGCAACGTAATGAGTCCCTGTGCCTGGAGCAGCAGCAGCGAGCGGCCTTCGTTGCTCGGATCGTTCGGCACGCCAATGGTCGCGCCCTGCGGCAGGTCCGCCACTGACTTCACCTTGCGCGAATACAGCCCGATAGGCTGCACGTAGGTAAAGCCGACCGGCACGATCTTGTAGCCGCGCGCCTTGATCTGCGCGTCCAGATACGGCTTGTGCTGGAACGAATTGGCGTCGAGGTCGTGGCTGGAAAGCGCTTCGTTGGGCTGCGTGTATTCGGAGAACGTGGTCACCTTGATCGTGAGGCCGCGCTTCGCGGCGTTGGCGGCCACCACGCGCCATACGTCCTCGTCTTCACCCGACATGATGCCAACGCGCAACGTCTGGTCTGCCGCGTGCGCGAGCGTCGCGCCCCCAATACTTACGCCCAGCGCGAGCGAAGCCAGCAGCGCGCCCAGCAAGGTTCTTTTCTTCATAGAATCCATTATTCGAAGAGTTGTGGATAGGGCGATGCTAGAGAGCGCGCGGCAAGCGGACAACCAATTTTGGGAGGATTGCTTAGCTATATTCGTCGTTTTGCGGCACGCAGCGACGTGGCTAGGATGCAGCGATTCCATTCCTCACGCGAGTCTCGTTCCATGTCCACTCTCGCCGTTCCCGCTTCGGAACTCGTCGAAGCCACCGGGCAAGCGCAAGCCCCGCAACATGCCGTGATCCGCTCCGCTCAGGACGTCTCCCGTATCGTCAACGCCGGCGCAGCGCAGGGCAGCAACGCGCGTATCGTGATCGCGATCGCACTGGGCGGTGTGTTTCTCGATGCCTACGATCTCACCTCGCTCGCCTATGGCATCAAGGATATCGCACGCGAATTCTCGCTATCGCCAGTGCAAGTCGGCTTCGTTTCGGCGGCCATTACGTTCGGCGCGATTCTCGGCGCCCTGTTCGGCGGCTATCTCACGGACCGCATCGGGCGCTACCGCGTATTCATGGCCGACATGCTGTTCTTCGTGGTGGCCGCAATCGCGGCCGGGCTCGCGCCCAACGCCTGGGTGCTGGGCGGCGCACGCTTTCTCATGGGCTTCGGGGTGGGGCTCGATCTGCCGGTCGCCATGGCGTTTCTCGCCGAGTTCTCGCGCGTGGCGGGCAAGGGCAACAAGGCGGCCAGCGTGGCGGCGTGGTGCCCCGCGTGGTACGCGGCCACGAGCACCTGCTATCTGCTCATTCTCGGCCTCTATGCGATCCTGCCCGAGCATCAGCTCGGCTGGCTCTGGCGTATCACGCTCGCGTTCGGCGCGGTGCCGGCGCTCGTCATCATTGCCGTGCGTAGCCGCTATATCAGCGAGTCGCCCGTGTGGGCCGCGAATCAGGGCGATCTGGAAGGCGCGGCGCGCATTCTCAAGCGCTCGTATGGCGTGGATACCGTGGTCGAGCGAGGCGAAGCGCCCACGCGAGCGCCGCGTGCCGCTTCATGGCGCAACTACGGCGTGCTTTTCAACGCCACGTATCGTCGCCGCACGATTCTTGCCGCAACGATCGGCGCGGCGTCTTCTTTCGGTTACAACGCGATCATTTTCGGCCTGCCCGTGATCATCGCGAGCTTTCTCCAGCAGGGTCCGCTCACGACCATCGTTGCTTCGCTCACGCTGAACCTGTTGTTCGCTTTCGTTGGCGGGTTGATCGGCGTGCGTACCGCGCCCACCGTCGGCGCGTGGAAAATGACCGTTCTCGGTCACACGCTGCAGTTCGTCTCGCTCATCGGTCTTGCGCTGATCGGCCATCCGGGGAGCGCCTTTTTCGTTGTGGTCGCCATTCTGCTGCTGGGCGGCTATCTGTTCGGGCAGGGCTTCGGCCCCGGCTCGCATTGCATGACCTATGCATCGCTCAGTTATCCGACCTCGCTGCGCGGCATTGGCGTGGGTTTCAATCAGACGCTCGTGCGCTCCGCTTCCACGGTGTCGCTATTCCTGTTTCCCGTGCTCGCCGCGGCGCTCGGCACGAAGGTCTTCTGGGTGATCGCCATCGCGCCGCTCGCTTCGCTGCTCGTGTTGCTCGCGATCCGCTGGGAACCCTCGGGCTACGACATCGATAGCGAGGATTATGCGGATGAGCGCGAAGACGCTGCGATTGCAGCATAAGCAAAGAGGAATAAGTCATTTTCGTTTCGAACATGCGCATTCCATACTGAGTGCGAGGCGCGTGCTTCGGGATGTGTAGCGCCTGTTTAACGGCGACATGGCGATTGCCGCAATCGAGGTTTGAACAGGGGAAAACTAACTATGAGCCATACGACTCTTGCGGATGAGGGTGGCAAGCGCGCGGGTGAGACCGTCACCGCGCAACGCAGGCCGTTCGGGACGGAAGACTGGTGGGCGGTTGCAATCGGGCTGTTCGTAATTGCGATCGCGTATGGGCTGTTTGCTTCGGGCGGCAGTATCAAGAGCCTTGCCGTGGCGCCCGGGCGCTGGAACGACTTCGACGAGCTCGCTCGCAACCTCGCCGCGCATGTGGGAGCCTATGTCGCGCTTTTCGTGGGGTTTGCGGCCGTGTTCTCGGTGGCCATTGCGGCGCTCGGCTTGCCGGTCGCGCAATTCATTCGGGGATTCTTCGTCCTCTTCGTGGTGTCGGCGGCCATCTTCATCGTCGGCGCCTGGGCGCAGGCCGCGCGCTACAACCTTGAGCCGCCGCTCATCGCACTGGCGCTCGGGCTCATCGTGTCGAATATTTTCACTGTGCCCGCCTGGCTTGCGCCGGCGCTGCGCGTGGAGTTCTACATCAAGGTCGGGATCGTGCTGCTCGGCGCGACGCTGCCGCTCACGTTGATTGTGTGGGCGGGGCCGGTTGCCGTGGGGCAGGCTACCATCGTTTCGCTCGTCACGTTTTTCGTGATCTATGGCACGGCGCGGGCGCTGAAGATCGACCAACGCTTCGCCGCAGTGCTCGGCGTGGGCGGTGCGGTGTGCGGCGTTTCGGCCGCGATCGCGATTGCGGGCGCGGTGCGCGCGCGGCGCGAGCAGGCTTCGGTTGCGATCACGCTGGTCGTGGTGTGGGCGATCGTGATGGTGTTCGCGCTGCCGGCGCTTTCGCGTGCGTTCGGCCTGCCGACCGGTGTGGCTGGGGCGTGGATCGGCACTTCGGAGTTCGCGGACGCGGCGGGCATTGCTGCCGCCCAGGCCTACGGCGACTTTGCGCGACACGCGAGCGGCGCAGTGGCGGGTGCGCCCGATGCATCGCTGCAAGCATTCGTGTTGATGAAGGTGGTGGGCCGCGACATC
Organism: Paraburkholderia sp. BR10872; assembly: GCF_040965835.1. NCBI lineage: Bacteria > Pseudomonadati > Pseudomonadota > Betaproteobacteria > Burkholderiales > Burkholderiaceae > Paraburkholderia > Paraburkholderia sp. BR10872. Next base: position 42,934 of record NZ_JBFRCN010000009.1, read on the forward strand.
TGGATCGGCATCTGGGCCTTCGTGCTGGCGATCGTGGCGACCACGCGCTGGGACCGCGAGGCCGGTGACGAAGTGCAGACCACGACGCGCGCCCGCGAAATCTGGACGCGGTTTCCCAAGTTCGTGGTCGGGTTCGTGATTGCTTCGGCGTTTGTCACGTGGGTCGCTTCGCACTACACGCTGGCCGAATACCGCAGCGCCGTAACGCCAGGCTTCGTCGCGCCGATCGTCGCGTTGCGCACGTGGGCGTTCACGTTCTGCTTTCTCAGCATCGGCCTCACGACACGCTTCGCCGCGCTTTCGTCAACGGGCGTCAGGCCGCTCGTCGCGTTCACGGTCGGTGTGGCCGTGAATGTGGTGCTCGGGTATCTGCTTTCGGCGCACCTGTTCGCGCCGTACTGGCTTGCGCTCGGAAAATGAACTTGAATGGCGCGGCGCAATCCGGGAAGCGCCCACTGTGCGGGCAGTGTGCGCACTGGGCCGAAGACCGCGCGTTGCTGGAGGCACGCATCCCCGGGTTGGCTTCGTTCGGCTCGGCTTATGGGGCGAGTGTCGGGGAGAGCCGGTTATGTCTGCGGCACGACCGTTTGACTCAACCGGAGGACCGCTGCGCGGCATTTGTTGCGCGCATCGCGTGAGGCCATTCAACGAAGCTCGGGATAGCCTTGCTGCGCGGCGGCATTCGCGATTGCTTCGATCTCGGCGTACGTCTCTCCCCTGAGTCGCGCGAATCCGCGCAGGCGCAACGTGCGTGCGCGCTCGGCGTCGGCTGCATGAGCGGCATCTAGCGCATCTCGCAGCGCCTGCGTCTGATCCTCGCCGAGCGCACGTGAGGCGATCAGCGGAAGGCCTGGGGCTGAGGCTGTCATGCCGATGGTTTGCACGCCGTCGAACCGTTCGGGGTGCGAATCGTGCAGCAATGCGAACGTGACGCAGTCGATCGCGCCCACGTCGGCCGCGCCGCTCGCCAGCGCGCGTAACGTGGCCGCGTGCGAGCCTGTCCAGAGCACCGAGGCGAAGAAGCGGCCCTCGCGGGCGAGCGGCGCGACCGCGTGGCGCAACGCGTTCATGCCGCTATGCGAATCCGCGCTGTTGCATGCGGCGCGCAAGCCGCGGCACGCTTCGAGCGTTTTCGCGCCGCGTTCCCACGCCTGGGATGAAACGGCGAGCACGCTTCGATAGCGCGGGCCTTCGCAACCGGGTGCGTCGAATATCGGGGTCGCGATCAGGCGGACTTCGTTGGTGAGTCCGAGCACGCGGTACGGAAACCCGCAGGTCTGCGAGAGCAGCAAGTCCTCGCGGCGCCAGTGCGGCATGAGTTCGCCCTCCGGCGTGTTCTCGATCGTGACGTCGCCTATGTCGAACGAGCGCGCCACGATGCCCAGACTGTCACTCAACAGCGAGCGCCACGCCGCCGCATGTTGCGGCGTCACGTTGTACATCGGCAGGGAGGCGATCCAGCGGGTCATGGGCGCATTCTACGCCGCACGCAACTGGCGCGTCGCGCAGCGCGGGGAGATAAGCAAATGGCAATTCGTTGGTTGGTGAGGCGCCGCGCGTTCGGTATGGTGAGGACCTGCGTTGCTTTGCTCTCCGTATGGAGTGGCACCATCCTTCATCGCGGGAACTGGCGGACATGGCCGAATATTTCGACGCAGACCACGCGCGGGAAGTCGCCGCGCTCGCCACCGGGTTCACGGCCCGCACGGAATGGCCCACGTGGCTACTGATTGCCGTGATCTACGGCGGCTGGTTTGCGGTGCTGGCCTTCGTGCGCTCGGGGCTGATCACGCTCGTGGCCGCCACGCCGTGCCTCATCGTGCTGTGCGCATGGCACATGTCGCTCCAGCACGAACTGCTGCACGGTCATCCCACCCGGTTCGCATGGCTGAACATGGCGCTGGGCTGGCCGCCGCTCGCCGTCTGGTTTCCCTATGCGGTCTACCGCGAGAGCCATATGGCGCATCATCGCGACGAAGCGTTGACCGTGCCCGGCATCGACCCCGAAACGAACTACGTGCAGCACGAGCAGTGGGCCCGCCTGCCGCGCTGGCATCGCGTGCTGTGGCACGCACGCAAGAGTTTCGTGGGCCGGGTGGTGATCGGGCCGCCGATGAGCGTGGCTGCCATGCTCGCCGGCGCGGCGAAAGCGCTGCGAAGCGGTGACTGGCGAGACGTGCCGATGTGGCTCGCGCACTGCGCGGCCGTCGTGGTGCTGCTCGCGTGGGTGCAGCGTTACGCGGGCGTGCCGTGGTGGTGGTATCTCGCCGCCGTCACCTGGCCCGCGCTCGGGCTCGCGATGGTCCGCTCGCTGTACGAGCATCGCGCGGTGTCGCATCCGAAGGCGCGCATCGCCATCAACGAGGCCGGGCTCGTCATGCGCTTTCTGTATCTGAACAACAACTACCATCTCGTGCACCACGATCTGCCGCGCTTGCCGTGGTTTCAACTGGCGCGCGCCTATCGCATGCGGCGCGACGACTATCGGCACAAATGCGGCGGATTCGTGATCGAAGGCTACGCCGCGCTGCTCAGGCGTTACGCGTGGCGCGCGACGGATGCCCCCGCGCATCCGTTCGGCGACAACGCCGCGCAGTGACCTTCATTCCCGAAACCGTTTAAAGAAGCGGCGAATGTCGGCCGCGAGAAGATCGGGCTCTTCCATGGCGGCGAAATGGCCGCCGCGCGGCATGTCGGTCCATTGCGCGACATCGAACACGCGCTCGAGCCACGACGGCGGCGGATGATTGATCTCCTTGGGAAAGCGCGCGAAGGCGACGGGCGGCGCCACGCGTTGCTCGGCCGCGAAGCGAAACGGCTGAAGACGGTTCTCCCAGTACATCTGCATGGATGTGCCGATGCTGCCGGTGAACCAGTACAGTGAAAGATCCGTCAGCAAGGTGTCCTTCGAGAACCGGCGCTCGATGTCACCGTCGCAGTCGCTCCATGCGCGAAACTTCTCGCCGATCCACGCGGCCAGTCCCGCGGGAGAGTCGTTGAGCGCCGCTGCCGCCGTCTGCGGCTTCGTGCTGTGCATATGCGCGTAGCCGCCCTCCAGCGCTGCCCAGTCGGTCTTTTCGCGCAGATAGGCCTGTTCCGCCGGGGTGAGCGGGGCTTGCGCGGCGTCGATTGCCGGTTCGTAGGAGCTGGGCAGGAAGTTCAGATGGATGCCCTCGACGGCCGGGCTGTGCCGCGCGGCGAGCGCAATGGACACGCCCGCGCCGAGGTCGCCGCCCTGCGCACCGAAACGCTCGTAGCCGAGACCGCGCATCAGCGCGGCCCACAGGTCTGCGATCTGGAACGCGGAGGTGCCGGGCGCCGCCGGCGCGGGTGAAAAGGCAAAGCCCGGCAGCGACGGGACGACGACGTCGAACGCTTCGGCCGGGTCCGCGCCGAATGCGGCGGGGTCGCAGAGCCGGTCGAGCAGCGCATGGAATTCGACGAACGACCCCGGCCAGCCGTGCGTGATGACGAGCGGATAGGGCTTCGGGCCCGCGCCGCGCCGATGCACGAAGTGCACGCGCTGGCTACCTGCGCCACCCGCACCGCCTACTTCGGCCATGAACTGCGGCAACTGGTTCAGCGCGCATTCGGCGGCGCGCCAGTCGTATTCGTCTGCCCAATACGCGACGAGCTCGCGCAGCCACGCAGTGTCGGCCCCTTGTTGCCACGCCGGCGAGGGCGTAGCGTTGGCCCAGCGCGTGGCGCGCAAACGCCGGCGCAGGTCGTCGAGTGCCTCTTCGGGAACGCGAATTTCGAATCGGTCGATATGCATGGTGGTTCATCCGTACGCTGGCAGGCCGAGGAACTGACGATTATGAGCGAATTCGCCGCAGCGCACCGGCCGCCCCCAGGGACCCTTCGAATTCCATCGATCGCTTACCAGATGTTTATCGAGCCATCGATTTAATTTATCGGCATTTGGCCGGCGCGGCAGGGCGGTGCGCCGCCTCATCCGGGCGAGGCGGCGCGGCGCAAACCCCACGGCGTCCATGGTTGCCGGTATTTTCAGCCGTCGGCTCCCGCACTCGCGTATTGGCGCCAGCGGTATTATTTGCGCAGTCCAGGTAATAGCCCTGGCTACTAGCGCGGTGGGGCCGATTCGTACCGTAGCGCCACGCTTCGAATCAGCAGCAGAGGTCCCAATGATCATCGACATTCACGGCCACTACACTACGGCGCCTGCAGCGCTGGAGGCGTGGCGCAAACGCCAGATAGCGGGCATCGCCCATCCGTCCGGGATGCCGAAGGCATCGGAGCTGAAGATCAGCGACGACGAATTGCGCGAATCGATCGAACTCAATCAGCTCAAGCTGATGCGCGAGCGCGGTCTCGATCTGACGATTTTCAGCCCGCGCGCGAGTTTCATGGCCCATCACATTGGCGACTTCGAGGTGTCGAGCACTTGGGCCGCGATCTGCAATGAGCTGTGCCACCGCGTGAGCGAGCTTTTTCCGGAGCATTTCGTGCCGGCCGCGATGCTGCCGCAAAGCCCGGGTGTCGATCCCGCCACGTGCGTGCCGGAACTCGTCAAGTGCGTGGAGCAGTACGGCAATGTAGCGGTCAACCTGAACCCCGATCCCTCGGGCGGCCACTGGACGAGCCCGCCGCTTTCCGATCGCCACTGGTACCCGATCTACGAGAAGCTCGTCGACTACGACATTCCCGCGATGATCCACGTAAGCACGAGCTGCAACGCGTGCTTCCACACTACGGGCGCGCACTACCTGAACGCGGACACGACTGCGTTCATGCAGTGCCTGACGTCGGACCTGTTCCGCGATTTCCCCACGCTGCGTTTCGTGATTCCGCACGGGGGCGGCGCGGTGCCCTATCACTGGGGACGCTTCCGCGGTCTCGCGCAGGAGCTGAAGAAACCGCCGCTCAGCGAGCATCTGCTGAATAACGTGTTCTTCGACACCTGCGTCTATCACCAGCCCGGCATCGACTTGCTCACGCGCGTGATTCCCGTGGACAACATTCTGTTCGCGAGCGAAATGATCGGTGCGGTGCGCGGCATCGACCCGGAAACGGGCCACAACTACGACGACACGAAGCGCTATATCGAAGCCGCGCATGTCGATGCCGCGGATCGCTACAAGATTTACGAAGGCAACGCGCGCCGCGTGTATCCGCGCCTCGACGCGCGGCTCAAGGCAAAGGGGTTGTGAGCGCGCGCGTAGCGGCTCGCAGTCCATGCGACACCAGCGAAGCGCAAGACAAGGCGGCCTCGCTCACTCTGGACTGAAACGGAAGTCAATGACAAAGGACGATGTGAAAAGCAACGCCGCACTGGCGGGGGTCGGGTCGATGGCGACGCGTCTCCTGCTCGCGGACCTCGCCGAGCAATACGAGCGTGAAACGGGGCAGCGGCTGACCGTTGCGGCGATAGGCGGCGTGGAAGCCGCGCGCCGCGTGCAGGCCGGCGCGGCATTCGATTTCGCTGTGCTGGCCTCGGCGGCGATCGACCGCCTGGCGGCGGGCGGGCACCTCGTCGGTGCGCGCACGGACGTCGTGCACTCCGGCATGGCGGCGGCCGTCGCCGCCGGCGCGGCGCACCCGGATATCGGCACCGAGGACGCACTGCGCGAGACGATGCTGCGCGCGGCGCGCATCGGCTATTCGACGGGGCCTAGCGGCGACCATCTGTTGCGGCTGGTCGAGCGCTGGGGCGTGGCCGAAACGCTCAGGCCGCGCCTCGTGATGGCGCAGCCGGGCGTGCCGGTGGCGAGCCTGATCGCGGCCGGTGAGGTCGAGATCGGCTTTCAGCAATTGAGCGAGCTAAAGGATGTGCCGGGCGTGGACGTGATCGGGCCGCTCCCGGCCGGGGCGCAACTCGTCACGGTCTTTTCCGCGGCGATCTGTGCGGTGTCGCAGCAGCGGCAGGCGGCAGCGGATTTCCTCGCGTTCCTCGGTTCGGCGCGCGCCGAGGCGACCAAGCGGGCGTTCGGCATGGAGCCGGCCGGCAACGCGGCGTACGGGCCGTAGCAGGGCACGAGCAAGACGGCAATAAGGGAAATAGAAGGGGCAATATAGAAGGGGCAATAACGCGATTGGATTGGACATTTCATGTCGCATGGTCTACGTATCCAAAGTAATTAGGCTTACTAATCAGAAAAAACAGAATCGGAGGCGTGAAAGTGAATCAGAAAAAAACCAGGACGTACGACACCAGGAGGCAAGCATGAGAAACCTGCATACCCGATGGCTTTTCACGAGCGTGCGCGCTCGTGCCGCCTCGCTGCTCTCGCTGCTCTCGCTGTTCGCGCTCTTCGCGGCGGCCACGCTCGTGGCCGCGTGCGGCAGTGGCGGTAGTGGCAGCAGTAGCGCCGATGCATCGAAAGCGCCGCTTGCAGTCGTGGCGCCCGTGGTGGATTGCTCGAAGCTGGCGTCGGTCGATATCACCGATATTGGCGGCGCGGGCAGCGCGATTACTTCGGCTAGCGTGACCACGGCGACCATCAACGGTGCTTCTGTCAACTTCTGTACCGTAAAGGGCACGCTCGCGCCTTCGAATACGTTCGAAGTGGCACTGCCGGTGAGCACGTGGACGCAGCGCTTTGCGGCGCTGGGCTGTGGAGGCCTGTGCGGCAACCTGAGCGACCCGACCCAGCAGTCGTCGTTCAGCTTCAGCTACACGTGCCCGCTCGTGCAGGAAGGCGGCTTCGTGACGGCGGCGACCGACATGGGCCACTCGGGCAACGACACGACGTGGACTACGGACCCGCAAAAACAGGCCGATTTCGCCTATCGCGGGCAGCACATCACGACGCTCACGGCGGAGAAGCTCATCAAGGCGTACTACGGCCAGACGCAGAAGTACGCGTACTTCATCGGCTGCTCGGACGGCGGCCGCGAAGCGCTGATGGCCGCCCAACGCTATCCGAACGACTATAACGGCATCATTGCGGGCGCGCCGGCTGCGCACTTCCAGATCCAGAACTCGCTGTATCACGGCTGGAGCGTGGAGTCGCAAAGCACGACCGGCGACAGCACCGGCAACGCCGTTCTGTACGCCGACAAGGCGCTCATGCTGCACAAGGCAGTCATCGCGGCATGCGGCGGCCAGGCGGGTGTGCCCGATGGTCTGATCGCCGATCCGCGCACCTGCAATTTCGATCCCGCATCGATCCAGTGTGCGCAGGGCGCGACGAACACGAGCAACTGTCTGACCGCAGCCGAAGTCGCCACCGCGAGCAAGATCTATGGCGGACCGGTCGACGCGACAACGGGTGAGCGCATGCTGGCCGGCTCCCCGCAGATGGGCTCGGAGGAGAACTGGGTCGGCGTGGAAGTGCCCACGACGAATTCGACGGCCACGCCGGTATCGGTGAAGAGCCTGTTCAGCTACATGATCGTGACGGGTGCTTATAACCTGATCTTCACGGGCTCGCCCACCATGCCGACCATCGACACCTTCGGCTACACGGATGCGAGCTTCTACCCGACCTACCTGCAGGCCAACCATCCGCTGATGGACGCGACGAACCCCGATCTATCGGCGTTCAAGAAGGCGGGCGGCAAGCTGATCCTGTGGCACGGCTGGGCGGATCAACACATTTCGCCGCTCTTCACGATCCAGTACTACGAAGCGATGCAGAACACGATGGGCGCTTCGAACGTGAGCGATTTCGCGCGCCTGTACCTCGTGCCCGGCGTGGCCCACTGCGGCGGCGGCGAAGGCTTCCCGAACATCGACCTCGTCTCGCAGATCACGGCGTGGGCCGAGCAGGGCACGGCGCCGAATGCGGTCATGACGTACCAGACCGATTCGTCGAACAACGTGACGGCCAGCCGCCCGGTTTATCCGTACCCGGCCGTCGCGCAGTTCACGGGCACCGGCGACTGGCACCTCGGTGCGAACTGGACGCAGGGCGCACCGCTGTACAACCAGCCGACGCATACCTGGGCAGGCTCGAGCTTCTATGCGACGTACACGCCGACTACGCAGGCTGTTGCCGCGCCTTAACGGGTGAATTTCCGGCACACTCGTTTGATTCGACGTTGAACCGGCCAGCCCTTCGGGGCTGGTTTTGTTTTGGAAGCGATAACTGAATCGCATGGCATATGCGGGGCAAGGGCAGCGGCTCGAACGGCGCCGCCGCCTCGAAAAGCGGCGCGTATGGAAGCGGCCCCCGGCGATGTAGCGGCAACTGAATTCCGCACGATCGTCCAGCGCGTTTGCGAATCCTTTCGGAGAACATCGATTTTGTTTATCACGCTGGATTCGATTCCAGCCCCGGGCCGCGACAGGCAAAGCGCGGGCCGATTGCGCATGGCCTTTACGCGGCGCGGCTTCCCGGGCGGTATCGCGGGTGCGAGCGTGCGGGAATCGCCCATGCGGACGGGCAAGGACGTATCCAATACGTGGTTAACCCGCACTTTCAGACGAGGGGTTGGCCACCTATCGTGCCCCCGACGGATAGCAGTTCGTTGAAATTCGACTCGGGCACGAGCGAGCGGCAGACCACAGAACGGACAGGAGACGACAGATGTCTGGCAGCAAAACAATCGATATCAAGGCGTTCATCGACGAACGCCACATTTCGGCCTACCAGTGGCTACTGGTGGCGCTGTGCTTCCTCGCGGTGACAGCCGATGGCATGGACGTGGCCATCATGGGCTTCGTCGCGCCCTCCATCATTCACGAGTGGGGCATTTCGCGTCCCGAGTTCGGTCTCGTCATGAGCGCGGCGCCCATCGGTCTCGTGATCGGCGCGCTGGCCGCCGGCCCGGCTTCTGACCGCGTTGGCCGCAAGTGGGTGCTGATCACCTCTGTGTTCCTCTTCGGCGTGTTCACGATCCTCACGGCGTTCACGCAGTCGCCGGTTTCGATGGCGGCGCTGCGCGTGCTGACCGGCATCGGTCTTGGCGCGGCCATGCCGAACTCCACGACGCTGCTCTCGGAGTACTCGCCGCAACGCCGCCGCGCGCTGCTCATCACGATCATGTTCACGGGCTTCAACCTCGGCTCGGCGTTGATCGGCTTCGCGGCTGGCTGGCTCGTGCCGAACCATGGCTGGCGCGCGGTGCTGATTTTCGGCGGCGCCATTCCGCTCGCACTCGTGCCGCTGCAGGCCTGGCTGCTGCCGGAATCGGCGCGTCTGCTCGCCGTGCGGGGCGCCACGAGCAAGCGCATTGCCGCGACGCTGAACCGCGTGACCGGCGCGAGTTTCGCGGGCGACGAGAACTTCGTTTCGACGGAGCCGCCGCTGCCCACGCGCAAGCCGATCGGCGTGCTGTTCTCGGAAGGCTATGGCGTGATGACCATCGCGCTGTGGGTCACGTATTTCATGGGTCTGCTCGTCATCTATCTGCTGACCGGCTGGCTGCCCACGCTGATCAAGGACGCGGGCCTCTCCATCACGGTGGCGGCGAACGTCACGGCCATGTTCCAGATCGGCGGCACGATCGGCGCCGTGCTGGTGGGCTGGATCATGGACAAGGTGCGCCCGGCGCGCGTGATCAGCGCGGCGTATGTCGGCGGCGGCATCTGCGTGCTGGCGCTGGCCGGTGTGGGGGCGCTTTCTTCGTCGCTCGCGCTGCTGGTGTTTGCCGCGGGCTTCTGCATGAGCGGTGCGCAAACGGGCCTGAACGCCTACGCACCGGGCCGTTATCCGACGGTTGCGCGTGCAACGGGTGTGAGCTGGATGTTGGGCATGGGCCGCTTTGGCAGCATCTTCGGCTCGGCCATCGGCGGTGCGCTGCTGGGTCTCGGCTGGGAATTCGCTGCGATTCTCGCCATGCTCGCCGTACCGGCGGTGCTCGCGGCGCTTGCGATCCTTGTTTCGCAGCGTGCGCGTCATTCGGAACCGGCTACGCAGGTGAGCGCGGCACACTGAGCTGGATTTAACAGCAGCGCTGGACTGATCGGCGCGGCGGTGCGAATTGCACTGCCGCGCCGTTTTTTTATTTGGTGTGAGAGCGGAGGCAGCGCCTCCGCCTTAGTGCCGTTCGGCTAGTCAAATTCTGAACGCACCCACCGTTTCGATCACGGTCTGCGCATTCCTGCCCAGCGTATGGGCCGAAATCGAAAAGTGATTCACGAGTGCGCTGTCTTGTTGCGTGAGCGCTTCGATAGGATCGAGAGCCTGCTTGATCTCGGCGATGCCGGCGCTTTGTTCGCAGAGTGGACGCCGTCTGGTCCTGGTCATTGTCTGTGTCGCCGACTCATCCGTTACTTCGTCAGGCGAACCACATACAGCCCCGTCCGGTTCGGAATGCCGGCGACGCTGTAATTCGGGCTGACGGTGAACAGCGCTCCCGGAATTGTTGGAGAATAGGTCACGCCCGCAGCCGTAACGGTCGCCAGCTCGAGTGCAGGAGTGCCCGTCACAGGCTGCGTTGTCGAGAAATTGAACGTCAGCATCCGGTTGTCAAACTGCGTGATATCGCCAGCGCCACCTTCCGTGATTTCGTAGGCGAAGGGCGTCGTGATGCCAGCGGGCACCGGGTCAGGTTTGCCGAGGCAGAGCGTCAAGGCGCGCGTAACGCCACCTGTGGGGGCCTTGAATGTCAGCGTTGCGATATTGTCATTGGAGACCATCGTCATCGCCGTGCCCGCAGCGGTACTCGGGGGGATATCGAGGCGACTGTAGCTGGCCGGACAGTTGAACGTGGTCGATTGCGGCGATGAGGCCGCGTCAGGCGCAGAGGCCGCACCTGGCGAGGATACTCCCGCGGAAGCCGACGAATCCGCCCCTGATGCTCCGCCACCGCCGCCGCTGCCTCCGCCACACGCGGCCAGCAGCACGGCGGCGCTAATCAGACCCATCGAAAATTTTCGGCTCATCAACATTGTTAGCTCCTTATCGTCAGTGAATCGCACATCAGAATTGTCCCGTCACCTGAAAGCCCAGCGTCACGCCCGGCGCGGGGAAGCCGCGCGGCGCGTAGACCGGCGTGCCGGCGAACACGTCATAGGTGAACGCGCCCAGGCGCGAGGATACGGAACCCTTGAAACCAAGGACCGCGCCCGCGAGCTGCGTTCCGGCAAGAAACGCCGTAGATGGTCCCCAAAGGTGGCCGTAGTCGAGGCCCGCATAAAGCAACTGGCCTGTTGCCCCAAGCGGATACTGGAGTTCGTTGCGCCAGTAGAAGCCCTTCTCCGCGGCCAGCATCGTTTCACCGCTGAAGCCGCGAACCGTGTAGCGGCTGCCGATGGTCAAGTCATCGATATAGTTCAGTTCGTCGTTGGTGAACTGCCCGTGCAGCGTGCCGACATAACGCAGCGTCTTACCGGCCACCGCGAACGGCACCGAGAGATTGGCGTCGAGTGTCGCCATGTGGAAATAGTACGTAGGCCCACTCGCTGTATCCGGCATCGCCCCGAGCCAGCCGATACCCTGGCGATAGGCGAGCGTGCCGTCGAACTGCGCCGCGCCGAAGTAATGGCGATTGGTCAGCCCCGCCTCGATGAACGTGTTGTCGCGCTTCTGCTGTGGGATTTCGACGTCATTGATGAAGCTCGCGCCAAAGCGCTTGACTAGCTGAAACTCGACGCCCGAAACATCGTTCTGGCTACGACGAATGACGCGCTCCAGCTTCAGACCCGCTGTCTGCGCGTTTCCGCTCGAAACGAACGTCTGGTTGACCCCGGCAATTTGCTGGTAATACGTGTTCGTGTAGCCGAACAGCGTGCCAGTCCAGTAGCCCCACGGCACCGCATACGAGGCATTCCAGCCGTGTGTCCCGAGGTCATGGTTGCCGAACTGCAAATCCTGGTTGTAGCCACCTGAAAGCACGTCGTTGATGCCCAGGAGGTTATAGAGCGCGAGCGACACGTTGCCGATGTAACGGCCCGTCGCGTCGCTGCCCGAGTTATCCGCCGAGACGACGAGCGACCATGGCTTCGTGCGCTTGACCGTAACCACGACATCACTCTGGCCGGGTTCGGTACCGGGCACTATCTCCATGGAGGCGTCCTGGTTCGGGACGCGCTTCATCTGCTCCAGTCCCTGTTCAAGGTCGCGCAACTGGAGGATGTCGCCGTCGCGAGCCGGAAAGGCGGTTTTCAGCGTGCCCCGTATACTGGCGTCGGCAAACTTCAGGTTGCGGATCACGCCCGGTATGAGCGTGAATTTCATCGTCCCTTTCGAGAGGTCCTGGGTCGGCGCGAGTACGCGTGTCCTGATGTAACCGTGGCTCAGGATGACGCCATGCAGGCCCTTCGCCAGCATGTCAACGCCTTGTTTGCCAACACATTGGCCCTCATAGTGGCGCAGCCAGTCGTGCAGGAATCCGAACGGATCGAGCGGCAACGCCGATGCACCCTTTACACGAACTACCTCAGGCAGCGTATCGGGAACCTCGACCGTGAACGTGTCGATACGAAAGCACGTCGTCTCGACGGGCAGTACAGGGTACTCGCCGACTGCGGTCGCGGTCGAGCGTACAACGGGCGCGGCGACGGTCGCAGCGCGCTGCTGCGCGTCGCGCCGCTGCTCGACCTGCTGTTGCTGCGCCGCATTCGTGCGGGCTGCTACGTCGGGCGCAGTCTGCGCATAAACGGCAAGCGGTACGAGTACCGCGAGCGGCAGCACCGCAAGATTCTTCTTACTTTTCATCGTTATTCGCTGCTTTCGTTATGGTTCTTTTCGTAGCGCTTGCGGAGTTTCTCGTAACGGTTTTCGAATGGATTTGATGCGCGACATATATGCGTGACTCGACTGCGGCCACAAAACACTACTGAGCATTGGTCGAAACCGATGGAGCCTCTGCCACGCATTTCAAGGCGCGCGTCACGGGAACCGGTTCGTCCATACCGTGGTCGTCAATATGCCGAACCGCAGTCCAGCATGCGCCCCGTCCGGTATCGAGAAAGACGTCGTAGTCCTGCCCGGCTACGGGTTTGAACATTACCGCCGGCGCTGCACAGCCGCTCGTCCCACCGTAGCTGCCATAGTAGGTACTCGTTGCGAGTGCCACCGTTACCGGTTTTCCCGCGGGGACGACATACTCTCTGATCATATCCTTGGAAAACAATCCATCGACCTGCATCGATTTTCGTGGACTTGGAGGCATCCCGATCACAACGCTCCGTGATGAATATTTCCAAGAGGTAAGAAAGCCGTCACTTACCCTAACGGCCGTCGCGTCGGTTTCCGACTTGTAGCAGTCTCCCTCCCAGAATGTTGCACTTCGGTCCGGGCCATTAGAAGACAGGACTCTCATGCGTGCGGACACGGCCGGGTCATAGACCGGCGTAGCCGTATCAACGTAATGGGGAGGGGGAATAACGTAAGCGCAAGCACTTAGGCATGCTGATAGTCCAGCCAAAATGAGATGACGTTTCGTATTCGATTCAGTCATAAGAGAGATCAAGCTCAATCTACCATCTAAAAGGATGGGGCCGTACTGATAGCCCCTGTTGAATATTTGCTTTAAGTTTTTCAACCAACCCTGACGAGCCAACCCGCTAGTAAGCCAGCACACACGCCGCCAATCCAGAAAATTGCGAAACAGCGAAGTGATTTAAGTAGACGTGATCGAGCTAGTTTTCCTTCTTCACTTAGGTAGAGATCAGAAAACAACGATTTTCCTTTCAGCATTCTGGCATCGAAAACTGTCTGACCAGACTGAGGGCTATTCACCATTCGAAGGAAGAAGTAGCCCGACGCAAAAAACGATACGGCAGTCAAGACCAGCAGTACGATAAAGACTGCTGCGATGACACTTGCGCAAAACTTGATAGGCAACGAGCGTATTGTGTTGAAGGTCTCGCCAAACAGCAGCGCCGCAATGACCATTACGATCAAAGCCGCGCTCGCCGCAAGAGTCCTTGTATGTACTCTCATCTTCGGTAACGTCCTCACTTGCAAATAGATTGAGTCAAACCGCTCGTGATGTTACTAATCCCCAGCGTACACGTGGTCATATTGGTAACGGACGCGGTTCCCCCTGCGACGGACGGTACGCCTTTGATCGCCACTCCGTAGGACGCGCCGGTCGCTTGACCGTTACTGTAAGTCACCGAGCCACCTACGCCAACGTCAGCAAGGGATACCGCAGTGTTCACGTTAGAGGCTACACCGCGCAAATCGGCCGCGCTCCCTTTATTGAAGCCGACAGAGCCACCAGCAGACGGGTCAAACCCATACCCAGTACCGTATGTAGCGTAGAAGCCTGCGTCGAAATTTGTGTTACCGAATCCCGGCGTGAGATAAAAGCCAACTCCCGCCGAAATCCCATACCCAAGGACGAACGTTCCTCCGACACCAGCCACGGCAGTCACCGCTGGCAACCCTGCTGTCGTGTTAAGTGCCGCCTGCGCATTCGCGCCTGTCGCGTTCATCTGTGCCGTCATCACCGATTCATTGCAAGGCCCAGTCGCCGTGCATGTAGACGGAACCAGGCTCTTTCTCTTCATCAGCGGATCAAGCTGCCGGTTGTAAAGCTGCACATTCGACGCCGTTGCCGCGCCAGCCGTGCCGCCCACCAGAGCGCCGCCCACGCCGGCAACCACGTTCCCTGCAATATTACCCAGCAGGGCAGAACCCGTTGCGGATTCAACGCCTCCCGCAACGTCGTTCAATGCCTGGGCCTCCATCGAGGCCAGGCCTGCGCCCGCTGCACCACCGACGGCCGTGAAAACACTGCCGCCGCCAAGGCCGCCAATCAGCGCGCCGCCTGCCGCCTGCAAGATCGCGCGGCTATCGCCTCCTTCCGTCCATGCCGCAGCGGTTGCGGAATCGCCAGCGTTCTTTGCGGCTTGCTCCTTCATGTCGGCATACGCGCCGATACCCTGTGCGACAACCTGGCCTGCTGCCTGCGCAGCCTGCATCGTGTCGGCCTGCTGGTTCAGGATTGCATTCACGTCCGGCGTCTGCGCGACAGTGCCGTTGGTATTGGTCGTATCGCGGCTCAGGGTCGATACATCCTGCGTCTGCGCTGCCTGGTTCGTGATGTTGATCGAACCCGCGCTGATCGCGCTGCGCGTGGTCGCGCTCGAATCACCGCTTTCGTTCTGCGACATCATCGGTGATACACCACCTGTCCCGCCGACCGAGCCCGGCCCGATTGCCTTGCCGGTACTGCCAACGCCTACGCCCGCGCTAATACCGTTGCTCGTCGCGTCATAATGCGACTGGTTCTGGATATCGCTGAACGTGAGGGTACCGGTCGTCAAAATGTCCCACTGTTCGAAACGGTTCCCTCCGTGCCAATCGCGGTGTTGCCCAGCGCGTAGATGGTGCCCGTATTCGCGACGCCCGTCGCACTGATTCCGACATTGCCGCTCGCATTGACCTTGCCGGACTGCACAAGCTGACCCGCGCTCGTGAGGATGAGGTCGCCCGCCTGCGCTGCAATGGCGCCCGCATTCGCGACACCCACGCCATTCTCCGTGCCGACCAGGATGATGCGGCCACTGTACATGCCACCCAGTTGCGATACGTCGATGGCGACGCCGGGTGCAGGTCCCGTACCTGCGATGGGCGTGGGAACGAGGCTCGTGTAATCGATGTTGTTGGCGCCCGTCACGACATGAAGTGTATTGCCGCCATATATGGCCGCATTCACTTCGAGGGCTCTGGACAACAAATCGACCTCATCGATATTCGAGGCGTTCAGGCCCGCGCCCTGGACAGTAATCAGGCCGCCCCTTACACTGAAGCCCGTCAGATTCCCACTGCCATCGATAAGCGGATTACCGGTCGTTAAAATTCCACGTGCGGTATTGATAAAGCCGCCGCCATCGACCACGATCCCGGAACTGTTCGCAATCACGACATCGGCTTTTTTTCCTGCGACTTCGACGTAACCTCTCAACTGGGACGGATTATTGCTGTTAACCTGGTTGACGATAATCTTCGCTGCGTCATTCGGACCAAAATTCGGATTCCCCGATATTTGCCCGGCGAGTTGCGTGCCTGCAATAACAGGCGAATTATTTAGAATTGTTCCGTTTTTCTGGACGTCGAATTGTGAATATGTATTAAGTGATACGCCAGCCCCGGAGGGCTTGGTGACGTTCACTTGCGGGAGCCCGTTTGCCGTAGTGATTACGTTTGGCGCGTGCGCGCCGGACGGTGCAATCTGTGCTTCGGAGAGGGCTGGCGCGAGACCAAAGAGAACGAGCGCAGCAAACGCTGCATGACGCATTGAAAAGAGCGCAAAGGACTGAAGCGCGCGCGCGGGGCCGGTTTCCCCATGATAGGCGCTACTGTGTCCCGTCGCTGTTTCTGAAACTGCGACCAACATGCCCCGCAGCTTGCTGAAGACAAGCCGATAACAACGGTCATTCATTTTTATTAACTCTTGAGGCCAGATGATGTCCGGCATCGCTACCAAAGGCGCGCGCGAAAGACAAAATCATCGCCTGGGCGGCAGAAAAAATCCGTCAACAATCGTTAAGCGAAATGACGATCGACAAGAATTCGGGCTAAACAAATTTCGAGATACCTGATTCGCATTACTTACGCTTCGCTAGCGCCGTGCATGTCCCGTTCTATCAGTTGTGCTGACAAGATTTTTGGACTGCGGCTCAGCATGCGGATAACGGCTTCCATGCAAACGGTTGGATATCGACGCGCGGTAGGTGTCGATTACGGCGCTCAGTTCGCCGGCCACTGGCGGGTGTGCACTCGTGGTCTCCGACGTTTTTCGATTGGGTTGTCCCGCTGACCGCTGCTTATCGGCCAGTGTTTTTCGATCATGAATGGGGCGGTTCGGGGGCAAAATTCGTCGCCGCGGCGAAGGAGGGCGATAAATGGAGCGGGGTGCCGGGGCGCCACGGCTGAAACCGCACGGCATAAGGCTTGCAGCCAGGAAGGCAAAGGGTTCGAGGCATTCGAGCGGGCGTTTGCATGCACGATACCCGATGACTTCTTCGCAAGTCCCTAAAAGCAGATTCGATACGACCGTTCGAAATGCATCCCGCAGGACCTGGGCGGCTACGCCAGGCGCGCCGCCCGGAAGCGCAGCAAGCGACATAACGCATACAATTGAGCCAGACACACTCAAAATTGAACGGCGATGCGCATTCTCGTGATCGAAGACGAGCCGAAGACCGGCGCGTATCTGAAGAAGGGCTTCGAGGAATCCGGCTATGCCGTGGATGTCGCGGCGGACGGCGCGGAAGGCCTGATTCTCGCGAAAGAGGCGGCGTACGACGTGATCGTGCTCGACGTCATGCTGCCCGCGATGGACGGCTGGACGGTGCTCAAGACGCTGCGCGCCACGCACACCACGCCGGTGCTGTTCCTCACCGCGCGCGACGACATCAGCGACCGCGTGAAGGGCCTCGAGCTGGGCGCGGACGACTACCTCGTCAAGCCGTTCGCCTTCGTCGAACTGCTCGCGCGCGTGCGCACGCTGGCCCGCCGCGGCCCCCCGCGCGAAAGCGACGTGCTGCTGCTCGGCGACCTCGAAGTGGACGTCACGCGCCGGCGCGTGAAACGCGGGGCCACGCGCATCGACCTCACGCCGAAGGAGTTCTCGCTGCTGCAGCTGCTCGTGCGGCGACAGGGCGAAGTGCTCACGCGCACGCAGATCGCCTCATACGTGTGGGACATGAACTTCGACAGCGACACCAACGTCGTGGAAGTCGCCATCCGCCGCCTGCGCGCGAAGGTGGACGACGCGTTCGACGTCAAGCTGATCCACACGGTGCGCGGCGTGGGCTACGTCGCCGAAATCAAAGGGAACGCCTGATGCCGCGCATGGCGGTGCGCTCGCTCGCCACCGGCCTCGCGCTGAGTTTCGCGGGTACGACGCTCGCGGTATTCGCGCTCGTGGGCAGCACGCTTTATTTCACGCTGGACCGCGAAGTGAAGCAGCAGGACGACCTCGACATCGTGCTGATTTCGCGCCACACGCGCCGGCTCGCGCAGGAACTGCACAACGAGCATGACGTGCGCGAGCATGCGGAGCGGCTCACGAGCCAGGTGCTCGGCAATCCCGCGCTTTCCATGGAAATACTCGGTACCGGCGGCGCGCAACTGGTCGAGCACAACACGGCGGGCATTGCAGACGCGGCGTTTCCAGAAGCGGCGCTCGCGCGGCGTCTCCCGCCGACGCAACGCATTACCGAAGGCGATGTGGTGGAGTGGCGCAACGCGCGCGGTGTGCCCGTGCGCGGACTCGCTACCGACGCCGCGCTGGCGGACGGCACGCCTGTCACGATCGTCATCGCGCGTGACATGACCGATCGCTGGCAGCTGCTCGATCACTATCGCGAGCGGCTCTACGGTTTCGGCCTGGCGGGCATGCTGCTCGCGTTCCTCATGAGCTGGCTGCTCGTGCGCGAGTCGCTGCGTCCGCTGCGCGAGATGGCGGCGCGCGCGGCCACGGTCACGGTCGACCGGCTCGATACGCCCATCGAAGTCGAACGCGCGCCGAGCGAGCTCGAAGCGCTCACGAAATCGCTCAACGCCATGCTCGACCGTTTGCATGGCGGCTTTGAGCGCATGTCGCAATACACGGCGGATCTCGCGCATGACATGCGTACGCCGCTCGGCAACCTGCGCGGCGCGAACGAAGTGGCGCTCGCACGCGAGCGCACCACGGCCGAATACGAGGCGTTGCTCGAATCGAATCTGGAGGAATGCGAACGGCTTTCGCGCATGATCGAAAGCGTGATCTTTCTCGCGCGCGCGGAGCACCCGCAGTTCATGACGACGCTCGCGGAGTTCGACGTGCACGATGCGCTCACGCAGATTGCCGACTACTTCGAAGGTCTCGCCGACGAAGCGGGCGTGCAAATCCGCGTGGAGGGCGAGGGCCGCCTGCGCGCGGACAAGGAGCTGTTCCGGCGCGCCGTGGGCAACCTGCTCGCCAATGCGCTGCGCTATACGCCGCGCGGCGCGGCGATCACGCTGAGCGTCGAGCAGACGCCACGGGCCGTCGAGGTCACGGTGGCCAATCCGGGCACGCCGATCGAAGCCGCGCTGATGGAACGCATTTTCGATCGCTTCTATCGCGCGGATGCGTCGCGCCATCGCGAGGCGCGTGCGGGTGCTTCGGCGGGTTTGGGGCTCGCGATCGTGCGCACGATCATGGCGCTGCACGGCGGCTCGGCGCGCGCCGAAAGCGACGCGGCAAGCACGCGGTTCATCCTGACGTTCGCCCGTTCCTAGCGCTCAGGTCGCTCAGCGCCGCGCGGTCCCAGCCGCCGCCGAGCGCCTGGAGCAGATGCACGCTCGCATCGAGCCTCCTTGCCGCGATCTGCTCCTCGTTGCGTTCGTTCGAGAGCGCGATGGTCTGCGCCGTCACGACATCGAGATAGTTCACCGCGCCCGCCTGGTAGCGGTTGGTGGTGAGCTTGAGCGAGAGTTGCGCGGCGGCGGTGGCGCGCTGCTGGCTTTGCGCTTCGCTCGCCAGCGTGTCGAGCGCGCTCAGGTTGTCTTCGACTTGCTGGAACGCCGTCAGCACGGTTTGCCGGTAGCCGGCTACTGCCGCATCGTATTGTGCGCTCGCGCCTTTGAGCGTGGCGTCGCGCCGGCCGCCGTCGAAGAGTGTGCCCGCCAGTTGCGAGCCGAGCGACCAGAAGAGGCTGGGCGCGCTCAGCCACGGCGCGAAGAACGTGCTTTCGAGGCCCGCCGTCGCCGAGAGCGTGAGATCGGGATAAAAGGCCGCGCGCGCTGCGCCGATTCCTGCATTGGCCGCGGCCACGCGCCGCTCGGCCGCCGCGATGTCGGGACGCCGTTCGAGCAGCGCGGAGGGCACGCCCGCGGGAATCGACGGCACGGCGGCGGGATCGACACGCGGCAGCAGACTGAACGTCGAAGCGGGCACGCCGATCAGCGTGGCGATGGCGTGCTGAAGCTGCGCGCGTTGCACGTCGATGTCGCTATCCGCCGTGCGCGCGCTCTCGAGCTGGGTCTGTGCCTGGGCGACGGCGGAGGCGTCGATCGCGCCATCGGCGAGCTGCTGCTGCACGATGCGCAGCGCCGCCGTGTAGGCGCTCACGGTGTCGTCGAGCAGCTTCTTCTGGCGATCGAGCGAACGCAAATCGAAGTAATCCGTCGCCAGCTGGCTCGCAACCGAAAGGCGCACCGATTCGAGGTCGGCTTGCGTGGCCTGGGCGTTGGCGTGGGCCTGGGTGGTCGCGTCCTTCACGCGCCCGAACAGGTCGGGTTCCCAGCTTGCCGTGAGGCCCGTCGAGTAATCGGGAATCGTCTTGCCCGCAAGCGAATGGTCCACGAGATTCTGCGAGGTCCGGTAACGCTGCGCCGCCACACCCGCCGTGACGGTCGGCGCATAGCCCGCGCGCTGATAGTCGATCATCGCGCGCGCGGCTTCGAGATTGGCGACGGCCTGGCGCACGGTCTGGTTCGACACGTCCACGCGGGCTTCGAGCTGGTCGAGGTCGTTGTCGCCGAAGAGCGTCCACCATGGGCCGCGCGTTTGGGCGTCGGCGGGCGCGGCGACGGTCCAGCCGGGTGCCGCTGCCGGTTGCGTTGTTTGTGTCGCGAAGTGCGCAGGCACGTCCGCCGAGGGCACGCTGTAATGCGGCAACGTGGTGCACGCCGCGAGCGATGCCGCCGTGCAGGCGACGACGATCCGGCGCAGCGCAGGGAGAGGGCGTTCGAACATGATGAGCCTCGCTTACGCTTTCGCTTGCGCAGCCGTCGAGGCTGCCGCCACGCGCACGCTCTGGCCGCTCGCAATGGCGTCGCCGGGATTGTTGATGACGCGATCGGTCGGCGCGAGTCCGGTGGCGATTTCCACATAGGTGCCGAAGTCGCGGCCGATGGTCACCTTGCGCAATTGCACCATGCTCTTTGCATCCACCACCGCGACGGTCACGCCGTCCGGGCGGAACAGCAGCGCGCTCACGGGCAGTTCGAGCGCCGGCGCGGCCGCCGTGAGCGCGAGGTGCACCTGCGCGTAGGCGCCGGGCATCAGCGCGCCGTCGTGATTGTCCGCATCGACTTCCACATGCAACGTGCGGCTCACGGGATCGATCACGTTCGAACTGCGCGCCACGCTGGCTTCGAAACGGCGGCCCGGATATTGCTGCGTCGTCAGCCAGACTGCCGTGCCTGGCGTGACGAGGCTCGCGTCGTCCTGAGGCACGTCCACGTACACGCGCAGCCGGTCGGTCTGCGAGAGATGGAACAGCTCGCCTGGCATCGTGGCGAGGCCGGGCGTGCCGCCCGCGGTGACGAGCGCGCCCACTTGCACGTTGCGCGCCGTGATGACGCCGTCGAAAGGCGCCGTTACGTTCTGGTAGGAAACCAGCTCCTGCAGCCGCGCCACGTTGGCCTGCGCCGCCTGGAGCGTGGCCAGTTTCGCGGCGGCGTCGCTCGTTTTCGCCTGGGCGTCCTGCTCGGAGACCGATTGCGTCTGCAGCATCGTTTGCCAGCGCTGCGCCGTGCTGCTGGCGAAGCGATAGTTGGCCTGTGCGGTGGCTTCGTCGGCGCGCGCCTGCTGGAGTTGCGCATCGAGTTCGGGCGTGTCGATCTGCGCGAGCGTCTGGCCTGCCTTCACGTGCGCGCCGATATCCGCGTACCAGTGCTGCACGTACCCGCTCGTGCGAGCGTAGATCGAGGCGTCGGCCCAGGACATCACCGAGCCGGGCAGCAACAGGTCCTGCGTGGCGGGTGCGCGCGTGGGCGTGAGGGTGGAGACGATCAGCTCGCGCTGTGCCGCGACCTGCTGCGCTTGCGCCGTGCGCGCCTGGAGGCGCGGTACGATGCCCGCCGTGAGGAGCGCCGCGGCGATGGCGAGGCAGGTCAGGCCGGCGACGACAGCCGAGCGACCTCGCGTTGCGGTTCGCGCCGCGGCATCGCGTTCTTCGTGCGGTGTCTGCGATTTCATTATGGAATCCTTATTCAACGTGAGTGGTTGTATCGGCTTGCGCATCGTTGCTGGCATCGCGCGCGGCGCGGCGTTGCGCGAGCCAGCCATGCACCATGCCGAACACGACCGGCACGAACACGAGCGTGGAAAGCGTGCCGACCGCGAGGCCGCCGATCACGGCGCGCCCGAGCGGCGCGTTCTGCTCGCCGCCGTCGCCGAGACCCAGCGCCATCGGCAACATGCCGATCAGCATCGCGAGCGCCGTCATGAGCACCGGGCGAAAGCGGCTGAAACCCGCGTCGAGCGCGGCGGCGAGCGGCTCCATGCCCGCGGCGAGCGACTCCCGCGCCGTGTTGATGACGAGAATGCTGTTGGCCGTGGCGATGCCCATGCAGAGGATCGTGCCCGTGAGCGCCGGCACGCTCAGCGTGGTCTGGGTGACGAACAGCATCCACGCGATGCCGGCGAGCGAGGCCGACAGGCCGCTCACGATGATGAGCGGATCGAGCCACGACTGGAAGTTCACGACCATCAGCAGGTACACGAGCGCGATGGCGAACGCCAGGCCCGCCGCAAGGCCGCTGAACGAGGCGTTCATCGACTGCACCTGGCCGCGCATCACGATCGACGAGCCAGGCGGCAGTTGCGCGCGCGCGGCGTTCACGAGGCGGTTCACATCGGAGGCGACGCCGCCCAGGTCGCGTCCCTGTGTCGACGCGAAGATGTCGAGCACGGGCTGCACGTTGTAGTGCGACACCACGGCTTCCTGCGAGCTGCGCGAGACCGTGCCGAGCGTGCCGAGCTGGTTTTGCGGCGAGAACGTGACGGATTGCGACGTCGTCAGCGGAATATTGGCGAGTGTTTGCAGCGAATGGATATCGTATTGCGGCACCTCGGTCACGAGCGGATAGCTCACGCCGTTCTTCGGATCGAGCCAGAAGTTGGGCGTGGTTTGCGAGCTGCCCGAGAGCGCGATGAGCAGGTTCTGCGCCACGTCGTGCTGCGTGAGGCCCGCTTGCAGGGCCTTCGTGCGATCTACGTCGACGTTGATGGTGGGCTCGTCCCCGGGCTGCTGGATGCGGGCGTCGACGAGGCCGCGCACGCCACGCATCTGGTCGAGCAGATGATTCGCCACGACGCGGTTCTGCGCGAGCTTGTTGCCGACGATCTGCACGTCGATGGGCGCAGGCAGGCCGAAGTTCAGGATCTGGCTCACGATGTCGGCGGGCAGGAACGCGAACGTCACGCCCGGAAACGAGGCGTTGAGCACGTTGCGCAGCTTCGCGACATATTGCGCGGTGGGTTGGTGCTTCGGCGTGAGCGTGATGAGGACGTCTGCGTCTTCGGGGCCGATGGGGTCCGACGAGTCATACGTGAGGTTAATGCCGCTCACCGGCACGCCGATGTTGTCGAGCACCGCGGCCTGTTCGGCGGGCGGAATCACGCTGCGGATTTTCGCTTCGACTTCGTCGGTAATGCGGGCCGTTTCCTCGATGCGCGTGCCGGTAGGCGCGCGCAGGTGCAGGCGGATTTCGCCGGTATCGACAGCGGGGAAGAAGTCGCGGCCGGTGAACGGCACGAGCACGAGCGAGCCGAGGCACAGCGCGAGCCACAGCACCACGAATCGGCGGCGCTGCGCAATCGCCGCCTGAAGCAGCGCGCGATAGCGGTTGCGCACCGCTTCGAAGCGTCGTTCGAAGCCCGCCTGAAAGCGCGTCAACGCACCGGCGATGCCGCGCCTGGGCGCAGCGTCAGGCTTACGCGCGCGCAGCAGATACATGGCGAGCGTGGGAATCAGCGTGCGCGAGAAGAAGTACGACGCGCACATCGCGAACACCACAGCCTCGGCGAGCGGCACGAACAGATACCGCGCCACGCCCGAAAGCAGGAACATCGGCACGAACACGATGCAGATGGAGAGCGTCGAGACGAACGTCGGCACGGCGATCTCGCCGGAGCCGTCGAGAATGGCGTCGTGCAGCGGCGCGCCGCGCTCAAGATGATGCGTGATGTTTTCGATAGCGACGGTGGCGTCGTCAACGAGGATGCCGACCGCAAGCGCGAGGCCGCCGAGGGTCATGATGTTGATGGTCTCGCCGAGCGCCGCGAGCGCGATGAGCGACGTGAGCACGGCGAGCGGAATCGTCACGGCGATGATGAGCGTGGCGCGCCAGCTGCCGAGAAAGAGCAGGATCATCGCGGCGGTGAGGCAAGCCGCAATGAGCGCCTCGCGCACCACGCCCGAGATCGCCGACTTCACGAACACGGACTGATCGGAGAGCGGCGTGATCTTGAGCGCGCTCGGCAGGCCCGCGGCGATCGTCGGCAGCATGGCCTTCACTTGCTGGATGATCGTGAGCGTCGAGGCGCTGCCGGTCTTTTCGACCGTAAGGAGTGCAGCGCGTTTGCCGTCCGCGCGCACGATGTTCGTTTGCGGCGCGTAGCCGTCGATCACGTGCGCGACGTCGCGCACATACACCACGCTGCCGTTCACGGTCTTGATGGGCAGGTCGTTGAGCGCCGCGGCGGTTTGCGTGCTGCCGTTCATCTCCACGTTGTATTCGCGCGAGCCGATCTTCGCCGTGCCGCCGGGCAGGATGAGGTTCTGCGCGTTCACGGCGTTGACGACGTCCGCGGGTGCAAGACCTTTGGCCTGCAACGCTTTCGGATCGAGCTGCACCATGATCTGGCGGATCTTGCCGCCATAGGGCAGCGGCACGGCCGCGCCCTGGACGGTCGCGAGCTGCGTGCGGATGAAGCTGTTGCCGAGGTCGTAAAGCGACTGCTCGGGCAAGGTCGCGCTAGAGAGGCCCAGTTGCAGAACAGGCACGGTGGAGGCGTTGTACGTGATGATGTTCGGCGGCAGCGTGCCGGGCGGCAGCACACGCAGGATCGACGCGGAGTTGGACGCCGCCTCGGCAATCGCGCGGTTGATGTCGGCGCCAGGATGGAAGAACACCTTCACGACCGACACGCCGTTGAGCGACTGGGATTCGATGTGCTCGATGTCGTCCACGTCCGAAGTCAGCGCGCGCTCGTAGTTCGAGGTGATGCGGTGCGCCATGTCCTCGGCGGAGAAGCCGTTGTAGGTCCAGACGATGCTGACCACCGGGATATTGATGTTCGGAAAAATGTCCGTGGGCGTGCGCATGATGGCGAGCGGCCCGAGGATAAAGAGCAGTACGGCCAGCACGATGAACGTGTAAGGCCGTCTGAGAGCCAGTTTGACGATCCACATGACGGGGTCCGGGTTGAGGCGGGAGTGGCGCAAGTATCGGGAGGGCGCGCTTACCCGGTGCTGACCTCGACATTACGGATTTGTCATCTTTGCCGTGCAAGGACGCTAGCCGCCGGGGGCGCGCTGCGCCCAGATAACGAACTCGTAATCAGCAGGTCAGCTTTGGGTCAGCGCCGCGCGACCAGAATGCGTTCAACCTTCGCGACATTGCCGAGGGTGGCTGAGGCGGCATCCCTTCCCGATGCAGCGGCCATTCATTGAGAGGTGAACATCATGAAAGCACTCGTTTCCACATTGCTCGTTGCCTGCGCCCTGGCCGCTCCCGCTGCCGCTTTCGCACAGACTGCCACCCCCGCCGACCCCGCCAACGCGCCGGTCACGCGCGCCCATGTGATCGCCGATCTCGTGCGGTTGGAGCAGGCGGGGTATCGTCCGGTGGCCAAGGACGTCAACTACCCGGATGACATCCAGCACGCGGAGGCGATCGTGGCGCAGGAGCAGGCGCAAAAGAACCAGCAGGCCGCGCCGGGCAGCACGGCGGTCGGCGGCGTGGCGATGACGGGCAGCTCGGACGCGGGTGCGCCGGTCGTGGCCAGCGTCGGCGAGCGGTCGATTTATGCGGGCCACTGAGCGGGCCACTGAGCGAGCCACTGGATGCTCGAACGCGGCGCAGCAGCCCCGGCGATAACGCCGGGCGCCCCCGCGCATTTCGATTCGCTTGAACAAACGTTTGCGCGAACGTAATTCGCCCCATTCGCGCGCAAGAAATCGCTATTCATTTTTATTGAAGCCCCGAACCTACCCTACTAATTACGGCGGCGTTAAATCAGCCGCATCGGCAAATTCCCCACGATACCGCGCGTTTTCACGGCGCTATCTTTCCGGATCACGCAAATTCATAATGCGCTGGTAAGATACGCGCGAATTGGGATGGCCGTTCTCCATTCCGGGCTATTGGCGCGAATCTAGACCACTCGCGCTGCCGGAACAGGAGTCTGCGCCGTCAGGCCGACGGGGAGCGGCCGTCTTGCACTACGAATAGCGCTCCATGTTTAAAAAAGCGCGTACGTTCGGTTCGTGTGTTTAATCGCAAGCGTTTGAGACTCGCGTTTCGCCTTTCTAGCGAATCGTCGTCCGCCGCTTGCTGCTGTTGCGCCTTGCGCAGACGGTCATTCCCCTCGCGGTCTAATCCCGCCGTCATGCCAATCAGGCGTAAAAAACAGTCGCACATACTGGCCGAACCCGTCATGTCCACCCAGTCGACCCACCATCACCGCCTCTTTATGGCGCTGGTCGGTGTCATCAGCGCGGCGCTCAATACGGGCGCGCTCGTGGCGCTGTTGTTGCTGCGCGGACAGACCGGCGATACGCCGTACACGCGGGCGCTGACCGGGGCGTTCGCCGTGGCCGCGTTCGTCGTGTTTGCGCGCTTTCACCTGGTAGCCAGCGCGCGTCATCTCTGGTGGATGCTGGGCCGCGGCGCATGGCGCTGGTGCCGGCTGCCGGTCGCGCTCATGGTGCTGCTGTTCGCGACGCATGGCGATAGCGGCACGACGGCCCTGCGTACGCTGGTCGTCCAGTGGGCCGCCATTGCGCTGCCGCTGCAACTCGTCGGCCTGGCTGTATTGCGCGGCGTGGCCCACAGCGTCAACAACGCGCCCGGCAACCTGCGCCGCGCGGTGTTCTTCGGGATGGGCCGCGAGGCGCGCAAGCTGAACCTGCGCCTGCAGCGTTCGCCGATTCTCGGTATTCACGTGATGGGCTATTACAACGATGCGCCTGCCACGCCGCGTGACGGGGAAACGCTGCCGCCGTATCTCGGCCGCTATGAAGACGCCGCCACGCGCATCCACGCGAACGACTATGAGATCGTGTTCCTCGCGATGGGGCAGGCCGCGATGGCGCGAGCCGACGCAACGCAAGTGAAGGACATCACGGCCGACATCGTGACGCGCCTCTACGATTCGACGGCTGCGATCTATCTCGTGCCCGAGCTGCATTACCTGGAGGACGTCGCGACGACCGGAGCGGACCTGGCCGGCGTGCCGCTGCTGGCACTGCACGACGTGCCGATTCTGGGGCTCTCGCGCATGCTCAAGCGCGTGGTCGACATTGCCGGCGCGGCGTTGCTGCTCGCGCTGCTGTGGCCCGTCATGCTCGCGATCGCGCTGGTGATCCGGCTCGATTCGCCGGGCCCGGTGATGTTCAGGCAGCGCCGCAACGGCGAGCACGGCCGGGCGATCGTCGTGCACAAATTTCGCTCGATGCGCGTCGCGGCGGAGAACGAGGGCGATGCACAAGAGCAGGGCGTGCGCCAGGCCCGCAGCGGCGACGACCGGATCACGGCCGTGGGGCGCTATCTGCGCCGGACTTCGCTCGACGAGTTGCCGCAGCTCTTCAACGTGCTGGGCGGTTCGATGAGTCTCGTGGGTCCGCGTCCGCACGCGGCCGAGCACAACGAAGAGTACCGGCAGCTGATTCCCGGCTACATGCTGCGCCATAGCGTGAAGCCGGGCATTACCGGCTGGGCGCAGATCAACGGGTTGCGCGGCTTGACCGATACGCCCGACAAGATGCAGCGCCGCGTGGAGTACGACCGTTACTACATCACGCACTGGTCGCTGTGGCTCGACCTGCAGATCCTGCTGAAGACGATCCCGTCGATCGTCTCGGGCCGCAATGCGGTTTGAAGCGCGCGCCGCGCGAGACGTGGCCGGACATGAGCCGGCCGCGTCCGCATCGGCGGCCTTACGCCGCGCGCTGCTGCGTGCGCGCCATGCGCCAGTGACGCCACAGGATGGCGAAGAAGCGGCGGTCGTCCACGAGGTAGCGGCGCCACAGGCGCGCGGGGTCCTGTTTGATGCGCCAGCACCATTCGAGGCCGCAGCGCTGCATCCACACGGGGGCGCGTTGCTGCAGGCCGACGGCAAACTCGACGGCCGCCCCGGCGCACAGCATGAGGCCGCCCGGCAGCTTGCTCGCGTGATGCAGGGCCCAGCGTTCCTGCTTGGGCATGCCGAGGCACACGAACACGATATCGGGCGCGGCCGCGCGCACGCGCCCGGCCACCGCATCACCCTCGGGGCCGGTCGGATCGAACGTCATGGAAGGTGCGATCACCTCGACGTCGAGGCCCGGATAGTGCTGCGCGAAGCCATTCAGGAGCGTGGCTTCGTGACCCGGGCGGCCGCCGACTACCACCACTTTCCAGCCGGCTGCGTGGGCGCGCTCGCACAGGGCGGGCAACAGGTCCGCGCCGGTCACGCGTTCCGGCAGCGGCGCGCCGAACAGGCGGCTCGCCCAGACCACGGGCATGCCGTCCGCAAACAGGAAGTCGGCGGTGCGGTAGAGACGATGAAGATCGGGCTGCGTGTCGAGACGCACCACGTGATCGACGTTTGGCGTGACCGCGACACGCGCCCGGCCGTCGCGCTGCAAGGCGGCGGTGCAAAGCACGTCGAGCGCGGTGTCGAACGACACGGCGGCGATGTTGAGGCCGAACAAGGGAATGCTCGGCTTGAAGACACCCCGTGCGGTCGCCTGCGGCGCCGCTGTTATGTAAGGCGTACTCATGTTGTTTTTGTGACCCCGACGTGCGCACACGACGAGAGCCACGCACGGCGCCCGTTGAACCGGCGTCGTGCCACCCCGTCATGCGACGTACGTTATGTTTTTTTCTGGTCTCCTGGCTTTTGCCAAGGCGTTTTGGACTTCAGACGGAATCTTACTGCTGTGTCGGTGCTGCGGGTAATACAACAGTGTTTTTTTAGAGACAAAAATCGGGATGCGTCTGAAATTTCTCTGGTGGCGCCGTTGGTTGCACGCGAGCGATCGGCTACGATCGCCGCGGCCCGTCTTCCCTTTCCCATACGTAACAGACGATGATCACCGACGCCCGTGAGATTCCCGCCGGCACGACGCTGCACGCGGACCTGTGCATCGTGGGGGCCGGCGCCGCCGGCATTGCGCTCGCGCTCGCGCTGGAGAAGAGCGGGCTCGACGTAATCGTGCTGGAAAGCGGCGGCGATGCGCCCGAGCCTGCCACCCAGCAGCTGTACGCGGGCACGGTGGCGAATGCGGCGCTGCATCCGCCGCCGGACAACTACCGCGTGCGGCGCTTCGGCGGCTCGACCACGCTGTGGGGCGGCCGCTGCATGCCGCTCGACGCGCACGACTTCGAGGCGCGCGATTACGTTGCGCACAGCGGCTGGCCGATCGCGTTCGCCGATGTGCTGCGCCACTACCCGCAAGCCAACGCGCTGTGCGAAGCGGGCGAATTCGCCTATACGGCCGAAGGCGCGTTCGCGGCGCCCCCGCGCCCGATGATCGGCGGCTTTGCCAGCGACGTGTTTTCGACGCACACGCTCGAGCGCTTCAGCTGCCCGACCGATTTCGGTCAGCGTTACCGGGCGCGCCTGGCGAAAGGCGGCGTGCGTGTGCTCCAGCATGCGAACCTGTGCCGCCTGCCGATGCTGGCGGGTTCGACGCGGCGTGTCGGCGCAGCTCAGGTACGCGTGCTCAATGCGAAGGACGCGACGGGCGGCGCGACGTTCGCGGTGGCCGCACGCGCCTACGTGCTCGCGGCCGGCGGTCTCGAAGTGCCACGCCTGTTGCTCAACAGCCCCGGGCCGAGCGGCGGGGGGCTCGGCAACGCCCACGACGCGGTGGGCCGCTATTACATGAGCCATCTCGCGGGCACGATCGGCACGCTCGATCTCGCGGCGGCGCAGTCCGTGTGGCACGGCTACGAGGTGACGGAAGAGGGCATCTATTGCCGCCGCCGCCTCGCGCTGCGCCCGGAACAGCAAGACGCGCTGCGCGCGGGCAACTTCATTGCGCGCCTGCATCATCCGCGCATTCCGGACGCCGGACACGGCAACGGCATCCTCTCCGCGCTGTATCTCGCGCGCGGCATCGTGCCCTACGAATACGCGAAGCGCCTCTACGACGGCACACCCGAAGGCTATGCGGGCTCCACGCTCGCGCACGCGAAAAACGTCGTTGCGGACGCGCCGAACACGGCGCGTTTCCTGTGGCACTGGCTGCAGCGGCGCACGCTGGCCGCGCGCAAGTTCCCCTCGGTGATCGTGCGGCCTGCGAATCTGCGTTTCTCGCTCGACTTCCATGCGGAGCAGGAGCCCAATCCGGCGAGCCGCGTCACGCTCGGCGATGAAACCGATGCACTCGGCCTGCGCCGCATTCATGTGGACTGGCGCTACACGCAGCAGGACGTCGCGACCGTGAGCCGCGCGCTCGCCGCACTTGCGCACGAAGTCGAGCGCGCGGGCGTGGGCCGTTTCACCTACGACCCCGCGCAGGTCGAGGCCGAAATGACGCGCTACGGAGCCTATGGCGGCCATCACATCGGCACGGCGCGCATGGGGCGCGATGCGCGCACGAGCGTGGTCGATGCCGACTGCCGGCTGCACGAAGCGGACAACGTCTATGTGACGGGCGCCGCGGTGTTCCCGACTTCGGGCCAGGCGAATCCGACCTTGACCATCGTCGCGCTCGCACTGCGGCTCGCCGAACACCTCAAGGGCGCCGCCGATCTCGGCGCGCTGCCCGTTCCAATCGCAAACCCTTCCGAACCCGCGTAATGAAAGCCCGTATTCTCGTTCTTGGCGCGACCGGCTTCGTCGGCCGCCATCTGGTGAAAGCGTTGAGCCGTACCGAATGGGCCGAGCCGGTGGCCGCCTCGCGCAGGGAAGGAAGCGGCTTGCGCAGTGTCGATGCCGCGGACCCCGCGTCGCTCGCCGCCGCGCTGGCCGACGTGCACGGCGTGGTCAACTGCGTGGCGGGTGCGCCGGCGACGATCGTCGCGAATGCGCGCGCGCTGGCGGCCGCGCTGGCGGCACGCGGTGCGCCGCTGCCCGTGGTCCACTTCAGTTCGATGGCGGTGTACGGCGCCGCCGAAGGCCGTATCGACGAAGCGGCGGCGCTCGACGCCGTGAGCCCCTATGGCCATGCGAAGGTCGAGTCGGAACGACTGCTCGCTGCGCTGCCCGCGCTCACGATACTGCGCCCGGGTTGCATCTACGGAGGCGGCAGTCCGCAGTGGTCGGCGCGCATTGCGCAGCTGCTGTGCGCGCGGCGCCTGGGTGACCTCGGCGCCGCCGGCGACGGTTGCAGTAATCTCGTCCACATCGACGACGTCGTGCAGGCGGCGCTGGCTGCGCTGCGCACGCCGGCTTCGGGCGCTCAGGCCTACAACCTCGCGATGGCCGAGGCGCCGCGCTGGAATGAATACTTCGTCGCCTACGCGCGAATTTTGGGGGCGACGCCCGTGGAGCGGATCGGTGCGCGGCGTCTTGCACTCGAAACGAAGCTGTGGGCGCCTGCGCTGAAGATTGCCGGGATCGCGGGGCGCAAACTGGGTGGCGTGAAGGTGCCTCCGCCGCTGCCGCCTTCGCTCGCGCGGCTGTGGCAACAGGACATCCGGCTCGACGCGCGCCGCGCGGAACAGGCATTCGGGATGACGTGGACGCCGTGGCGCGTCGCGCTGCAGGCCGAAGCGTTCATGGCGGCGTCGTCGCGCGCCGACTGAACCGGTCGGGTTAGGCGGGGTTTCGGCGCGTCGAAGGCTTCGGCTTCGACCCATCACTATAATTCGGAGTCCTGCGGATAAATTTTGGGACTTCAGTCGCTTCGACCATCGTACCCTCATCGCTACGCTTTAGTGGTGCCGGATCGCGCTTCGACAGCTATTCAGCGGCGGCGTAAAAATGCGCGCGTTGCGCTCGTCAAATCAGCGAATTGAGGCCATAAAAAAGGCCTGTTCGCGACGCAGACGTGCGCGCACGGCCCATAGAATTTGATCGTAGATCCACTCACGCAGCGTCAGGCGATCGATACCTGTCGGATCGCTCCCCCACATCGGATTTCCGGTTAATTCAGCATGACACGGCTTGCACGGCACTACGTCCCAGAACAACCGCAGCACGTTATCTTGCAGGGGCTCAAAGGGCCCGCATTCCTCGACGAAGGAGACTACCTTTACTTCCTCGCCTGCCTCGCGGACGCCGCGCGCGTCGCCGATCTGGCAGTCCACGCGTGGGTGCTGATGCCCGACGCGGTGCAGTTCCTCGTCACGCCTTCATACGA
Source organism: Paraburkholderia sp. BR10872 (assembly GCF_040965835.1). Lineage (NCBI taxonomy): Bacteria > Pseudomonadati > Pseudomonadota > Betaproteobacteria > Burkholderiales > Burkholderiaceae > Paraburkholderia > Paraburkholderia sp. BR10872. The sequence continues at coordinate 75,020 of NZ_JBFRCN010000009.1, forward strand.
GTCGAGCGTAGCCATGGCGATGCAGGCGGTTTGCCGTCGCTATGTCGAGACATTCAACCGCCGCCATGGACGCCGCGGTGCGATGTGGCGTGGCGAGTACCGGGCAACCGTGATCGAACCCGACCGCTATTTCCTGCTCGCGAGCCAGGTCATCGATCATGCGCCGGTGCGCAACCGCCTCGTGGCCGAGCCGGGCAACTATCCGTGGTCGAGCTACACGCACCACGTCGGGCTGCGTGTCGACAGGTTCGTCAAGGATCATCCGCTCTATCGCGCGCTCGGCGATACGCCGTTCGAACGGCACGAGTCTTACCGCGACCTGGGCGCACAGCCTCTCGACGAAGCCGAGGTCAATAACCTGATGCGGGCGACGCTCGAGGGCTGGGTGCTCGGCAGCGCCGCCTATTGCGAATGGGCGGCGCAGACAGCCAACCGGCGCTTGATGCCGTTGCTGCTGCGCGACCGGCCGAGCAAGGTTCGCACGGCCAGCGCCCACGCATGACGAGGGACGGTGGGCTAGCCGCACAGCGGGGGCGGTCGTTCGTCCTGATGGGTCGATCGTCTACGAGATCCATCCGGACGGGGATCGTTCGCCGGCCATCCGCGCACGGCGTACCTGGGTCCTGGCTACGAATACTGGCACAACATGTATGGCACGCCGGCTTCCGAACAACCCGGCACGACGCAGACATCCGTGCCGATGTTCGGGGCCGAAATCCACTTCCAGGCAGCGGTGACGGTCATCGCCAGCCGCAGTGCGGGCTGCCGATGACCGCGGATAACGAAGCCGTGTCGCCTGACGGCTAGCCGCCGAGCGCAATGATCGCCATCGTCAGCACGATCCCAAGCAGCATCATCGCGAAGCCCGCTTTCATCGCGCCCGCGCCGGTGTAGCGTCCGAGCGCGAAACCGGCGGCGAAGAGCATCGCGAGCGTGAGTATGCGTGAGATGACGAGCGCCGCTATGTGATCCCTCACGAGGATAAAGGGCAGGGCAACCGGGAACGTCGATACGACCACCAGCAGAAAAACGCTCACTGCCCCAAGAAAGTCATCGCGCTTGAAATGCGCGCGAGGTGGCAGCGTAGGCGCCGCGGCGAGGCGCGCGCGAATCAGCTCGAGTTCTTCGTCGTCGACGAGCGGTTCCAGCGCCGTCGGCAATGCGTCGCGCAACGCCCGCACGGCCGCGGCGCGGTCTGGTTCGCGTTTCACGGTCAGGGCGAGTGTCAGGCGCTGTCCGCGATCCGCGAGCGTGCGGACGAGATACATCACGGCGTCTGCGAGGCCCCAGGCGAGATTGCATCCGAGGGCGGCCAGGAACAGTTTGCGGCCGGCGTCCTCGCCCGCTGTGACCGCCTTGACGGCGCCGACGAAAGTCAACGCCATGAACAGGCCAAAGCACAGTTCGGTCACGCGCTCGACGGTGTTGAGTACGGGCTCGCGCTTTTCGGCCGCGTTTTGCTGTGTCGGGGTAGTGGTATTCATATGGCCTCTTGCAAAAAGTAGATAAGCGCTCAGGGCGTTCTCTGTCCAGGGTGCCTACTGGCAGACGATACGTCATCGCGCGCAATGGCATGCTGCGCCTCCCACCACGCGGCTAGCGCCTGTTCGAGATTGAGAAACATGCGCTCGTGTCCAAGCACGCTGCCGAGCGGCGCCTTCTCGAGCACGGCAAAGACATCGGGATTGAGGCCCACGACCCAGACTTCGATTCCACTCTCGCGACACTTCTTCTCGGCCTCGGTCAGCATCTTCAATGCTGTGTACTCCACATCGAATACGGCCCGCATATCGAGCGCCATGACCCTGGGGCGCGTCTGGGCGAGGAGCGGCATGATCTTGTGCACGATGTTGGAGGCGTTGAGAAAGAAAATTCGTCCCTCGGGCCGCAGGAGCAGCAGTCCGGGAAAGTCCTCGTCGTCCGGATGCTCGTCCGATACCGGACGGAATACGTTCGTGCCGCGTTTGCGCCGCAGTACGTACACAGGGGGATCGGACACCTGATGGGCGAGTGCCACCAGCGATACGACGATGGCGATCAGGATGCCTTGCAGCGTGCCGAGCAGCACGACGCCCACCAGCGCCACGACCGCCCAGACAAACTCGGTGCGCCGGATGGCGAGGATCGCGCGGAAGTCCTCCGGATTGAGCAGGCCGATCGAATAGACGATCACCACGGCAGCGAGCGTGGCATGCGGCATGAGTCCGATGACGGGCGCGAGCAGCACCATGGTGCCGAGCGTCACGGCCGCGGTGGCGAGTTCGGCCAGTTGCGAGTGCGCACCGGCCAGCCGGTTGACGGCCGTCTGGGTCGTCCCGCCGCCCGCGGGCATCGAGCCGAACAGCGCGCCCAACGTATTGCCCAGGCCCGTCGCCAGCAGTTCCCGGTTCGGCAGCGGAACGGGCTCCCCGCTGAGCGCGAATGCGCGCCCTGAAGCAATCGTTTCGGTAAAACTCATCAGGGCAATACCCACCGCCGCCGGCCAGAGCGCGTCGATCAGGGAAAGATCCGGCATCACGAACGAAGGCAATCCGGTCGGGATCTCGCCGACGATCTCCACGCCGTACCGCTGCACGCCGGCGAAAGCGACACACGCTATGCCGAGCGCCACGGCAATGAGCGGGGCGGGGGACTTCGGATACCAGTGTTCGAGCGCGACCAGCACGGCGATCGTCAGTGCGCCCATGGCAACCGTCGACATCGACGCATGGGGAAGCCCGGCAGCGAGCGCATATACGTTATGAAAGAACGATCCTTTCACGACGTGAATGCCAATCAGTTTCGGCAGTTGATCGAGCACGATGACGATGGCGATGCCGGCCTTGAAGCCCGTCAACACGGGCTCGGAAATGAAGTTCGCGACAAACCCCAGCCTGAGCAAGGCCGCGAGAACGAGGAAGAGGCCGACGAGCAGCGTGAGTGTGGCGGTCGCGATGACCAGTTGGGCGGTGTTGCCATCGGGCGCAACCTGACCGAGCGCGGCCGCGCTCAGAATGGCCAGCGTCGCGCTGGTGCTGACGCTCAGTGGCCTTGACGTACCGAAGAGCGCGTAGATCACCATCGGCACGAACGCCGTGTAGAGCCCGGTCTCGACGGGCAGTCCGGCAACGCTCGCGTAAGCCATCGCTTTCGGCAACACGACAGCCGCCGCCGTGACGCCCGCAACGATGTCGGGTTTGATCCACGATGTCCGGTAGTCGCGTACCCATTCGAGAACGGGAAGACGAAAGCCGGATTTGCGGTGCGACGCGGGCTGATCGCGCATGATGCTGTGGCCTCCAGGGGCAGAAACACGACCGACGCACATCTACGTCGAATGTCTCACCGTTACTTCCCCGTGGGCTACTGCATTCAACATGCTGAAGCGGAAATTTGACGAATCCCATGTTGTTGATCAAGCGTCAATCGGACTTTGGTCCTACTGCTGCAAGGGCAATCGTTACGGCGGGGTATGGGCCGATGGTCCTATAGAGAAAGCACGCGAGCGGCTGCACGATTCAGTTCGTGCAGACGGAATCGTCGCCGGCCCGGCGCGGCGCCGTAACGAACCTGTCACGTGCGTCTGCCAGTGTCTGGAGAGATAGCAGTCATGCCGGCCTTTACGGCTACGCGCGCGACTGCCCAGCATATTCGTAAGCATTCCTTTCATTCAATCGAGGCGGCGGAGGTGGCTTTTGCCACCCCTTCGCGGACCAGAAGGTGATGCCATGACCGACCTAGCCAATCAATATGCGCGTTGCCAGGAGATCGGCGGCAAAGTTGCCCGGCTCCTCGCCAGGCGATCGGAACTAGCGCAAACCCAATTCAGTCAGCGTTTAGCGGATGCGACTGGGCGGCTGGCCGAAAGCGACAAACCCGCTTCGGCGAGCCCAGCATGGGCAACCGCGCTGGACCCCTGGGCCGGCTACCGCTACGCGGTGGATGTCGCCGAGCGGTCCGTGCTCTTCTGGGACACCCTGCGCCAGCGCGGCAATGGCTTCGTCGAGCAGGCCCGCAACGGTCTTCGGCCGGTCCTCCATTTCGGCCACGAACTCGTGATCGACGGCCGGAAGCTGGCGCGGCCGGTCAACTACGCGCTGGTGCGCCTGCTGCCGCCCGACGGTGTGGTCATCGACGTTAGCAAGCGTCCTTATGTGATCATCGACCCGCGTGCGGGCCACGGTCCGGGCATCGGCGGCTTCAAGGACGATTCACAGGCCGGTGTTGCGCTCAAGGCGGGCCACTCCGTGTATTTCGTCATCTTCTTTCGCGATCCGGAGCCTGGCCAGACCCTGCTCGATGTCTGTGCGGCGGAAGCGCAATTCGTCAAGAAGGTGTGCGAACTGCACCCGGACAGCCCGAAGCCGGCGATCGTCGGCAACTGCCAGGGCGGCTGGGCCGCCATGATGCTCGCGAGTTCCGACCCGGACCATACGGGGCCGCTCGTCATCAACGGCGCGCCGATGTCCTACTGGAGCGGCGCGTGGAGCGAAGGCGAGGGCGACAACCCCATGCGCTATTCCGGCGGCATGCTGGGCGGGACCTGGCTCGCCTCGCTGACGGCCGATCTCGGCAACGGAAAGTTCGACGGCGCCCATCTCGTGCAGAACTTCGAGAATCTCAATCCCGCCAACAGCCTATGGGACAAGTACTACCACCTGTTCGACAACGCCGATACCGAGCCGCCGCGCTTCCTCGACTTCGAGCGCTGGTGGGGCGGCTATTACCTGATGAACCGCGAGGAGATCGAGTGGATCACGCGCAACCTGTTCGTCGGTAACACGCTCTGGTCGGGCGAAGTTCGAGGTCTCAACGGGACGGCATTCGATCTGCGGGAAATCAAGTCGCCGATCATTCTGTTCGCTTCGCTGGGCGACAACATCACGCCGCCCCAACAGGCATTCAACTGGGTCGCCGACATTTACGGCAGCACGGAAGAAATCAAGGCGCGCGGTCAGGTGATCGTAGGACTCGTGCACCAGAGCATCGGCCACCTCGGCATTTTCGTTTCGGGCAAGGTCGCGAAGAAGGAGCATCAGCAGATCGCCTCCGTGCTCGAAGCGATCGAAGCGTTCCCGCCTGGTCTTTACGGCATGGAGATTGCCGAGCGTCGGGGCGAAGACGGAGAACCGGCATACGACGTGTCATTCCGCGAGTATCGGCTCGAAGAGATTGCCGCGCGCCTGAACCGCTTCGAGCGTAGCGACGAACAGCCGTTCGAGGCCGTCAAGCGCGTATCGGAGTTGAACCAGCGTGCGTACGAGCTGTTCCTGCAACCGTGGGTACGGATGTGGTCGAACGAAACGACAGCGAATCTGCAGCGGCAGTTTCATCCGCTTCGCGCGCAGCGCTGGGCGCTTTCGGATCTGAATCCGTGGCTCGCCTGGCTTGGGCCTGCTGCCGAGGCAGTCAGGGCAAAGCGGCATGCCGAAGTCCACGAAGAGACGCCGTTGAGGGAGTTCGAGCACTACGGTTCGGAGATGTTCAGTGCATCGCTCGACTTCTATCGCGCGATGCGCGACGCCATGACGGAGAGCGCGTTCTTTTCCTTCTACGGTAACCTGTACACCGTCGAACACGGTGAAGAGGCGCAAGCCAGACCCGCCGTGGCGGCCGGAGACCCCCGCGATCTGCCCTACGTGAGGGACGCGTTGGCGTCGATGGCCGAAGGCGGCTACACGGAGGCGCTGGCTCGCGCCGCCTGCCTGCTCGCGCGCCGGGGCGAGCCGCTCCCGCTCGCGCGGCTTGCCCTGCGCCACGAACTCGCGAAGGACTACGCCGCTTATTTGCCTCAGCTGCCGGGCGACCAATGGCGGCGCGTGCGCGGCGAGCAGGAAATCATCGTGCGTTACGAGCCGGAACAGGCGCTCGCCACGCTGCCGCATCTGCTGGCCGACCCGCAAGACCGGGAGAAGCTGCTTGAACTGGCCGAGAAGCTGCTGGACGACAAGCGCGTGCAGGAAGCCGGGCCGACCGCTGCCCAGCTCAGCATGCTCGACAAGATCCGTTCGTCGCTGCCGCTGGAACGCACACCGGCGGTAAGCACAGTCGGAGCCATGCATGAGGTTCCCGAGGCGCCGCCCACTCGCGTGGCGCCCGATCTCAAGGAGGCGTCGTGAATCGCGAATACGAAGAGTATGAGCGGCTTGTCCGCGGTCCGTCGTTGCTCGCCGGCGCGCGGGCGATAGGGTAGAACGATGGCCGACGTCATCCTCGTTCTCAATGCCGGTTCGTCGAGCATCAAGTTCAGCGCGTTCAATGCGCAGCCGGACGATCTGCCGCTTGTCATGCACGGCCAGATCGAAGGCCTGCTGTCGGCGCCGCGTTTCGTCGCGTTCGATGGGAAAAGCGTGCTGACAGGGAGTCACGATTGGGGCAATCAACCCCTCGGGCATGATGAGGCCGTTGCTCACATCGCCCAGTTCCTGCGCAGCCATCGCGACGGCAACCGCGTGGTCGCCGTCGGGCATCGCGTGGTGCATGGCGGCCGCGAGTTCTCGAAGCCCGTGGCCGTCACACCCGCTGTGCTGGACGCACTCGACAAGCTCGCGCCCCTCGCGCCGCTCCATCAGCCACATAACCTGAAGCCGATTCGTGTCATCGCCGGACGCGATCCTGAGCTGCCGCAAGTCGCCTGTTTCGACACGGCGTTTCATGCGACACAGCCTGCGCTTGCCTCGACGTTTGCGCTGCCGGCAGCGTTGACGGAGCAAGGCGTGCGGCGCTACGGCTTCCACGGGCTGTCCTATGAGTACATCGCCAGCACGCTGCCCCATGTCGCTCCTGACGCAGCGAAAGGCCGCACCGTCGTCGCGCATCTCGGCAATGGCGCGAGCATGTGTGCGATGGACGCGGGCAGGAGTGTGGCGAGCACGATGGGCTTCACCGCGCTCGATGGGCTGCCCATGGGCACGCGCAGCGGCAATCTCGATCCCGGCGCGATTCTTTACCTGCTAGACGAACTGAAAATGGATACGCGCGGCGTCGAGGACCTGCTGTACCGCCGTTCGGGTCTGCTTGGGGTATCGGGTATTTCGGGCGACATGCGTACGCTGCTGGCGAGCCACGACGCGCGCGCCGCCTTCGCCGTCGAGTTGTACGCGTATCGCATCGGACGCGAACTGGGATCGCTCGCCGCCGCGCTGCAGGGGCTCGACGCGCTGGTCTTCACCGCGGGCATCGGCGAGCACTCGCCGGAGATCCGGCGGCGGGCCTGCGAACAGGCTCGCTGGTGCGGAGTGGAAATCGACAGCAGGGCGAACGAAGCGGGCGGCCCCTGTATCAGCACGGCGTCGAGCAAGGTCTCGGTCTGGGTGATACCGACCAACGAAGAACTCATGATTGCGCGCCACACGCGTGAAGTAACGGGCGTTGCGTGACACTGCCCGTTGCGAGGGAGAGGACGGATGAGCCAGAGCGTTCAACATCCGGGTTTTGCAGCGGCCATGGACATTTCATGCCGCGTTGAGTGAATTTTTTGTGACGCGGCTTTCGTCGCGCCGCCCGAGCGCGCCGTAGCACGGTTCACGCGGGCAGCGGCGCCGGACGTGCCGCCGCATTCGCCGCGATGTCGGCGATCGCGCCGGCGCTCACGGCGTGGCTGTACAGGAAACCCTGGGCATGCGTGCAGCCGTTTTGCAGCAGGAAATCGCGGTGACCGCTGGTTTCGACGCCCTCCGCGATCAGTTCGAAATTGAGCGCCTTCGCCACGGCGATGACGGCGAGCGTGATCGCTTCCGTTTCCGTGTCCTGGCCAATCTCGCGCACGAATTCGCGGTCGATCTTGAGGCGATCGACGCGAAAGCGCTTGAGATACCCGAGGCTCGAATAACCCGTGCCGAAATCGTCGATGGCGACGCGCACGCCCATCTCCCGCAGACCGGCCAGCGTGCGCGCGGCGAGATCGGGCGTGCGCATGAGCGCGCCCTCGGTCACCTCGAGTTCCAGCAGCGCCGGCGGCAGACCCGAATCGCGCAGTGCCTCCCGCACCTGGCCCATCAGGTCGCCATGCTCGAACTGCAAGGGCGAGACGTTGACGGAGACGCGTATCGGCTGCGCCGGGTCCCGATTCCAGCGCGCTGCTTCCCGGCATGCCTCGCGCAGCACCCATTCGCCTATGCCGCGAATCAGGCCGGTTTCCTCGGCGACCGGGATGAACACGGCCGGCGACACGCTGCCGAGCTCCGCGTCGGTCCATCGCAGCAGCGCCTCGGCGCCGATCATCGTGCCCGTTGCCATATCGAATTGCGGCTGATACAGCACGGTCAATGCGCCGTTGCGGAACGCCTGGCGCAGGCGCGTCGAAATGCGCAAGCGCGAGGTCGCGGCTTCGCTCAATTCCGGGCGATAGAACTGGTACTGATTGCGGCCGTTCTGCTTGGCCAGATACATCGCGGCGTCGGCATTGCGCACCAGCGCGTCGGCATCGTCGCCGTCGGCGGGGTAGAGGCTGATGCCGATGCTGGCCTCGATGAAGAGTTCGTGGCCCGCTACCTGTATCGGTTCCGTCATCGCGGCGAGCAGTGAGTCGAGCAGCGGTTCGAGCAACGGAGCGGCGCCGTCGGCGACGACCATGAATTCGTCGCCGCCATAGCGCGCCACCGTGCCACGCTCGCCGACGACGCGCTCGATGCGCCGCGCGATCTGGGCGAGCAGCGCGTCGCCGATGCGGTGGCCGAGCGAGTCGTTGACCTCCTTGAAATTGTCGAGATCGAGGAAGATCATCGCGAGCGTCTTGCCCGCACGGCTAGCCTGCTGCAGTTCCCGGTTCACGCGCTCGTCGAAATACTTGCGGTTCGTGAGGCCGGTGAGCGCGTCGTATTCGGCCCGATGTCTCAGTTCAGCCTGTGCTGCGAGCTGCGTCGTGACGTCTTCCATCACGCAAAGGGTCGCGGTTCGGCCGTCGAAATCCGTTTGCAGCTGGAATACGTTCATCGAGCGCAACTCGCCGCTCTTCGTTCGGTGTTCCCAGATGGCTGTGCCGTCGTCGTGCCCGCGCGCGTGCGCGAACGGGGCCCCATGCAGCGCGGTCTTGTTCATGCGCAGATCGCCAAGCCTCAGCTCGAGCATCTCGCTCGCGCGGTAGCCCAGGGCTTTCGCCGCCATGTCGTTGACGGCGACGAGCCGCATGGACGCGTCGTCGACGATCCAGATCGGCAGCGGATTCAGCTGAAAGAGGCGCTTGTACTTCTTGCGGTTGACGTCCGCCGCCTGGAGCGCCTTGCGCAACGATTTCGTGATGCGCGCGTTGCGGCGAAGGAATGCCAGCAGCAGGCACGCCGCGGCCAGCCCCGACCCGAGCAGGAGCGCCGAAGCCATTTGCGAATCTCGCGACGCCCTCGTGACCGACTGGTCGAGATGCGCGTCTTCGTCCATGCGGATCTCGCCGATCTTTTGCATCGTCTGGAAAAAGCGCGCGTCGAGTTCGCCCAGCGACGGCGTATCCATCGTCACGCTGCCCGGCTTGAGCATGGAAAGCATCGCGAGCCGGTTGCTCAGGGCGCCCAGATGGCGAATCATGTCCTTCAACTCGTCGAGCAGGGCGATGCAGCGCTCGCGGCCTTCGCAGGTCCGCTGCGCCGCGTTGGCGTTGTCGATCAGTGCCGGAAGCGGATAGATGTAGGCGGCGCGCCGATAGAACGGCCGCGTGCCGATTACCGTGTAGAGCTGCTCATGCTCGTCGAGAAGTGCATTCTGCAGTTCGTCGAGATCCCGCTTGGCCGATTCGACCGCACGCTGCTGCGAAAGCGCATAGCGCTGCTCATGAGACTGCCGCAGGGCAATGGCGGTATTGAGCGCGATGGCCGACAGGATCGCAATGAGGGCCAGCGGCGCGACCAGCCGGGTTTTTTGTGCGCTCCATACGTGCAACACACGCCATAGGCCGATGAGCGCCGGCTTTGCGGCCGGATTTCCTGCGCTATCTCCCATCTTGCTGTCCTCACGCTGCATGCTCGTCACCCTGCGCCCACAATCTCTGCAATTGACATATCGACAAAGATCCGGGCAACTTGAGGGCGGCCAATCGCTATTTCGCCAGGGCCGATTTGGGGCGGATTTTGGGTCGGAAGGAGGCGGTCACGCCCAGACGCTAAAGTTTGTGTGCCGGCCGCCGAAAATCCCAGCATGGCGCACGAACAACCCAAACCACCGCAAGAGGATCCGATCCGGGCAGAAGCACGGGCGCTGGAAGGCAGCATCCGCGCGATCAGACGGGCTCAGGGAAAGCGCAATCCTGAAGACTGTGTGCCGGGCAGCCCGGAATCTTTCGCGGTCATGGAAGCGTTCGTGCGTGATGTCGGACGTGTGCTTGCGCTCGATATGCTCGAACATGAAAAGAACAATGACAGCGATGTGAACGGAGCGAATTCGACTGGTTAGACAATTAGCCGTATCAAATGATAAACGTTATCATCAGGATTCCAGATTTACACCGGAAATAGAGGAATCGACCGGCAGGATCGGTGCATTCACAACGTCGTGGAATCGCCGCACCGTCCTGATACAACCTGTTACATTGAATCAAACGCACGCCCATCAAGCCTCCCGCGCTCCAGTGGAAGACATCCGAAAGTAATCTTTCACGGCATTTACTCATTCCGCGACTTATCTCCTCTAGGGCGCATTCGCGCCCAATTCATAATTCATATCAAGAGGTGAAGAATGAACGAGATCGGAAAGCGGTTCGGAGTCAGGGCAATCTTCACTGCGAGCGTGCTGGCATTTGCGAGCATGGCCGCGGCAGCGCAGGATCAGGATGGCGATCACAACCAGCAATACACGCACGTTTTGCTGATCAGTGTGGACGGGATGCACGAGGCCGACCTGGAAAACTACATCAAGACGCACCCGCAATCCACCTTCGCGAAGCTCGTCAAACACGGTGTCGAGTACACCCACGCTTCGACATCCCGGCCTTCCGACTCGTATCCCGGCCTCCTCGCATTCGCAACCGGCGGCAGCCCGCTGAGCCATGGTGTCTTCTATGACGACACCTACGATGCGACGCTGTATCCGCCGGGCAGCAATTGCACGGGCACGCCTGGCACGGAGGTCACCAATTTCGAAGCGCTCGACTGGGATCTCTCCCAGCTCGACGGCGGTTCGCCGCCTGCGGGGGCCACGTATGACAAGCGCAATCCGCACATCAATCCCGCAAAGCTTCCACTGCGCAAGACGGCCGGCGGCGCCTGCGTGCAAGTCTGGCCGCATCTGTACATGAAGAACGGGACGAACACGATCTTCGAGATCATTCATCAGGCCGGCATGCGCACCGCGTGGTCGGACAAGCACCCGGCCTACGAGATCGTGAATGGGCCTTCGGGGCTGGGCCTCGACGAACTCTACGCGCCCGAGATCAACTCGACCTCGCTGCAAGCCAATGGCTTCCCGAGCGCGCCCGCGACCGTCGACTGGACCGCCGACCCGATATATACCCGGGCTTATGACGGCTTCAAGGTCAAGGTCGTCTTGAACTGGATTCATGGGCTCGATCAGACCGGGACGAAGCAGGTGGGCGTACCCGCGATCTTCGGCATGAACTTTCAGGCGGTGAGCGTCGGGCAGAAGGTCACGTCCGCGATGGAAGGCACGACCACGACGCGTGGCGGCTATCTCGACGCAGCCGGCACGCCGACCGTGCCGCTCGAACAGTCGCTCGACTTCGTCGATGCCTCGCTGGGCCAGATGTACGATGCGCTCAAAGCGGGCCATCTTCTGCATTCGACGCTGTTCATCGTCGGCGGCAAACACGGCCAGTCGCCGATCGACCTCAAGAAGCTTCACATGCTGAGCGGTTCGAAGAACGCCTATGCCACCGCCGACGTGAGCGATGTCGCCACCGTGCTCGGCAATGGCGGCGTGCCGGTCGCCCAGGAGACGGCCGACGACGTGTCGCTCATCTGGCTCAAGAACCACGGCGATACCGCAAAAGCGGTATCACTCCTCGACGCTGACGAGGCGAGCGGCAATTCCACTCGCATCCAGACGCTCTACCACGACACGGCGCTGAAGGCGATCTGGGGCGACCCTGCCCAGGGCCGTGTGCCTGACCTCATCATTCAGCCGATACCTGGGACGATCTACAGCAAGAGCGCGGCGAAGCTGGCAGAGCACGGCGGAATGTATACGGACGATACGAACACGCTGCTGGTGGTTTCCAATCCGAAGTTGCAGAAGAACGTCGTCGATTCGCCGGTGACCAACATGCAGGTGGCGCCGACCATCCTGAAGGCGCTCGGTCTCGACCCGCACAAACTCGTAGCCGTTCAGCGTGAAGGCACCCATGTCCTTCCGGGCCTCCAGACCACGGGAGACGACGACTCGGACGATCAATCGGAGCAGTAAGAGCAAGCGCGCCGACGGTCCCTTTGGGGTTGGGACCTTCGGCGTCTTCAGTGCGCTTCTGGACTGCGATCAGAACGGGAACATGCCAGCCGCGCCCTCGTTGCCATTGCCCGCTGCCGCCTGCCTGGCGGGCTGGAACTGGAAGGCACCGAACAGGTCGCCGATCGCCGGCGCGTTCGTCGGCACGTACGGGCTCGCGGGCAGCTGGACCGGGTTGGGGAGATTGTCGCGACTGCGCGCCGTGATCGGTCCCAGCGACCAGTTGCGTTCGATGAATTTCACGAGCGATACGTGATCCGAATAGTCGTGAACGACACGGCCGCCGCGCGAGTACGGTGAAACGACGATGAGAGGAATGCGCGGGCCGTCCCCGAAGAAGTCCACGGGTTGAATGTACCCTGAGTCGTAATAGCCGCCACCTTCGTCCGTCGTGATGAAGATCGCAGTGGAGGACCACAGCGCGGGGTTCGCCTGAACGGAATCGATGATTTTGTGCACGAACCCTTCGTAAAGACCGAACTTCGAAGAGGACGGATGCCCATCGAGCAGTCCGCCGGGTTTCACGAACGACACCGCGGGTAGCGTGCCGTTTGCGATGTCGGCATACAGGTTCGGCGTGTCCTGAAGATGCGCGGCCACCAGCGACGGATTGGTCATGATCGCCCTTTCATAGAGAAACGGATTGCAGATATTGCAGTAGACACTCGTTGACGGACGGGTGATGAACGTCTTCCAGCCTTCGCCGTAGTATTTCCACGAAATATTGTTCTCGAGGAGCGTATCGGCGATCGTGCGCACCGGCGAAGGCGGAATGGTGAACGTACTCGTGTTGACGGTGCCGTCACCGTTGTAGCCAGGGTTGTAGTTGTTCAGCAGATAGTACGTGCTGGGCGCGCAGTTGGCATTGGGGTGATACGGCAAGCTGTCGAGATATTTTCGTATCGCGCCGACGCCAGGCTGCTTCGGATCTGAGCAATTGCTATAGGTCCCGCCAGAGTAGCCGTCCTGCGCGTACCAGTTGTTGGTGCCAGGCTGCGGCCGCGGGTTTTCGATCTCGTTCTGGGGCGGCGTCGCCGGATTGCCTTTGCCGTCCGTGTAATAGAGCGCGTCGGCCGTTCCGATCATGATGCTGTTCGCGCCCGTGCCGCCCATCACCGGCTGGTGATAGTTGTCGCTGATCGTGTAATGACGCGCGAGATCCGTGAAATAGGGCATATCGCCGGTATTCACGTTATAGAACCCGAGCGCGGTCGCGCCTTCGTGGGTCGACTGATCGGTGAAGTGGGCCGCTTGCGCATTGCCATTCGATCCGGCGCCGACCGACACTTCGACCCACGCAAACAGATCCATCTTGCAGCCGCTCGGATTATCGAGGGTCGCGTTCGCGATATTGCAATCCGACTGCTGCCAGTTCTGGTAGAACCGATGCACCGGACTGTTCATGTACTGGTCGTAGTTCGGACCCACACGCGAGATCTGATAGGGGCCACTCTGCAGGTTGTACAGGTTCGACCCAAAGCGCGCGTCAGGCACGTCGTTGGGGAGGCCCGTTGCGCCCGTCGTCAACTGAACGACATCGTTCGATTCGAGGGCATAGCCTTCGGCTGCCTGCGCAGCCGCCAGTGTCGCGAACGGCGGAGGATTCGCGTCGCTCGCGGCGGTCGGCGCCGAGCCGGTATTCGGCGCCGGCAGCGTCGGGTAAGGCTGTTTCGACGTCGGGCTGGCGTCGAACTGCGAGGGATTCGTGGCCTTGGCCATGTATTGCTCGGCGACCTTGTAGTTGGGTCCGGGTCCCCCGTCAGCCCGGATGATGCCTCTCGACAGAAGATTCCATATGGTTTGGCCCGAGCGCGGCTGATAAGCGCCAAACACGTGATCGAACGTTCGGTTTTCGCCCACGATGATGATGACATGCTTGATCGGCGTTGCCGTGATCGAAGATGTATTCGCGGTGGACTGGCTATCGGCAGCAGAACAATAGAGTGCCGTCGCCGCTAGCGAAACTGCCGCAAGCAAGGCAGGAACAGCAGGCCGTTGGTGTCTGGATCTCGATGTCTGGCGCATGTGTCTCTCCATTGAAGCGTTGCACTTCTTTGCATGACGGTGGGGCGGCGATTGCGTCACTTCATTACGGCGTGTTACAGGCTGGAAAGCTAGACCTTCCACATGACGTTCCGAGGGCGGCAGTAAGTCGGTTCTGTGCAGGTCACGTGACCGTGCCTACGATTTACCTTCGCGGATCTTTCGATTGATGCAGGACTCGGGCTGCGCAAGATGACAGGAGTCCTGATGATGTGGGTGCTGATGTGGGAGATGCGGGGAAATAAGGGACCCTCCCCATCTGCACGATGAGTTGCGAGAATGCGAGTTCTTAGTGAGTCAAGCCAGGCAAGAAATGCGCGCCCATTACCGAAACCTTCACGACTGCACGGGCGTAAAGCCGTCGGGACTCCAGTCCTCGCTGCCCACGCCGTGATGGACGTAGAAGAAGCCTTCCGGATCGTAGCGATTCTTGATCGCTTTCAGCCGCGCGTAGTTGACGCCCCAAAACGCTTCACGCCAATCGCTGCGAAAAAAATCGGTCTCCGAAATATAGGAGCCGCTTTCTGGCGATAGCGCCTTGAGAATGGCCGCGGCCTTGGCTATGTTCGCGGCGTTGCGATGTGCCTGCGCCATGTCAGGCGCGGGGATGGGCAGGCCCGGAAAGGGTGGCGGGCCGCCTGTGGCGACGATCATCAGGCCGAAGGCGTCGGCGACTTTTGGGTTGGTCGCACACTGGCGCGCCTGCTCGTTCACCTCCGGCGGCGCGCCCGCGAGTCCCTTGTTGAAATGCAACTCGACGGCCTGAAACTGGGCCGCCGCCACGAAGGCGTCGACCAGCCGGCCGCGTTGCGCCGGTTCGAGAAGGGCCGCGGGCAGCCATTGCGACTCGTAGCCGTGCAGGAAGGCGGAAGCCTGCTCGCCATCGCCTTGCCACCAGCCATGGTTGTGCGCAGCGCCCGCGCGTGGGTCGGGCACGAGCCCCGGGTTGGCTTCGACGTCCCACCAGCGGCGCGATGGACCGGCGCCGACGCGAGGTCCCTGGTTGAAGGTGAAATCTGCCGGCGAGGCGCGCACCCACTCGATGACAGGCGCCCAGGCTGACTTGACCTGATGGTCGTCGAGACCCTGGCACACCATCGCCACTTCGATCTCGTCGCTGTGAAAGACGAAGCGCTCGCCCCATGCAGGGTTGAACAGATGCTCCGCATAGTGATCGACCAGTCGCGCAGCGAGCCGCCGGTAAGCCTCAGGCGATGAAGTCTTGACCTTGAACCTGGCCCAGCCGAAGTTCTCGGGCAACTCATGGGTCTGCAGCGTGAGCTTCGTCACCACACCGAAACTGCCGCCGCCGCCCCCTTTGAGCGCCCAGAAAAGATCGGGCTGCTGGCATGCGTTGACCGTGCGGACAACGCCGTCGGCGGTGACGATCTCCGCCTGGAGCAGACTCGCGGCCGCGAGTCCGTAGCGCTTCGAGTGGGACCCGAAACCGCCGCCGAGAACGAGTCCGGCAACGCCCACGGTCGTACATCCGCCGCCCTGAACGTAGCGTCCCGCCTGCGTCGTGACGGCGGTGTAGACGTCGATCCACATGCAGCCAGCCTCTACCGTCACGGCCTGCTGTGGCGGTGACTGGCAGCCGGCCGGCACGAACGCGTCATGGAGTGCGATGCGGTTCATCCCGCGCGTCCAGACCAACAGGGAATCGGGCGCGTTCGAGCCGCCAAGGTAGCTGTGACCGCCGCCTTTCACCACCAGGCGCAAGTTGTGTCGGCGCGCGAAATCGACGCCCGCGACGACGTCCGCGGTCGAGCGGGCTGCCACCGCGTAGGCGCTTGCGTGCGCCGTCCATGCATTGAGCCAGCCGGAGACCTGGGTGGCGCCGGGATCGTCGCCGAGCGCGAACGGATTGCGCGCTTCCTCGATTCTTGCCAGACATGCTGGTGCGTGGGGCGCTTGCGCGCAGGTCTGCCAGATCGTGGTGGGTTGCAGCAAATTTCCGCCGACTGCCTGGCTCAACGCCTCCCATTCCGGCGCTTTCGGCCACGCGGGGTCGCTGGGCCGGATGCGGCCCGCACGGGCCGCAGCGGGCTGCACGCCGGCGAAACCCGAGGTAGCGCTAAGGCACGGCAAAGCGACAACCCCCTTTAGCAGGCAGCGTCGTTTCATGACGTTTCTTCTCCTCGCGACGGGTGAAACGCTTAGTTTTCCAAATTATGACGCAGGGCTGCCACAACCCGCTGACGCGAGCGGCCGGCTTCGACGATCGCCTCGTCAATCCCGTCGAGAGCAAGCGCACTCGCGGATCGCACGGTCAGGATGGGTGTAGTTCACGGTATTGCCGAGCAACGTGGCGCACGGTGCGCGCCGTCCCGCCATCGGCGTAAAGCGGTTTAGTTCGCACCGGGGTGCGAGTTTTTTTCATGATATCAGCAAAGCTGCGCGCCTCATGGGCGCGCAGCATATCGCGGGCCGCGGCGCTTTTTTGCGACCGGCTGTCGCCCTGGTGTGCCGTTAGTGCTGGTCGGTCGGGGAAATCACACTCGGGGTCGCGAGCGAATTGTTGCTCTTCGGCCCGCTGGTGTGAGGCGCCACGTCAGGGTTCATGCCCTGCTGCTGGGGCGAGTTCGGCGGAGCCATGCCCATGCCGCTATCGGAGTTCGTCGCGCCAGGCATGCCATACCCGCTCGATGTGTCGTTCATCTGGTTCGTCGTCGCACCGGGCGCGGTGCCAGGGTTCGACGAACCGTTGCCGCTCATGCCTGCGCCCGCCGGCGCCGTTTGTGCATACGCACCCCCGGACAGGGCGAGCGCGGCGGCGGCTGCGATAAGGGTGCTGGTTGCCTTGTTCATGATCCGTACCTCCTTGAGACTGGGTATCGATGCAGACGATTGTTGCCTGCTTGACCATGAATTCCGCAATCGCCGTGCCCCCTGCGCGCGCCGATGCTTATTCGCGCCGGAACGACGTGTCGTTGAAAGCGCAAGCAGTTGAGGCTGGCGTGCACGACGATCCTAGGCGTCCTGTTTGCCGTCTCGCGCCGCGCTGCGTCCCGGCACGCGCCCGAGCACCCATTGCCCGAGCAACGCAAGTGGCAACACGCCCAGCAGCCGGTGCGCCGCCCACGCTGCGAGCGGCCAGGCAAGCTCGGGCTTCTTCAGCACGTCGTACGCGAAGGCGAATGCGCCCGCGCCAAGCGCGATCGACATGGCCGTGGAGGCGAGCAGCACCAGCCACAGCGCGCGACGGATGGCCGGCCGCACGGCGCGCGCCTCGCCCGCCGCGAGGTCCATCGCGATCTGCCGCGTGAGCGCCTGATCGATGCCGAGGCGCCCGAACCCCGCGAGCGCCACCATCGTGCTGAACACGATATAGAAGTCGCCTGTCTGCACCACGCCCAGCATGGCGGCGATCAGCAGATGGAAACCGTAGCGGCTCGGCAGGTCGAGCAGACGCACGCCGAGGCTCACGAGCGAGCCCCGGATCATCGAGCCGCCGGTTTGGCTCGCGGGCATCTGCGCTTCGCCGGCTTCACTCATGCTGCGCCTGTGCGCCGCGCAGTATGAACAGCGTCACGCTCTGCGCGGGCAGGCTCGCGCGCAGCGTGCTGTCCTGGTAGTGCGCGTCGGGCATGCGGAACAGCTGGTTGTTTGCGAGCCGCCAGGTTTCGGCCACGCCGCTCGCCGCAAAATGATC
The DNA here is from genome assembly GCF_040965835.1 of Paraburkholderia sp. BR10872. Taxonomy (NCBI): domain Bacteria; kingdom Pseudomonadati; phylum Pseudomonadota; class Betaproteobacteria; order Burkholderiales; family Burkholderiaceae; genus Paraburkholderia; species Paraburkholderia sp. BR10872. The sequence continues at coordinate 93,081 of NZ_JBFRCN010000009.1, forward strand.
GAGCGTGACGGCGGCATCGACGGGGCGGTCCAGTTGCTTGTTGATGACCACGAGCGTCAACGCGTGGTCGCGCTCGCGCAAGGCGGCAAACGCGGAAACGGCGTCCGGATCGGGCGCGTTCGCGGCAATGCTGGTTGTGCCGAATGCCGCGCCGTTGCCGTCGTAGTTGCGGTAGAGCTTGAATGCCTTGTACACCGGCATCGAAGGATCGAGCGTGCCCCAGCGCGTTGCCATATCCAGCCCCTCGCGGCCGAAAATGCCGAGCACGTCGGCCTGGGCTGTCGCGCCGTTCATCAGCGTGTCGCCGCCCCAGTTGTATTCCGTAATGCCGATGGGCGTGCCCGGGTAGTAGTACGTATCGACCCAATGGCGCATCAGCGGGATCAGCGCGACGACGCTGTTGATCCACGTGGGGTCCTTGTAGTTCGGGTCCCACAGGTCGCGCGTGGAGCGGTTGCGCATGAGCGCGACGGCCTGCGAGCTCGTCACGCCCGTCTCGGCGTATTCGCCGCCCTGCGGGTAGAAGTGCAGGCTGAACACGTCGACCGGATGGCCCGCCGCTTTCCATTGCGCGAGCAGCCAGGGCACGTACGGCATGCCTTGGGTTTCGCTTGTGCGGTCGGGCGTGTGATCGAGGCCGTGGTCCGCGGCGTACTGCTGGTCGAAGCCGCTGTAGAAATAGCCCTGCCAGCCCCATTCTTCCGGCGCGACGATCTGCGCGTGCGGGTCCGCCGCCTTCACGGCGCGCGAATAGACGATCACCTTGCTGGCGATTTCGCTCGCATGGGCGCCCGTGGGGTGCACATCGCGGTGAATGAGCTGCCAGAGGCTCGGCTCGTTGTCGAGCGCGTAGTAGCGCACGCCGCCGCCGCTCGCGCCGCCGAATTGCTTGACCAGATCCGCGACGCGCGCCTGTTCGTTTTGCGGGTCGTCGGGTATCGAGGCGTCGTTCGCGTCGTTGCCGGCAATCGGCTTGCCGCCGGCCGCCACGCCGTTGCCGGCGTCGGCGTGGCCGTTCACGTCGTGATTCGGCTGCGGGCCGTATTTGGCGATCGAGAAGCTCGCGAGCGTCTCGCGCGCGGGCCCGAGTTTCGCCACGCGGCCGAGCATCGGAATGGTCACGATGGGCGTGGCGCCCGCCGCCTGGGAGAGTGCGACGAAGCGCTCGCCGAACTGATCGTTGATATCGGCGGGATTGACGGCGAGGCTCTCGAAATACCAGTCCTTGCCCGCGTTGCGTGCGTCGAGGCGCCAGTTATAGGCCGAGGCGCTGTTGCCGCCCGAGCGGTTGATGGGCGCGCGCAGGTCCTGCAAAACCGCCGTCGTGCCGAAGTTGATGCCGTAAATCAGCGGGCTGATGGGGTGCCGGCCGGCGGCGGCATCCACCGAGATGGCCACCGGCAAGGGCGTGCCCGAAGTCGCGTCGGTGCAGGCCGCCGCGCCCGACATGAGCAGCGCGCCGACCACCAGCGCGTGCAGGTTGGGGCGCTTGATACGCTTATTGCGCTTAAAGCGTGGCATGGTGAACCTGCAGATCGGCATGGTCGTCGTGATCGCCGTCCAGTTCGCCCACGCGCCAGACGTACGCGAAGATCGCGAGAATGACCGCAGTCTCGCCCGGAGTGAGGGTAGGCGGATAAAAGAATGAAATGAGCAGGACGTAGACGAGATAGTCGAACAGCGCGCCGAGAAAATCGTCGTCGACCTTCTTGCGCAAGCGCCGGTAGAACACGATGCCGCGCAGCTGGAAGAACAGGATGATGAGCGCGCCGATCAGGCCGTACTCGAACACGATGCCGAGCCACGTGATGTCGGCGAGGAAGAAGAAGTGGTGAAAGTAGTCGATCAGGTTGTCCTTGCTGGTCGAACTGATCGTGCCCACCCCGAAGAGCCAGCGCATCGGCTCGCTGCCGAGGAACTTCGTGGCGAGCATGATGGTGATGCGGCGCGTGTCGAAGCCCGTGCTCGCGTCGGTGCTGAAGGTCGTGGCGAGGTAGCCCGCCGAGAACAGGGTGACGAGCGCGACGGGCGCGGCGAGCAGCAGCAGAACGCGCGTGCGCATGCGCGACCAGGCGAAGGTGTTGATGACGACCACGCCCATGATGCCGATGACCATGGCGCGCGTCTTGACGATCAGCAGCGTGACCGCGAACGCGACGACCACGCCCAGCAGATAGCCCGCATGCTTTTCGAAGAAGGCGCGCCGGTAGCAGAAGAACAGCAGGATGAGCGGGAAATACATCGACATGCGGATGCGATGGCCGCGGTTGTCGCTGCTGAAAAAGGGCGACTGGCCGATCACGTACGACTCCTGGTACCAGTCCGAGGGCACCACGGCCCAGAGCACAATCAGCACCGCGAGAATGACGACGCCCAGCACCACGAATCCGCGCTCCAGCTCGCCGAGCGTGGGCTTGAGCGTGAGGAGCAGCGCGAGAAACGAGAAGAAGTACAGCACGGGCAGCAGTTTCACCTGTGCCGTGATGCTCGTGAAAAAGCCCTCGTGGAAGTAGAACACGGCCGCAAAGCTCGGCACCAGCAAGAGCCACGCGAAGCTGATGAGGATTTGCCGCGTCATGGGAAAACGCGGTTCGCCGCCCAGACGCAGCACGGCGGGCAGCGAAATGACCGGCAGCGCTTTCGAGAGCGCCCAGAGCGGCACGAGCGTGCTCAGGTAATGGAAGGTCTGGCCAAAGAGCGGCAGGAGCGCGAGCAGCCACCACGTGACCCGCCACCTGGCGGGCTCGCTCGAAAAGACGGGGGCAAGCCCGGTGGTCGTGGTGGCGGTTTCCATCGCGTGTGATTCGTTTGCGCGGCCGTGGAGAGCCGTCGGGCGGTCGAGGCTCGCAGAGCAGGCTTAGTACGTCGTGGGATTGTTCGAGATCGTGTAGTCGAAGCCCCGCTGGAACGGAATGACCTTGTCGATGTACTGATCGACCCACTGGTCGACTTCGGCGATCGAGGACTTCGGCACGAAGATCGTGTCGGTGGCCTGCAGGATGACGTCCTGCGCCGGGTCGCCGCGATGCGTGAGCGCGTCGAGGTCGATCGTGCGCAGCATCGGGCGGCCATCGGGGCTGCGGCGAATCAGCACGACTTCGTTGGTGCGCGCCGTGTCGAGCAAGCCCTGCGCGGCGGCGATGGCCTGCAGCACGCTCATGCCCGTGTGCAGCGCGATTTCGCCGGGGCGCGCGACCTGGCCGGCCACATAGATTTTAGCGGCCGACTGCACGATGGCAACCGAAGCGTGCGCGTTCTTCGCCATGCCGTTGGCAGCAAGCGCCTTGTCGATGGCGTCGCCGAGCTGGGCGACCGTGAGCCCTGCCGCCGGGATCGTGCCCGCGAACGGCATGGTCAGGCCGCCGTCCGGCGCGACCGAACCGCGGAAGTTCAGCTCGGCATTGAAAGGCATGACGACCGAGAGGTCGTCGCCGGGTTCGATGCGATAGACGCCCGGCGAGGCTTGCGACCACGCGGCGAATTGCGCCCGCTGCTGGAATTGCGGCTCCACCCAGGTCTGGGTGCAGGCGGTAAGCGTTATCAGCCCGAGGACGCAGGCTGGTCGGAGTATGTTCATCGGGCGCGTGGGTGAAGCGGTGGCTTGCGGTTCCTGATCTCTTGTCAAGTAACGGCAGGAATTGCCGTTAATGAAGGGTGGAACTCGCACGATTTTTTCGCGGATGTCAGTTTAACGCGACATCCTGGATGTTTTCTTACGTATTATATGCGCCGTCGAATCTTCACTGTTGGCCTGGAACCGCACCTGTATGGTTATTACTACTAGAACAAGGCCTGAAAGGAAGGCGGCTGTTGTCGAACTGACGGTCCGGGACTATCTCAACACCTTTTTTTATTATCGCAAGGTTGCAACAGCGGTATTTCTTTCCGTTGTGGCGATCGGCGTGGCGGTTGCGCTTCTGGTGCCCATGCCTTACCGGGCGCAGTCGACTTTGCTCGTACTCCTTGCAGGATATTACGACCAGTCGAACAACCCGAATGGCGGCGCCGCGGTGCAGCCCGCCATTGGCCAGCTCGACGGCGTCGAAGCGCAGATCCTCAGCAGCCCGGAACTGCATCGCGACGTGGTGATCGCGAAACTGGGGCCGAACGCAAGCGAACAGGAAATCGACAGCCATTTGCAGGAATTCGAGCATCGGCTGCATATCGAGCAAAACGATCTCGCGAGCACCATCAACCTCACGTATTACGACGCCGATCCCAAGGAAGCAGCCGATGCGCTTTCGCGTCTGCTCGACACGTACTTCCGCCGGCGCGCGACGATTTTCACGTCCGGCCGCGTCGATTTCCTCACTGGTCAGCGCGACGAAGTCGCAAGGCAATTGAAAAAAGCCGATGCCGACCTGCTCGCGTTCCAGAAAACGCACGGCATCGTCAATATCGACGACCAGACCTCGCGCGCCGTGCTGCTCGAAAGCCAACTGGTTCAGCAAAAGCTCGAGAACGACACGTCGCTCGCGCAGCATCGCGGCGAACTGAAGTCGGAGCAGGCGTCCTCGAAGGGGGTCAAGGCCACGATCCCGATCTTCACCGACGACTCCGAGGCCGCCCATGCGCTCGACACGATGCAGCTTTCGCTGATGCAGCTCGAAGCGCGCCGCGCCGATTTCGCCTCGCGCTACATGGACAGCTCGCCGTTCGTGCAGCAGCTCGATCAGCAGATCGCCGACATGCACGCGAGCATCGCGCGACGCAAGGCTCAAATGGCCACGGCCACGCGCTACGGCCACAACGATTACTACGACGTGGTGCAAGGGCGGCTGGCCGCACTGAACGCGAGCATCGCGGGCGAAACCGCGCGCCAGCAGGCGCTCGAAGAGCAGATCAAGGACACGCGCGCGAAGCTGCGCAGCCTGAGCGACATCTCCAGCCAGATGCGCCAGCTGCAGGCAACGCGCGACATTCTGGCCGACAGCTTCAAGGACCGTTCGCGCCAGGTCGAGCTGGCGAAGATCCAGCAGGGGCAGGTGAGCCAGGTGAACAGCACGAACGTGCGCGTGATCCAGGCGCCGTTCCCGCCTTCGCAGCGCAGCGTGTCGGCCAGCCTCATCATTGCGGCGAGCGTGGCGGCGGGTCTGCTGATTTCGGCGCTCGTCGTGCTCGTCATGGCGAGCCTGCGCGAGACCTTCCTGAGTCCGGAGCAGGCCGAGCGCTCTCTGCTGCTGCCGGTGCTGAACGCGCCGGTGATGCTCGGCGGCGGCGCACGCCGACCCGGCGCCGCGGGGGCCTCGGCCGACGCGGCCAAAGCGGCGAGCCGGCCCGCGCACATGGCGTATGGCCGCATGATCGCGGCCATCAACGCGAGCACGGACTCGCCCGCCAAGATGGTCATGGCGCTCTCGTTCGGCAAGAACGATGGGCTGCTTTCGGTGATTCGCGGCCTCGCCGTCGAACTCGAGCATCGCACGACCAAGCCGGTCCTCATTCTCGACATGGCTTCCGGCGCCGACTCGCCGCTCTATGGCCCGCCGAACGCGCAGGGCCTGCTGACGTGGTCGGGACACGGCGGGCAAAGCCGTGCGGCGAGCGCGGCGCCCACGGAGATCGCGGCTTCGAGCGGCCTCGTGTTCGAAAGCGTCGAGCGGCACAACATCGTCGTCGCGCGGCCGGAGAGCGGCACGTTCCCGACTTCGTGGCAGCAGACCACGACCCTGTTCAATACGCTGCGCGAGGCGCACGACTACATCGTCGTGCATGCGCCGCCCGCGAGCCAGTCGTTCGCCGGCATCGAAAACGCGGCGCTGGCGGACGCCACGGTCATGGCGGTGCGCGCAGAGGTGTCGCGCAAGCCCGTGGTCCTCGGCCTGAAAACGCAGCTGCTCGACGCGGGCGGCAGGCTGATCGGCATTGCGCTGACGCATCGGCGCGGCTATATCCCGAACTTCATTTACCGATTCTTCTAACATTCGGGACCTGACTGCCATGCACCAGATCAGCGCGATCCTGCCGGTGAAGACGCGGGGACGGCATTACGCCGACAATATCGGCCGTTGCGACATCCTCTTCTCGTCGCTGCGTCACTTCACGACGCCCAGGACGTTTCACCGTTTCGTCATCGTCGTGCCGCACGACGAACTCGAAGAGGTCAAGGGCTACGCGAAAGCGTGGTCCGATTTCCCCATCGAAGTGGTCGACGAATCGCTGTACATGGGCATTTTTGCGGAGTTCTCGCAGCGTCATCAGATCCGCAACTGGCACCGGCAGCAGATCATCAAGCTGAATGCACCCGAATGGATCGAGACCGAGTATTTCCTCGTGCTCGACCCCGACTGCTTCGCCACGCATCGCTTCAGCGCGGATACGCTGATTCTCGACGGTCGGGCGCTCACGCATGTTCAGCCGCGCACGGTCGAGCCGTATTACTGGGAGGCTTCGGCGAAGCTGTTGAATCTCGATCCGCAACTCGCGCGCGACGGCATCTGGTGGACGCCGGCCATCCTGTCGCGCACGTTGTGTCTGAGCCTGCAACAGCGCCTGGCGGCTTTGCACGGCACCGACTGGCGGCGCGTGCTGCTCGCCAATTACGCACTCGACTGGACCGAATACACCCTTTACTGGCTCAACGCGGAACACGAAGGGCTGCTGGAGCAGTACCACACGGGCCCGAAACCGGGCCAGCGCGCGCTGCACGCCGACGAAAGCGTCTGGTTTGCCGACAAGATGGAAGGCTGGAGCGAGGCCCGCCACCTCGCGCCGGAAAGCGACGGCATGTTCGCCGTGGTCCAGAGCAACACGCACATCTCGCCACAGCGCGTGGTGGAGAAGCTTGCGCCGTATTTCCCGATCACGCTGCAGCCTTACGAGCGCCATGTCGACCCAGCGCTCAAGGGCGCCGAGCTTTATTCGGCCATGGCGCGCCGCGGGCTCAAGCTGTTGAACAAGCTGCGCGGCTAAAGCGATCGTTGCGCCTGCAACGAATAGGAAGCGACGCAGGGCGCTTCGTTCATCGCCCCGGCTGCAGGTGGCCCCAGCTCACGAGAATGGCCTGAATGCTGCGCGCGTAGGCATCGCGCTCGTGCGGCGACTCCGAGTGGTATGCGCCAATCGCGCGCCATGTGTTGCCGTATCGCACCATCTTTTGCTTGAGCAGCCAGGCGGCCACGAAAATATTCACGCACGGGTCCGTGAGGGCGCCGTGCGGAATGCCCTCGCGCGAAAGCTCCGAAAAGTGGATCGAGTTGATCTGCGCTTGGCCGACGTCGATCGAGCCGTTCGCATTGTGATTGATGGCCGCCGCGTCGCCTTTCGATTCACGCCACGCTACGGCGCGCAGCACGAGCGGATTCACGCCCTGGTAGGCGCCGGCCTTTTCGAAGCATTCGTCGGCAGGCGGCGCGGCATGCGCGAGCGTCGCGCCGAGCGCCGCGAGGCTCATGATCGCGACCCACGCGCGCATGACTCGCGATCGTAGCTGGCGCAGGGCGTTGGTCTTCTGCTGCATGGGTCGAAGCTCCGGGTTGGGCGTCAATGCGCGACGTCACTGCGCGAGAGCGGAATCGAGTTTCTGCTCGATGTCCTTGAGATAGGCGCGCGAGGTGTCGGAGACAACGAGACGCGGCGTGGGCATGGCGCAGTGGCAATCGCGCTGACGCGTCTTCTTCTTGTTGTGCGACGACGAATGCGGCGCGGGAGCCTCGTCGTCGTCGCCGGTTGCGGGCGGCAGCATGGCGAGCGAGGGCAGCGGCGGATAGACCTTGTCGGCGGCAGGCATGGCGGCAGCGGCAACGACGGTGGAGGCGGGCGCGCTGGCGGCGGGTTGGCCCGCCCAGGCGGCGCTACCTAGGCCGAGTGCAGCGGCGAGAACGATCGGACGCATCGTGTCAGCTCCCAGCATGCATCGGTTCGATCGAGACGCTGTACGTCTGGTTCGCGCCAGCCGTCAGGTTTTCTAGCGCGGGCTTGGGCCCTCGCGCGGGCACGCCCCGCCAGATGGCCTGATTGATGTACTTGAAGTCCTCGCCCAGCGCCGTCACGCGGATCACGGTGGACTGCTTTTGCGCGGCGGCGAGCGCGCCGGCCTTGGCGAGCACGGCGCTCAGTTGCGGGTCGTGCGCGCCTAGTGCATCGGCGGGAATGTCGAACTTCATGATGACGTTCGACTCGGCGGGTTTCCCGGTTTGTGCCGTAGTGGGCGGCTGCAGTTGCGCGCAGCCTGTCACAACCATTACGGTAAGTAAAAGCAAAACGCGCGTCACGTCCGGGTCTCCAAAAATTCGTGGCGATGTACGCGTTGTCGGCCTCGCGCGCGCGGACTTGATACCCGAGAGGCAAACGTTTGCCAAAAAGAAAGACTTCGCTCGCGCAATGCGGCTTCCCGGAAGGTTGCTCGCGCGCCATGGTGTGTTCGGGCAGGGAACTGCCTCCCCCAATCTGGCGGGAGGAATGCGCCGCGCGTGCGGCGAATAGGTATGAAGAATGATGAATGGCGGCGCGGCACCGGCCCGGGTGCCGCGCGCCGGCGCTCATTAATTGAGCTTGCCGAGAACCGCCGTGAACTCATCCTTGCTCAAGGCGCGCAGCGTTTGCGTGCGGATATTGCCGAGCGACCCTAGCGCGAGGCCGAACGCCATGAAGCTTTCCTCGTCGGGCGCTTCGATGACCGTGACGATGTCGTACTTCCCGAGCGTCCAGTAGATCTGCTTCATTTCACAGCCGAAAGTTTTGGCGAGTTCCGCTGCCTGACCGGCCCGTTGCGCGCTGTTCTTGACGGCGCGGATACCCTGGTCGGTGAACTGCGCAAGCACCACATAAGTCGACATGACGATTCCCCTTACGATGACATCGAAACGCGGATTACTGGCTTCCCTCGGCCGACCCTTCGGGCCGGATGTTCTGGTTATGGCGGAAAAGATTGTGCGGGTCGTATTTCGTCTTGACGGCGACGAGACGGCTCATGTTCGGACCATAGGCCGCCTCGACGCGCGAGCGTTCGTCGTCGGTGAGGAAGTTCACGTAGACGCTGCCGAGCGCATAAGGCGCGGAAGCTTCGAAGAAGCCGCGCGCCCAGGCGACGCAGCGGGCGTCGTCGGCGGGATCGCTCCAGCGGCCGTGCACGTTCATGACGTAGAGCGCGTCGCGATTCGGGTAGGCCATCGCATCGGGCGCGACGCGCAGGGTCGCGCCGCCAATTTGCCCGAAGAATATTTCGCACTCCGGCGAGGGCAGCGCGGCGATGGCGTCGATCAGCGTGTCGATGAGGCCGTCGGGCAGCGCGTCGAGATTGTGCGATTTCCAGTAGTTGCGGGCGCCCGGCGTGAGCAGCGGATCGAACGCCTGCTGCCACGCGGCATAGGGCATCGGCCCGAGATGTTCGCCACACGGTGGTCCGAAGCGCCGCACGGCCTCCACCGCGTTCGGCCCGTTTTCCGGCGGCCCCGAATAGCAGATCGCGAACACGATGACGGGCTTGCCGTGCACCTCGGGCGGCAGGAACGGCAGCGGCGGCGCGAGACGCGACACGCTCCACACGGTCAGGTCTTCGGACATCGCTTCGGCCGCTTCGCGGTAGTGTGTCAGCGCTTCTTTCGCGGCGTCGAACGGCAGCACGACCAGTCCGCCGTAGATCTCGGGACCGACGGGGTGTAGCGCGAACTCGAACATCGTCACCACGCCGAAGTTGCCGCCGCCGCCGCGCAGCGCCCAGAAGAGGTCGGCGTTTTCTTCGGCGCTCGCGCGCAGCAGGTTGCCGTCGGCGGTCACGACGTCGGCGGCGACGAGGTTGTCGACCGACATGCCGAAGCGCCGGCTTAGCCAGCCGAAGCCGCCGCCCAGCGTGAGACCCGCGACGCCCGTCGTCGAATTGATGCCGAGCGGCGTAGCGAGGCCGAATGCCTGCGCTTCGTGGTCGAAATCGTGCAGCGTGGCGCCGGGCTCCACATACGCGCGGCGTGTGGCGGGCTCGACTCTGACCGACTTCATCAGCGAGAGATCGATCACGATGCCGCCGTCGCATAGCGCGCTGCCTGCGATATTGTGGCCGCCGCCGCGCACGGCGAGCGGTAGGCCGCTTTCACGCGCGAGCGCCACGGTCTGGCGCACGTCGGCGCAACCCCGGCAGCGCACGATGAGCGCGGGGCGGCGCTCGATCATCGCGTTCCAGATTTGCCGGGCTTCTTCGTAGGCCGCGTCGCCGGGTTGCAGGGCTTCGCCGCGCAGCGCGCTTTTCAATGTGGCGATGGATTCGCTCGACAGGCTCGACATGGCACACCTCTCAATTCAACGGATCGGACAAACGCGCGCCATTAGCCGGACGTGCGTTTTCATGGACTGAACGGAACTGCAGGCGACCGCTTCAATTGTCGAATCAATGCGGCTGACGCACGCGCGTGACGCGGCGTGCGTCCGGTCGGGAAAGCGGGAAGGAAGGGCTTTCGCAAAGGGCGGCGGGGGCCGCCTCTGGCCGGACCGCGAGGGGCCGGGCGGCGAGCGCTTTGTGACAATCTGGATTGCACCCAGGCAGCCACCGAGCCTCGTCGATTCATTAGATAACCTAAATTACGCAGCTTGATAAAAAAACGTGCAATTAATTCAGATTATTGTCGCGTCTGGATTCGCTTTAATAGTTTAGCAAGCACAATGCATGGATTCTATAATTTTCACGCGCGCGGCCTGCATGCGTGCCTGTTTTTTTACCCGCCCAGCGAGAGGTTCCACCATGACGCGAAAGTACATTGACTGCAGGGAGTTTCCCAGTGAGATGAACTGCACGGTTGCTATCTCGGCGGACTCGGATTCGGAGCTTCTGGAAGCTGCCGTGCAACACGCGGTGAGCGTGCATCGTCACGCCGATTCGCCCGAACTGCGCGCGCAACTCAGCCAGCTCTTTCATGAGGGCTCGCCGCCCGAAATATCGCCACGTTCATGACGAGAAACCGGCCCGGCATGCAATGTGCCGGCCGGTGCGCCTGCCCCCCGAGGCGCACGAGAAAACGCAGCGCCGCAACGTGGCTCGAACAGCGCACCGCCGCGCTGCTCACGGCGCAGGCGCGCGCCGCAAGACGGGGCAAAAGGCGTGAACGCCCTCGCTAAGCAGTGATTCCTTCGACATCCTGAACCGCAGCATTGCACCGCGCGTCACTCGTCGCGCACGCGCACCGGCAGCTCGGTTTTGTACTCCACGCGGCGCAGCGCCACGGAAGTGTGAATGTCACGCACGCCCTCGATCTTGGTGAGGCGCGTCATGACGAAACGCTCGATGCCCGCAATATCGCTCGCCACCACGCGCAGCATGTAGTCGAACGCGCCCGTCATCAAATAACACTCCATCACCTCGTCGTAGTTCGAGATCGCGCGCTCGAACGCGGCTAGCCGTGTCTCGTTCTTCTTCTCGATTGCCACCGACACATAGGCGTTGACGGGAAAGCCCGCTTTCTCCTGATCGAGCAGCGTGACGTACTGCGTGATGACGCCGCGCTCTTCGAGCATACGGATGCGCCGGTAGAACGGTGAAAGCGAAAGCCCGAGCGATTCCGCGAGGTCGGCGGACTTCACGTGCGCGTCGCGCTGCAGGGCGTGCAGGATGGCCACATCCACGCGGTCGAATTTCATTGGCCAGCTTTCCCTGAAAAAGTTGAATTTGGGGCGAGTGTTGCTAATTGATGAACAAAATGTGGCTCAGTTTGGCACGAATCGCCGCTATTGGATACCTAGAATCCGCTAATACCCACAAGTCGAACAGCGGAGACACCATGAACATGCGAGCCGTCGAGACCGATCGCCAGATCGATACGGACTATCGACTCGAAGACCGCTACCTGCGCGAGGACGGCGCGGTCTTTCTCACCGGCACCCAGGCGCTCGTGCGCATCCTGATCGAACAGGCGCGCGCGGACCGCCTTGCCGGGCTGAAAACGGCGGGTCTCGTCTCCGGCTATCGCGGCTCGCCGCTCGGCGGATTCGATCAGGAACTGTGGCGCCAGGAGGCACTGCTCGCGGACTTCGACGTGCGCTTCGAGCCGGGCCTGAACGAAGACCTCGGCGCGACCATGCTGTGGGGCGCGCAGCAACTCGACGCGTTTCCCGGCAAACGTGTGGAAGGCGTGTACTCGATGTGGTACGGCAAGGGGCCGGGCGTGGACCGCACCGGCGACGTGTTCCGCAACGCCAACATGCTCGGCACCGCGCGGCACGGCGGCGTGCTGGCGGTGGCCGGCGACGACCACGCGGCGCAGTCGTCGATGTTTCCGCACCAGACGGACCACGTCTTCGAAGGCGCGATGATGCCGATTCTCTTTCCGGCGTCGGTAGAGGAATACATCGAGTACGGGCTCACCGGCTATGCGCTGTCGCGTTTCAGCGGACTGTGGGTCGGTTTCAAGGCGATTACGGAGACGGTGGAAAGCGGCCGCTCGATGCGCGTGGGCAGCGGCGTGCCGTTGCGCTTGCCCGCCGACATCGCCGTGCCGCCGAAGCGCGGCTTCAACTACGACCCGCAATTGCGCTGGCCGGCGGAGCGCGCCGAACTGGAGCGCCGCGTGCTCGAAGAGCGCCTGCCCGCCGCGCTCGCCTTCATGCGGGCGAATCCGCTCGACCGCGCGTTGCTGCGCCCCGCGCAGGCGCGCGTGGGCATCGTGACGGTGGGCAAGGCGCATGCAGACGTGCTGGCCGCGTTCGAGGCGCTGGGGCTCACGGCCGAGCGCCTCGAACAACTCGGTATCGGGCTTTATAAGGTCGGCATGATCTGGCCGCTCGAAACGGAAGGGCTCAAGGCGTTTGCGCGCGGCATGCAGGCGCTTTTCGTCGTAGAGGAAAAGCGCTCGTTCGTGGAGCGGCAGATCAAGGAAGCACTCTTCAACGTGCGGGCCGACGAGCGGCCGTCCGTGCACGGCAAGACGCTCGGCGAGCGCGAGCCGCTGCTGCCCGCCGCGATGGAGTTCGCACCCGAGCAGCTCGCGCACGCACTGCAGCGGTTTTTCCGGCACGTCGAAGTCGATGTGCCGTTCGTCGCTACCGGCGCAACCCATGCGCGTTCGGGCGCGCAGCGCGTGATCGCGCTCGCGCAAGCGCCGCAAGGCGAACCGCTCACCCGCAAGCCGTTCTTCTGCGCGGGCTGCCCGCACAATACGTCGACGCGTCTGCCCGACGGCTCGCATGCCGCGGCCGGTATCGGCTGCCACATCATGGCGCTCGGCGAGGCGGGCAACACGGCGACGTTTTGCCAGATGGGCGGCGAAGGCGTGCAGTGGGTCGGGATGTCGACCTTCACGGACATGCCGCATCTGTTCGTGAATCTCGGCGACGGCACCTATCAGCACTCGGGCAGCCTGGCGATCCGCCAGGCCGTGGCGGCGCGCGCGAACGTCACTTACAAGATCCTCTTCAACGATGCGGTGGCAATGACCGGCGGCCAGCCCGCCGAGGGCGGCCTCACCGTGCATCGCGTGGTGGCGCAGGTCCGGGCCGAAGGCGTGAACGAAGTCGCCGTGATGACCGACCGGCCCGAGCAGTACGCGGGCTCGCAGGCGTTGCCTGCGGGCGTGACGCTCTCGCACCGCGACGCGCTCGATACGCTGCAACGCCGCCTGCGCGAGCAGAAGGGCGTTTCGGTGATCGTCTACGACCAGACCTGCGCCGCCGAAAAGCGCCGCCGCCGCAAGCGCGGCAAGCTGATCGATCCGCCCACGCGTGTGGTGATCAATCCGGCCGTCTGCGAAGGCTGCGGCGACTGTTCCGTGCAGTCGAACTGCATCGCGATCGAGCCGCTCGAAACGGAGCTGGGCCGCAAGCGGGCCATCAACCAATCGAGTTGCAACAAGGACACCTCGTGCGTGAAGGGCTTTTGCCCGAGCTTCGTGACGGTGGAGGGCATGGAGCCGAAGCGTCCGGACGCCGCGCGCATTCAGCGCATCGAAGCGGAACTGCGCGCCACGCTCGCACCGCCCGCGCGCGTGCCGCAGGCGCTGGAGCAACACCTGCGCATGGTTGTGACGGGTGTGGGCGGCACGGGCGTCGTGACGATCGGCGCGATCCTCGCCATGGCCGCGCACCTCGAAGGGCGCGGCGCCTCGACGCTCGACTTCACGGGCCTCGCGCAAAAGAACGGCGCGGTGTTGAGCCACGTGCAGATCGCGCAGAGCCGCGGGCTCATCACCACCTCGCGTATCGGCGCGCATGCGGCCAACGTGCTGCTGGGCTGCGACGCCGTGGTGGCGGCATCGTTGGGCGCGCTCTCGCGCCTGCCGGGCAGCGGCGCGCGCGCGATCGTGAACGAGCGCATCAACGCGACCGCCGACTTCGTGCGCGACGGCGATCTGCCCGTGAGCAAAGCCGTGCATCAGGCGGCGATCGAGAGCGCGATGGGCGCGGACGGCACGGTGTTCTGGGACTGCACGGCGGCGGCAGAAGCGATTTTCGGCGACGCCATCGCTTCGAACATGATGATGGTGGGCTACGCGTATCAGTCGGGGCTCGTGCCGCTTAGCGAAGCATCGATCCTGCAGGCAATCGGGCTCAATGGCGCGGCCGTGAAGATGAATGAACGCGCGTTCCTTTGGGGTCGTTTGATCGCACAGGACGCTCGCGCGCTCGAACGCGTGACGGGAGCGGACTTAGCGGTCGCTGACACGCCGTTCGATCTCGCTCGCTTCGTGGCCGAGCGCGAGCACGATCTCACGCTGTACCAGAACGCCGCCTATGCGAAGCGCTATCGCGCGCTGGTCGATGCCGTCGCGCAGGCAGAGCGCGCGATCGAAGGGGCGAGCGGTGCGCTTGCGCAAGCGGCGGCACGCCAATACTTCAAGGTGCTCGCCTACAAGGACGAGTACGAGGTTGCGCGCCTGCACACCGATGGCGGCTTCGGCGCGTACCTGTCCGCGTTGTTCGATGGCACTGCGGCCAGGAAGACGTTCCACATGGCGCCGCCGCTCCTCACGCGCCGCGATGCGCAAACCGGGCGCCGCAACAAGATCGCGCTGCGCGGCGTGTGGGCCGAGCCGCTGCTGCGCGTACTCAAGCACGGCAAGGCGCTGCGCGGCACGGCGCTCGATCCGTTTGCACGGCAGCGCGACCGCGTGATCGAGCGCGCGATGATCGCCGAATTCGAGGAAGACGTGCGCCTCGTGCTCGGCAAACTGACGCAGCAGACGCTGGCGGCAGCCGTCGGCCTGCTTGGCGTGCCGGGTGCGGTGCGAGGCTTCGGTATCGTCAAGGAGCGCAATTACGAGCGTTCGCGCGGCGTGCGCGAAAAGTATCGCGCGAAACTGGCTGGCGAGACGGTTTGAAAGATCGGATAACGAATCGATAACCAACGGAGAAGACTCAAATGGTTGTGCAGGACAAGACGTTTTTCATCACGGGCGGCGGTTCCGGACTCGGCGCGGCGGTGGGCCGACACCTGCTCGAACGCGGCGCGAATGTGGTGTTCGGCGATATCGACGTAGCCCGTGCGCGTGACGCGGCGGCGCTCGGCGGCGAGCATGCACTGGCCGTCGAGGTGGATGTGACGCTGGCGGCAAGCGTCGAGGCGGCGATCGCGCTTGCCACCCAGCGCTTCGGTGCGCTGCATGGCGTGGTCAACTGCGCGGGAATCGCGCCGGCGCAGCGCATCGTCGGAAAAGAAGGCGCGCATTCGCTCGATCTGTTCGCGAAGGTCGTGAGCGTCAACCTCATCGGCACCTTCAACGTGATGCGCCTCGCCGCCGTGGCGATGGCGAACAATACGCCGGATGCCGGCGGCGAGCGCGGCGTGATCGTCAATACGGCTTCGGTAGCCGCGTACGATGGCCAGATCGGGCAGTCGGCCTATGCGGCTTCGAAGGGTGGTGTCGTTTCACTCACGTTGCCGGCGGCGCGCGAACTGGCGCGCAACGGTATTCGCGTGGTGACCGTCGCCCCCGGCATCTTCGAAACGCCGATGCTGCTCGCCATGCCCGCCGAAGTGCAGCAGGCGCTGGGCGCGGGCGTGCCGTTTCCGCAGCGTCTTGGCCAGCCCGCGGAGTTCGCGGCGCTCGTCGAGCATATCGTCGGCAACCGCTATCTGAACGGCGAGGTGATCCGGCTCGATGGCGCGTTGCGGATGGCGCCGCGCTGATACCCGGTTTGTGTGGGGCCGGCCGCTGCGGGCACGTTTAAGACCACGTATCGTAGAATCGGAACCATCGACTCACGATATTCGAAAAGCACATGGCCAAGGACGTGACCTTGCGGCAGTTCCGCTACTTTGTGGCGGCGGCGCAGAACGGGCAGTTTTCGATGGCGGCGACGTCCGAGCATGTCTCGCAGTCGGCGATCACCAATGCGGTGCTCGCGCTCGAGGAGGCGCTCGGCACGCGGCTCTTCGTGCGCTTGCCCCAGGGCGTGGAACTGACGCCAGACGGGCAGGACTTCCTCAATCACGCGCGCCACGTGCTGGAGTCGGTGCGCGACGCACTGCACAAGGCGCCGTTTCGCGCGCACAGCTTGCGCGGCACGGTGCGCATGGCCGCCTCCTATACGCTGCTCGGCTACTTCCTGCCAGAACTGCTCGCGCGGTTTCGGGCGACCTATCCCGAGATCGAGATCGATCTGCACGATCTGGACCGGCCGGCCATCGAGGAGGCGGTGCTCGCGGGCAAAGTCGACCTTGGCGTGGCGTTGCTTTCCAATGTGGAGCGGCGCGCGCGCTTCGGTCACCACTTGCTGATGCGTTCGCGCCGCCAGTTGTGGGCCGCGCCGACTCATCCGCTCGCGCAGATGGGCACCGTCACGCTGCGCGACATCGCGCGTTACCCCTATATCCAGCTCACGGTGGACGAGGGCGAGGCCTCGACGCTGCGCTACTGGAAAAAGAGGCGCGTCGCGCCGAATATCGCGTTTCGCACGAGTTCGATGGAGGCGCTGCGCGGGCTCGTGGCGCATGGCTTCGGCGTGACGATACTCTCGGACATGGTGTTCAGGCCGTGGTCGCTGGAGGGCAAGCGCATCGACGCTTGCGCCATCGAGGATGCCATTCCGCAGATGGAAGCGGGCATGTTGTGGCATCCTGGGGCCGTGCTCAGCGATCCGGCGCGAGCGATGCAGCAGTTTTTGATTCATGCTTGCGGGAATTGAAGGGGGCGGCCGCGCTCCTCCACTCACCGTACCTGGGTAAAAACAAGGAAGCGTCATGTCGGCTGTGTCGGCGTTCAAGCTCGTGCTCCTTTCGCTCATCGCCATCATCGCGCTCGAGTTGCTCGCCAAGCGCCTGCGCCTGCCGCCCGCTGCCGCGCTGCTGGTCGGCGGCGCCGCCATGGCCTTCGCGCCCGGCCTGCCGCCCGTGGTGATCGACCCGGACCTCGTCCTCATCGTGTTTCTGCCGCCCTTGCTGATGGACGGCGCCTACTTCTTCGTCTGGTCCGACTTCAAGCGTCACCTCGCGCCCATCCTGCTCTTCGCCATCGGCGCGGTGGCATTCACGACGTGGGCCGTTGGCGTGGTCGCGCATTGGGCCGTTCCGTCACTGCCTTGGGCCGCATGTTTCGCACTGGGCGCGGTGGTCTCGCCGCCCGATGCGGTCGCCGCGAAAGCGGTGCTCGAGCGGCTCGCGCTGCCGCGCCGGCTGATGGTGCTGCTCGAAGGCGAGAGCCTGCTCAACGACGCCGCCGGTCTCGTGCTGTTTCGCTTCGCCGTCGCGGCGGCATTGACGGGCGTATTCAGCGAGCCGAATGCGGCGCTCAGTTTCGTCGGGCTCGCGCTGGGCGGCATTGTGGTCGGCGCTGTCGTGGGCTATGTCGTCGTGTGCCTGCTGCGTCAGCTCCAGGACGAGTATCTGATCATCACCGCCTCCGTGCTTGCAGGCTGGATCGCCTATATCGCGGGGGACATGCTGGGCGTTTCGAGTGTGATCGCCACGGTCACGTGCGGCATGCAGCTAGGCTGGCATCAGCACGAAATCTTTTCGGCCACGGTGCGCAGCCGCGGCACGGCGTTCTGGCAGGTCATGGTCTTCGTGCTCGAGGCGTTGGTTTTCGTGCTGATCGGCCTCTCGCTGCGTGGGGTCATGCTGCGCCTCGGCGGGACGGGCAATGCTGTCGCGCTGCTCGGTCCCGCTGCAATGGCCGTTGTGCTCGCCGTTGTCGTCTCGCGCTGCGTGTGGACGTATGGCATCGAGATCGTCAGGACCGCGCTGCACCGGATGTTACCGACCCGCGTAAAAGCGGCGGACTTTCGAGGCGCAACGGTGGTGAGCTGGGCCGGCATGCGCGGCGTGGTCACGCTGGCCATTGCGCTTGCGCTGCCGGAAGCGATGCCGGGCCGCGATCTCATTCTCTTCGCCGCATTTGCCGTCATTCTGTTCACGGTGCTGCTGCAAGGCACGACCATCGGGCCGCTCATCAAGCTGATCAGGCCTGCGAACGATACGGAAGGGGAGGAACCCTACCTCAACGAGCCGCAGGCATGGGCGCGCCTCGAAGCCGCCCAGCTAGCGGCAATCACGCCGCTCGTCCATGGGCCGGACGGCAGCGTGATCCACCCGCGGCTGCTGGAGCAGTACACGTATCGTGCGAACCTGACGCGCAATTTTGCAAACGCCGAGAGCTATCCGCAGGAGATGCGTGCCTCGCACTACGATGTCGTGCTGGCCGCCGTGGAGGCCGGACGCGCGGAGCTGTTGAAGCTGCACCGCGCCGGCCTGATCCACGACGAACTATTGCGCGTGCTCGAACGCGATCTCGATCTGGAGGAGCTTTCGGCGCGACACGGGAGGGGGTGACGCTTCCCCTCGCGTTCTTCAGGCGTGCACGACGAGTGGCGCAAACAGGTTCGAGAGGTCGCGCTGCTGATCGAGACTCCAGAGAAAACCTAGCGCATCGTCGGCGCGCGCCTTGCCGATCACTGGCACCGCGTTCTTGCGGAACTTCGCTTCGAAGTCGCCGCGCTGCATCGGCCGCGTGGCGAAGCCTGGAATGTCGTCCACGCGCTTCGACACGGTTTGTCCGTCCGTAAGCGTGGCGCTTACGATGGTCGCGTAATATTTCGGATAGAGCCGGGTCAGTTCGGGATCCTCTACAACCTTGATCCTTTGCATGAAGGCGCGGATCTTCGGGTCATGGAGCGCTTCGGTGCGATAGCTCGCCAGGCTGATATCGCCGTCGAACATGGCGCGCGCGGTCACGTAGGGCAGGCTGTGATCGGCAGTCTCGCTCGTTTCGGGGGCCCATTTCTGCGGGTCCATGCCTGCCGAGAAGTAGCCTTCGTGCGAGGTGCGAATCTCCATGCTGACGATACGATCGAGGTCGCCCACCTGTTTCGCCACGTCGATGCCGGCAGCAATCGCCGTTTGCGTGAGCGCCTGCGCAGGGTAGAACTTCACGGCACAGTCGTTGATGCGAAACGGCCGGCCTTTGCCGCCGAAGCTCGCCGTGTCGATGCTGAATGGGCCGGATACCTGCTTGAACAGCCCTGCGTTGCCCTCGAAGATCGGCGCGGGGCCCGTGAGTCCGTCGCGCGCGAGGGCGGCCGAGAACACGGCGTTGCGTGCGGCGTCGGCATCGGCGAGACCCTTCCAGTTCGACATGGTCTGCACACGCGTCTGGTTCAGCGCGAGGTGGCCGTTGAGCGCGAGGTTGACCGCTTCGGCCAGTTGCCGCTCGTCGAGCTTCATGAGCTTGCCCGCCGCGAGCGCGGCCGCGGGCAGGCTGAAGATGGGGTGATCCCAGCCGCGCGAACTGATCGAAGCGGCGTCCATGAGGCGGCAATCGATCTCGTAGGCGAGAGCGATGGCGACGATCAGATCGCGGCCATTCGCACCTTCGGCCTCGGCCTGGGCGAGACATGCGGCGATGTTGTCGCTCGGGTGGCCGATTTCCTTGCCCGCATAGACGTCGTTGAGGTCGTAATAGCGGATGGCCGCACCGTTCGCGAAGGTCGCGAGGTCGGGCGACGTGCGCCGCTGCGTGCCGAGCACGGTTGCGCCCCGGCCGTCGCCGCTCGCGTAGTTGAGCGCAACCTGGCGCGCGATGCCCACCGGTTTCTCGCCGAGCGCGGCGATGCCGCAGCCCAGCGCGTCGGCGGAGTGGGTCTTGACCGCCTCGATCGTACCGGCATCGAGATCGTCGTAGTCAAGCGAGGCGGCGTAAGCCGCAAGCCGCTGCGCGATCGTGGCCGAAGCCGATGCGGAAGCGACCTTCTGAGCGCGCGCCGCGCCGATGCCGCCGAATGTGCCCGCGCCCGCGGCGAGCGCCGTGAGCGACGCCATGAATGCACGCCGTTGCATGCGGTGTCTCCTTGTTCTTTGTTCGTTTCAGGGAAGAATGCGCATCAAACGAGCAGCAGCAGCGCCGCGCCGAACACCACGGTGCCGAGCAGGAACGTCATGACCGTGAAGCCCAGTACGCGCTGCACGCCGATGCCCGCCATCGCGACCACGGGCGCGGCCCAGAAGGGCTGCATCATGTTCGAGACCTGCTCGCCCATGGCGACGGCCATGGTGGTTGCGGGCATCGAAGCATGCAGCGCGATCGCCGCGGGCACGACGAACGGGCCCTGCACGGCCCAGTGGCCGCCGCCGCTCGGAATGAAGAACGTGACGATGAGCGAGCACACATAGCTCCAGAACGGCAGCGTGTGCGTGTTCGAGATCGCGATGAAGAAGTGCGAGATCACGTTGGGCAGGCCCGTGGCGTCCATCATGCCCATCACGCCGCCGTAGAGCGGGTATTGCAGCATCATCGAGCCGGTTTGTTTGGCGGCGTTCTTGACCGCATCCGCGTAAGCGAGTGGATAGCCATGCAGGATCACGCCCGCGATGAACATCACGAAGATCACGGCGTTCACGCCGGAGAACGCTTCGATGTGCTCGATGTGCGCGAGCACGAGGAACGTCACGCCCACGAGGCCGATGAATGCGCTGCCGATCCACGAGTATTCGAGCCACTTCGCGAAGCTCAGCTTGCCTTCGGGACGCTTGCGCGGTTCCGGGTCGGGGTTCTTCTCGATGTCGAGCACGACGGCGTCTTCATCGCGCGGCTTGAGCAGTGCGAGCACGATGGGCGTGGCGACCAGCATCACGACCACGGGTACGAGGTTGAACGCCGTGAACACGGTGTCGTTGAACGGCAGCACTTCGCCCGTGAGCTTTTGCACGACGTTCATCGCGCTGCCCGGCGTGGACTGCGCGAGTGCGATGGAGCTGGAAATGCCGCTCGCCCACACCACCCAGCCCGAAAAGCCCGCGGCGACGATCCACGCGAAGTCCACGTGCATACGCTTGGCCACTTCGCGCGCGAGCAGCGCGCTCACCACGAGACCGAGGCCCCAGTTGAAGAACGAGGCCACGGCTACTAGCAGGAAGGTGAGCGCCGCTGCCTGCACCGGCGTGCGGGCGATGCCCACGAGCGCCTTGAACACGCGCTGCACGGGCGCGGCGTGAGCGAAGGCGTGGCCGGTGACGAGGACGAGCGTGATCTGGAAGGCGAACGTGAGGATATTGAAGAAGCCCTTGTACCACCCGACCACGAGCGTGTTGAGCGTCGCATGCGGGGCGAACATCGCCGAGAGCGCGGCCACGACCGCGGTGATGAGAATCGCGAGCACGAACGGGTCGGGAATGGTGCGCTCGAACAGGCTGATCGTCGCGTCGGTAAAGCGTGTCTTGCGCACGGGTGCGGCGGTAGCGGTGGACTTCACGTTTCGTCTCCTGGTGCTGAAAGTGGCCGCACGTACCTGGCGCGCGGCTGTTTGTATCGGGGGCGCAGTGGCGCTAGTTCATCGGGCGAAGCCGTAGAGTTCGGCGGGGTTGTCGACGAGAATCCGCTTGCGCGCCGCTTCGTCGTCGACCCACGCGCCGAGCAGATCGAAGATCGCGGCGGTGTCGGGCTTGTGCGCCTCCGTCACGTGCGGCCAGTCGCTGCCCCACACGGTGCGCTCCGGCAGCAGCGCGGACCATGCGCGTGCTGTGTCGGCGAGGTCGGCGTAGCCGCCTGCGAGGCCCACTTGCGAATCGAGGTAGGCGCCCGAGAGCTTGACCCATACGCGCCCCGAAGCGGCCAGACGGCGCACCACACCATACGCGCGGTGCGCGGTGCCCGCGGGCAGGGGCAGGCGCGCGAGGTGGTCGAACACCATCTTGCAGGGCAGGCGAGTGAGCAAGGCTTCGTGCTCGACAATCTGGTCGGCGGTCCAGTGCAACTGCACATGCCAGCCGAGTTCGGCAATGCGCTGCGCAAGCGGCTCGACCATGTCGAAGGTCACGACCGCCTGATGCGGCGTGTACAACGTGAAGCGGATGCCGCGTATGCCGCCGCGGTCGAGCATGTCGAGTTCGGCGTCGCTCACTTCGGGGCGCAGGACGGCTACGCCGCGGGCATTGTCGATGCCCAACTGGCGGATCGCGTCGAGCGTCACGCAGTTATCGGTGCCGTAGGGCCGCGGCGTGACGATTACGGTACGTTGCGTGCCGGTGCGTTCCTGTACGCGTCGATAGTCCTCGACCGTCGCGCGATCGACGATATGCGCGCCGTTGCCGGGCGAGGCCGCAAAGCGGCGATCGTAGATGTGGATGTGCGAATCGCACGCGAAGGCGGGCGCCGCTATGCGCGCCCTGGGGGCGTCGATGGTATGGACATGCTGCTCACGCTCCATCGCGTTGTCTCCTTGTTTGCCGCGCGCACCCAAAGGCATGGATGCGCGCGGATGCGGCTTTGTGTATTCAGAGCACGGCGTGCTCGTTTCTCAATCGTTCGATATCGGCATCGCTCCAGCCGGCCTCGCGCAGCACCACATCGGAGTGCTCGCCGAAGGCGGGCGCGGCGATCGGGTCCGGCGCAGGCGTCGCGCCGAAGCGAATCGGCTCGCGAAAGCCGCGATACGCGCCCACGCCGGGATAGTCGTAGCGCGTGACCATCTCCTCTGCGAGCACCTGGGGATCGTCGAACATGTCTTCGACGGTGCGCGCCGCCGCGCAGGGCACCGCCTCGCCAAAATGCGCTTCCCATTCGAGCGCGCTGCGCGCCTGCAACGCGGCGTGCAGTTGCGGCACGATCTCGTCGCGATGCTCGGCACGTTTGCGCACCGAATCGTAACGCTCGTTCTGCGCGAGTGCAGCGAGCCCGGTTTTTTCGCAGAGCGCCTGCCAGAAATGCGGCGTGTTCGCGGAGATGTAGAGCCAGCCTTCGCGCGTGGGATGAATACCGGTGATGCCGCCCGAACGCATGTCGCGGCCAACGTCCTTCGGCTCGTCGTCGGCCCAGATCATGCGCGCGGACTGCATGGTGAGCGCGCTGCGCAGCAGCGAAACGCCCACGTACTGGCCCGCGCCGCTGCGCTCGCGCTCGAACAGCGCGGAGGATACGCCCGCTGCGACGAGCGCGGCGGCGTAGTAGTCGACCACCGAGCCGTAAAGAATCTCGGGCGGGCCATCGCTCTTGCCCTGCAGCGCGCACATGCCCGTCATGGTTTGCAGCACCTGGTCGTAGCCGGCCTTGTCCTTGTTCGGGCCCTGGTCGCCGTAGCCGGTGACTGCGCAGTAGATGAGCCGCGGGTTCACTTCGCGCAGTTGTTCCCAGGCAATGCCGAGCCGTGCCGGCACGCCGGGGCGAAAGTTGTGCACGAGCACGTCGGCCTGTTCGACGAGGCGTAACAGCACCTCCTGCGCGCGGGATTGTTTCAGGTCGAGCACGAGCCCGCGTTTGCCGCGATTGACGCCGAGAAAGGCGCGGCTCTCGGCCTGGAGCGTGGACGGATACTTGCGCAGATTGTCGCCCGTGGGCGGCTCGATCTTGATGACGTCCGCGCCCTGGTCGGCGAGCAGGGTGCAGCCATACGGGCCCGCGATATAGGCGCTCAGGTCGAGCACGCGCACGCCCGCGAGCGGGCCGCGCGGCGCTGCATTCGATGCGGCAGGCTGGCTCATTGGCGCACCCCGCTCGACGTTGCGGATGCAATGAGTCCAAGCCGTTCGGCGCTCTGCACGAGGGCACGGGCGCGCTCGACGAAAGGCGCGTCGATCATCTTGCCGTCCACGACATAAGCGCCCACGCCGTCGCGTTCGGCGTTGCGCGCCGCTTCCACCACGCGCAGCGCGTGGGCGATTTCCTCTTCGGAAGGGCGGAACACGTCGTTGGCGAGCGCGATCTGGCTCGGGTGGATGCAGCTCTTGCCGAGAAAGCCTAGCGAGCGGGCCAGTTCGGCTTCGGCGCGAAACCCTTCGGCATCCTTGATATTCGCGAAAGCCGAGTCGTAGGCGAATACGCCTGCTTCGCCCGCGGCTAGCCGCAGACTGAACATGGCTTGCTGAATGGCCGCCGGGTCGCGCCGCGCGATGCCGAGCGGCTCGAACAGGTCGCCAAGACCCAGTTGAAGGCCCGCCACGCGTGCATGCGCGGAGGCGAGCGTCGCCGCTTCACGCAGCGCGCGCGGCGATTCGACGTTGAGCAACAGCTTCACGGGGCGGCTCACGCCATTGGCGCGCTCCGCGCGCTCGATCGCGGCAGCGGCGGCGCACACGTCGTCGGCGGATTCGGGTTTCGGCAGATTCACGTAATCGAGGCCCGGTTGAACCACGGCGACGATATCGTCGGCGAACCACGGCGTGTCGAGCGCGTTCACGCGCACGATCAGCACCTTGCCGCGCTCGCGTACGGCGGGCGACACGAGTAGCGTGCGCAGCGCCTCACGCGCTTCGGGTTTACGCGCAGGGGCAACCGAGTCTTCCAGGTCGAACGACAACGCGTCCGCGGCGCTGCCGAGCGCCTTTTCGAACAGCTCCGGGCGCGATGCCGGCACGAACAACTTGCTTCTCATCTCCATGCGTTCCGTATAGATCACCACTGAAGGGCAGTCTACGATCGGCAACGATTTAGATAAACTATGCGAATCTATCTTTAAACCATAGAGAAGCTACGTTTATGGACACCGGTTTCCTGAGTAACCTGCTGCTGGTGGTGGAGAGCGGGTCGATGGCGGAGGCCGCGCGGCGCGTGGGCGTGACGCCCGCCGCGATCGCGCAGCAAATCCAGGCGCTGGAGCGCGAACTGGGCGTGGCGCTCGTCATGCGCGCGGGCCGCACGGTCATTCCCACGGAGGCGGGCCAGCGCGTGGTGGAACGCGCCCGCTCGCTCGTGCGGGGTTTCGACGAGTTGAAAGCGCTGGCGCAGGAGCAGGAAATGGGCGGCGAGCTGCGCGTGGGGACCATCACGTCGGCGCTGCTGAGCGTGCTGCCCGACGTGCTGGCGCGCTTCGCCGCGGCTTTCCCGCAGGTCAAGCTGCTGATACGCGCGGGCACCTCGATGGAACTCTTCGAGGCCTTGCAGCGCGGCGAGGTGGACGTGGCGATTTGCCTGCATCCCGCCTTCGCGCTGCCGAAGACGTACGACTGGCATCTGCTGCGCGAGGAGCCCATCGTCGTGCTCGCGCCGGCGAAGTTCGCGCGCGCCGATCCGCACGACCTGCTGCGCCGCGAGCCGTTCATTCGCTACGATCGCGCGCTGGGCGGCGGCAAGCAGGCCGACCAATATTTGCGCCGTGCGAAGATCGCGCCGCGTGAACTGTTCGAACTGAACTCGCTGATGGCGATAGCGCTGATGGTGGATCGCGGTCTTGGCGTCTCGCTTGTGCCCGATATCGGCACGCCGCTTACGAAGGGCTTGCGGCTCGCGCGTCTGCCGTTGGCCGAGGCAACCGAGCCGCGACGCTTCGGCATTCTGTGGTCGCGCGCTTCCGCACGCAGCCGCTTGATTCGCGGGATGATCGAATGTTCCGGCGAGGCGCTGCGCAGGTGAGGGCGCGCGGGCTCTATACGATAAGGATGGCGAAGCGTTGGCCATTCCATCGGCGAATCTTCGTAGTGAATCCGGGCTTCGTGAACGCCGAGATTCTTGAGCGCATCGTGCTGCATGCGCATGAAGGGAATGGGGCCGCAAATGTAGTAGTCGGCGTCGGGTTGCAGGATCGCCTGCTTGATCTGCTTGATGGCTTCCTCCTCCCTGGCGTCCGCTGCGATCAGCGCGCGCGAAGTGATCGAATGCGGGCGCGTCGTTGACAGATCCTGTTTGCGGCAAGCTCGAATTCAACGAGGTGCGGCGGCCGATTTATCCGTTGGATGCAATTTGACCGCCGCAATACGAATACTCAGTAGTCCCTGTTAAATCTCCTTGTTAGTAGCCCTGCACCCAATGCCCCGGAATCCACACCCACTGATTGCCTTCCCAGCGGTAGTGTCCCTTGGACCAGGCATAGCCCTCGGCGGGTGCGGGTGGCGGCGTCTCGACGCGCGGCACCGGCTCCGGTGGGTGGGCCGGCTCCACGATACATGCGCAAAGCAGGGCGGCGCAGGCGACCAGGGTCACGGGGTGCAGTAGTCTTATCTTCATGGCGGGAGTCCTCCACTGACTGAAATTGGTTGGTTATCCGAACGGCTGGCCAGGCTCGCCGCGTAGCGGCATCCGGGTCCACGTAAAGCGGTGCGCCGTCGTGTTTCGCTGTTCCAACCGTTCATGCCCTTATCAAACCCGTAGTCGCATTTTTTGTGCCCGAATCTCCGAATAACGTCGACGCCGTGCGCTGTGGATCGAGCCCGAGGCTCTCCGCGGCCGCGCCCGCGATCAATGCATCGAGTGAGGCGGTGGGCTTGAGGTCGCGCGCCTCGTAGAGATCCGCGCTGCGCAGCCCCGGCCAGTCGGCCTGTACGCGTCCGCCCGCCACGGCGCCGCCCACCAGCATCGCCGCCGAAGCCTGACCGTGGTCGGTGCCGCCCGTGCCGTTCGCCGCGGCCGTGCGGCCGAACTCGGTCGCGACGAGCACCGTGGTCTTGTCCCACGCGGGGCCGAGTCCGTCGCGCAGCGAGGCGAGCATCGTGTCGAGCGCTTTTAGCTGATTCGCGAGCCGCGCGTTCTGCGCGCTGTGCGTGTCCCATCCGCCGGTTTCGATCATGGCGATGCGCGGGCCATCGGGGCGCGCGAGGAAGCTCGCCGCAAGCTTGCCGACGCTCGCGGGGTCCTGGCGGGCGCTTACGTCGCCCGCGAGTCCGCGTGCGTTCATCGCCGAAGTCCAGAGCGCGCGCAACTGCGGATCGCCGTCGTAAAGCGCGGAAACGCGCGTGAGCAGATCGTCGGATGCGCTGGGCAGCGCCGAGGGCGCGTACGAACTCACCTGCACCGTGCCGCGCAGCGCGAGCGGCACGGTAGGCGCGAACGCAATGGCATTTTCGCGCGAGGCAGGCAGCATGGCGGCGAGCCGGTTGAGCCAGCCGTCCTTGACCTGGTAGGGCGCGCGGCCGCCGGTTTCCAGCACGTTCTGTCCGTCGAAGTGGGAGCGGTCGCGATACGGCGAAGCGATCGCATGCACGAAGAGCGCCTGCTTCTCGCCATACATCTGCGCCATCTGCACGAGCGACGGATGCAGCGCGAACGTGCCGTCGAGTTTCGCGGCCTTGTCGATGTCGATGGCGAGCGGGCCGCGCAGCGTGGCGTAGGCCGGCTCCGCGTAGGGCACGACGATGTTCAGCCCATCGGCCGCGCCGCGCTGGATCACGAACACGAAGCGGCGCTCGGTCTCGACGCTGGCGAACACGATCTGCGGCGCGACGAGCATCGCGCCCGCGCCGGCGGCGGCGATGCGCAGGAAATGGCGGCGGGAAACCATGGCGGTTATCTCCTCAGGAAATCGGGCGAGACGAGCAGCAAGGCGATCGCAGTCGACGCGCTTTCGGCATGCGCGACCGCGGTGGCGGTGGGCGCGCTGAGCGTGGCGCCCATGAGCGTGTTGCCGAGCGTGCGCGGGTCGAGCCGGTCGCCCACGCGCGCCGAGAAGCGCTGCGCGACTTCCACGCGGCGCACGAGCGCATCGGGCGCGGCCCAGCTTGCCGCGATGTCGTCGTAGCCGGCGGGCGAGCCTGGCCGCCACACCGGCTGGCCGAGTTGCGTGAGCAGCGGCGCGGCGTTGATCTCGCCGGCGTCGCCGGGTTCGCGCCAGCCGAGACCGCGCATCGACGAAACGGTCCACTCCCACGGTGTCTTGAACTTCGCGTCGACGGGTGCCCACGCCTGCGGCGCTTCAACGAGCGCGCGATACACGGTGGGCAGATCGCCGCCGCTTTGCTCGAAGGCGAGTGCGAGACGCTCGGTAAGTGCGGGCGGCGGATTGTCGGCGACGAAGTGGCGGGCGAGCTGGAACGCAATATGGCGGCTCGTGGCGCTCGCGTGCGCGAGGTCGTTGAGGATGGCAAGCGCCTGCTGCTCGCCCAGTTGATCGTAGCGCTTGCCCATCACGGTGCGCGTGCCCGGCTCGTGCAGCGCGGGGCGAAACACGAAGCTGCCGGGCGCGGCATTGCCGGGCTGCGGCCCGCGTAAACCCGCCACGCTCCGGCCCGTCAGCGCACGTGCGAATTCGGTCACGTCGTCCTGCGTGTAGCCGGTGCGCACGCCGAGCGTGTGCAGCTCCATGATCTCGCGTGCGAGGTTCTCGTTGAGGCCGCGCTTGTGCGCGGGGTCGCGTTGATCGGCGCGCAGCGCGGCGCGGCTGTCGGGCCCAACGGAGCGCGTCTGATCGAGAAAGAGCTGCATGGCAGGGTGCTGCTCGACGGCGACCAGCATGTCCGCGAAATTACCGAGCACGTGCGGCCGGATCGCTTCCATTTCGAATGCGCCCGCAATGCCTGCAATCAATGCCTTGTCCACCGATACGGCGAAGTGGTTCGACCAGAAGTGCACGAGCCGTTCGACGAACGGCGTGTCGCTCTGCAAGGCGCTCGTGAGGCGCGCGTTGACCGCGCTGCGGTAGATGCCCACGCTCTCGCGGCGGATCGCCTGATTGACTGCGCGGCGTGCGGCTTGTTGCGCGTTCCCTTGTGCGTTCGTCTCCGAAGCCGCGCTTGCTGCCGCATTGCCCGCCATACCTTGCTGGCGTTCTTCCCCGAAGCGCGCAGCGAGCGCCAGCGCGCCGGGCTCGTTGCGCCATGCCGCGGGCAGCGGTTCGTATGCCTGGAACTGGCCGAGCAGCCAGCCTCGAGGGTTGGCGGGCGGCGTCTCGTCGGCGCGCGCGCCGAGGCCGAAGCGGTTCATGGCGATCGCGCCGGCGCGGGCATTCGAAAGGCTTTCCATGCGCGGTCCTTGTGCTCGATGGAGCGTTGCGTATTCCCGTTAAACGCTCATCGCACGCGGTATCCGTCGCTGGTCCGCCAAATACTTTACTGGGCGCCGCTCGCCTCGCTTACCGCCTTCTGCGGCTGCTTTTGCTGCTGCGCCGGTAGCCGCCACTGGCCGCGCTTTTCGAGCCCTTCGACGAACTTCACGCGTTCTTCGGGCGTGAGCGTCGCCGCGAAATCGACCACGCCGCGTTCGATTTGCGCGCGCAACGCGCTGTCGGCGGTGCGCGTGCGCGTGAGCGCGGCGTCGATGGCGTTGCGGTCGAGTTGCGGCGCGGCGAGCAGGTCGAGCACCTCGCGCCGACCGTCGCGTCCGTCGCGCGCGTACTGGCTGCCTTCGCGGCGCGAGGACTTGAGCGCCTGGGCGAACTGCTGCTGGCGTTCCGGCGAAAGCGCTTCGGCGGCGAAGCGCAACGCCACGCGCTGCGTCGCCTGCGCCTGCGGCTCACTGCGTACGGCGAACCAGCGCCACGCACCGCCCGCAATTGCGCCGAGCAGAAAAACGTTCAGGACGACCGAGCCGACGAGCAGCGTTTTCCATGAGCAGCCGTTCATTCGTCACTCCCTTCGGCGCCAGGGTTGAGGTTCGATTCGCTCCAGTCCGAACTGGTCCCCCCGAAGCTCGTGCTGAGATACGTCTCGTGGGGGGCGGCGGGCGCCGTGCCGCCGAGCACGACGAACGATATCGTCAGCGCGCCTGCAAGCGCGCCCGCGAGGCCCACGCCCGCGAACGCCGCGCCGGACCACCAGAAGCTGCGGCGCTTCGCGGCGGCAACGGGCTTCACCGGTGCGCCCGCAACGATCTGCTCGAAGAGCGCGCGCCCCGGCGGCGCCACCATGTCGCGGGAGAGCCAGCTGTCGAGCGCCATGGCTTCGTCGAGCGCCGCGTTGGCTTCGGTGCGATGCGCGCGGGCCCATTCGAGCGCGTCTTCGCGCTCGTGCTGCGGCCAGCGTTGCGGGTCGGCGCCATAAGCCGCGACGAGCATGTGGAATCGTTCGGGTGTCATACGGAGTCCTTACCGGCGGCTTCGCCGGCCAGTTGTGCGCGCAGGGTGCGCCGGGCGCGCGCCAGCAGGCTTTCGAGCGCGTCCACCGAAATCTCCATCAGGCTGGCTGCTTCGAGGTTCGAAAGCTCCTGATAGTAAGTGAGTACGAGCGCTTCGCGCTGGCGCACGGGCAACGCCGCGAGTGCGGTGCGCACGCGCTCGTCGCGCGTGCGCGCTTCGATCTGCTGGTCGGGCGAGCCCGCGGGATCGGGTGCCGGCTCGCTCACGGCGTGCACGTCTTCTACGGTCTCTTCGCGCCGTCCGCGCAAGCGGTCGTAGCAGAGGTTGAGCGCCACGCGATGCAGCCATGTATCGAATTTCGCTTCGCCCGTGCGCCAGGTGGGCGCCTGCTTCCAGATCCGCACGAACGCTTCCTGAGCGACGTCTTCGGCTTCGCTGTGGTCGCCGAGCATGCGTGTGGCGAGTGCGATGAGGCGCGGCAGCTTGCTCGCGACGAGCGCGCGCACGGCAAGCGGATCACGCGCGCCGACACGCGCGACGAGTTCCGCGTCCGGATCGCGTTCGTTCAAGGCCTTCCCGGCCTTGTCGGTCTGCAACGATGGAACCGCAGGCGAACCCGCTGCCGCGCCGTCATAGTCGTTTCCCAGTTTGAAGTCGGGCACTCAGGCCTGATGCCGCTCGAGCGGCACTATGCCCAGTGGCCCGGAATCCATCGCCAGTTCGGGCCGTCCTCGACCCAGTGCCCCGGCACCCAGTTGTACCCCGAGCGGGCTTCTTCCCAGTGGCCCGGTTCCCAGACGTACACGCCCCGGTCCCAGCGCCAGTGGCCGGACTGCCACACGTAACCCTGGCGCGCCGGGGGAGCCGCTTCTTCCCGCGGCGGAGGCGGCGGCGACGTCGGCGCGACCATCACGGGCTGCTGCGGCGGCTCATTGGGCTCGACGACCATGGGCTGCCGTGGCGCCTCATTCGGCTCGACGACCACGGGCTGTGCGAGCGCGGCCGTTGCGGTGGAGGCGAGCAGAGCGGCGGCAAGTGACGAACGCAGTGGTTTGCGGGTCATGATTTCTCTCCCTTGATGCAGAGGGGCCAACAGCCCCTATAAGGACTTAAACGGCGCCGCGGGGAAAATCCGTCGCGGACCATTTATTCACCATGCAATTTCCGCGCTCAGCGGCGAATTTACCGGTCTCGAGAGGGGTTGCTTGACAACTGCAATTTCCGAACCCGAAAGACTTACATTAAGGGTTTCTACCTAATATGAATCGCCACAAAATTGTTAAATTTCTGTCTTAGAATGGACACTCGAGATCGACTGCGGCGATGCAACATTAGTTTTCAAACCATAGGAATACAGCCGCAAGTCAGGCCATCGGGGGTTGGCGCTTTAATTAGTAAGACTAACCAAGGAGTATGAGCTGATGTCCGTTTCCGCACCCGAACAATTCCGCGCGAACTACCAGGCTGGCGTCGCAGCGTTCTTTGCGCTCACGAAGCCCGTTGTCGAGGGCGTGCAGGCCGTGATCGACCTCAACGTCCAGGCCAGCAAGGCTGCCATCGCAGAAAGCGAAGCGACGCTCAAGGGCGCCCTCGAAAGCGGCAATCCCGCCGAGTTCCTGACGCAGCAAATTGGTGCGTCGCAGCAAGCCGCCGCCAAGGCCCTGTCGTACGGCCGCCATCTCGTCGACATCGCGACGACGACCCAAAACGAGTTGATTCAAGCCGCCCAGGCGCAATCGGGCGAAAACGAGCAGCGTTTCAAGGACTTCTCCGAAGGCCTGACGCAAAACGCGCCCGTGGGCGTGGAGCCGTTCGTCGCGGCCATGAACTCGACCTTCGCCGCCGTCAACAACGCCGCCGAAACGCTGCGCGGCGTGACCCGCCAGGCCATCGAAACGGCCCAGAGCGGTTTCCAGAACGTCGTGGCTTCCGCCCAGGAAGTCGCGCCGGTCGCGGTCCAGCCGGTTGCCGCCAAGGCCAGCCCGGCCAAGGCCTGATTCGCGTTCCTGCCCGCCGGCAATACGCCACTGCGCGTCGAACACGCGTCTTCGTCGTGAATGAACGACGAAGGCGCGGCGTTTGCCGGCTCAGCTTTCCAGACATCGATTTTTCAGCGCATTTGCAGAGCAGGAGCTCAACATGACTGACATTGTGATCGTTTCGGCCGCACGTACGGCAGTAGGCAAATTCGGCGGTTCGCTCGCGAAGGTGGCGGCGCCCGACCTGGGCGCGATCGTCATCAAGGCCGCGCTCGAGCGCGCGGGTGTGAAGCCCGAGCAGGTGAGCGACGTGATCATGGGTCAGGTGCTGACGGCCGGTTCGGGCCAGAACGTGGCGCGCCAGGCATCGATCAAGGCGGGCCTGCCCGCGGCCGTTCCCGCCATGACGATCAACAAGGTGTGCGGCTCGGGCCTGAAGGCGGTGATGCTCGCGGCCAACGCGATCATCGCGGGCGATTCGGACATCGTCGTGGCCGGCGGCCAGGAGAACATGAGCGCCGCGCCGCACGTGCTGCCGGGCTCGCGCGACGGCTTCCGCATGGGCGACGCGAAGCTCATCGACAGCATGATCGTCGACGGCCTGTGGGACGTGTACAACCAGTACCACATGGGCGTGACGGCGGAAAACGTCGCGAAGGAATACGGCATCACGCGCGAAGAACAGGACGCGTTTGCGGCGCTCTCGCAGAACAAGGCGGAAGCCGCGCAGAAGGCGGGCCGTTTCGACGAAGAGATCGTCTCGGTGGAAATTCCGCAGCGCAAGGGTGAGCCGCTGCAGTTCAGGACCGACGAATTCGTGCGCCACGGCGTGACGGCCGAATCGCTCGCGGGCCTGAAGCCGGCGTTCAACAAGGAAGGCACGGTGACGGCGGCGAACGCGTCGGGCATCAACGACGGCGCAGCCGCGGTCGTGGTGATGTCGGCGAAGAAGGCCGAGGCGCTGGGCCTCACGCCGCTCGCGCGCATCAAGGCGTACGCCAGCGGCGGCGTCGATCCGAAGGTGATGGGCATGGGCCCGGTGCCGGCGTCGAAGCGGGCGCTGGAGCGCGCGGGCTGGTCGGTGAACGACCTCGATCTCATGGAGATCAACGAGGCGTTCGCGGCGCAGGCGCTGGCCGTGAACAAGCAGATGGGCTGGGACACGTCGAAGATCAACGTGAACGGCGGGGCGATTGCAATCGGTCACCCGATCGGCGCGTCGGGCTGCCGGATTCTCGTGACGCTGCTGCATGAAATGCAGCGCCGCGACGCGAAGCGCGGCCTGGCCTCGCTGTGCATCGGCGGCGGCATGGGCGTGGCGCTCGCGCTCGAGCGCGCTTGATTCCAGCTTGATCCCGCTTTCAAGGCGGGAAGCCGGGTAGCAACCAGGCAGCAAGCGGCTCGTCGCGCGAGAAGCAGCGGCGAGCCGCCAGTAGCAGCAACCACGCGCAATACTAGAAATTGATCAGAAGCCGCGCGGCATTCGCCTGTCTTTTTCCTGGGTGGAAGGATGAAGCCGGGCAACGGTGTATGTGGCGCCTGCACGCGTAGCGCGTAACGCCACGGTTTTAATGACGCTCAACTCTCGCGGATATATAGGATGACTAATCGTATTGCATTGGTGACAGGTGGCATGGGCGGCCTTGGCGAGGCCATCAGCGTGAAACTGCACGACGCGGGTTATCGCGTCGTGGTGACGCACTCGCCCGATAACGCAGGCGCGAAGGACTGGCTGGCGCGCATGAAGGAGACCGACCGCGAATTCCACGCCTACGGCATGGACGTGGCGGACTATGATTCGTGCCAGCGCGGCGCGAAGAAGATCCAGAGCGAGATCGGCCCTGTCGATATTCTCGTGAACAACGCGGGCATCACGCGCGACATGACCTTCCGCAAGCTCGACAAGGTCAATTGGGACGCCGTGCTGCGCACGAATCTCGACTCGATCTTCAATATTTCGAAGCCGCTGTGCGACAGCATGGTCGAGCGCGCCTGGGGCCGCATCATCAACATTTCGTCGGTGAACGGTTCGAAGGGTTCGGTCGGCCAGACCAACTACGCCGCGGCGAAGGCCGGCATGCACGGCTTCACGAAGTCGCTCGCGCTGGAAGTGGCTCGCAAGGGCGTGACCGTGAACACCATTTCGCCGGGCTACCTCGCCACGAAGATGGTGACCGCCATTCCCCAGGACATTCTCGACTCGAAGATTCTGCCGCAGATCCCGATGGGCCGCCTCGGCAACCCGGGTGAAGTCGCGGCGCTCGTGCTGTTCCTGTGTTCGGACGAAGCGGGCTTCGTGACGGGCGCAAATATTCCTATCAACGGCGGACAGCATATGCAATAAAGCTATGCTAAACATGTATCTTGCATGAATGATGTCAGGCGACTTTCGCCTGGGCGATGCGCGATGCATGCGGCAGCGGTAATCCATACCGACCGCCGCATTGCAAGGCACGTGTAAAGCGTGCCCTGCAATGCGGCGGTTTTGCATGGTGCCGCCGGTTTGCGGGGCACGAACGCAGTGAAGCGTGCCGCTATAATTGGCCACCCCACGCGTGACCGGAGACCGGCCTTTGTCGAGCATTGCGAAACTGCTGTCCATCCTCGAACTCTTTTCCGAGGCGCGGCCTTTTCTTTCCGCCGAACAGGTGGCGGCCGAACTGCAATGCTCGGTGCCGACCGCTTACCGCTATCTGCGCGAACTCGTCGATACGGGCATGCTGCTGCGCTTCGTGGGCGGCGAATACGGCCTCGGCCCGCGCATCATCACGCTCGACTACCATTTGCGCATTTCCGATCCGCTGTTGAAAGCGGGGCAGCCGGTCATGCGCGAGCTGGCGGAGCAATCGGGCTTCGACGCCGTCATGTCGCGCTGGTACGGCAACGAGCTCGTCGATACGCACCGCGAATCGCACGACGCCGCATTCGACCTGCGCTATGGACGTGGCCGTCCGCGTCCGCTCTTTCTTGGCGCCGCGCCCAAGGCGATCCTTTCGACCTTTCCCAAGGCGAAACTCGCCGCGTTGTTCGAGCAGTACCCCGAAGACATCGCGGCCAGCGGACTCGGCGGCTCGCTCGAAGAATTCCGCGCGAGCCTGCTCAAGATCCGCCGCGCGGGCTTCTATCTCTCGAAGGGCGAACTCGAAGCGGGCATGTCCGCCGTCGCTTCGCCGCTCTTCACCGACGCATCGGGCGAAGCCGTGGCCGCGCTCGCGCTCGTCGTGCCCGAGCAGCGCCTCGCGTTCTTCAACCTCGAGCGCGTGGTCGAGGCCGTGAAGGAAGCCGCCGCGCGCATTTCCACGCGCGTGCGTGCATTGATCGAGGCATAAGACGGCGCGGCGTCACGCTACGCCCATACGCGCCGCCATCTCCCGCTCCCACTCCGCGCGCGGCCGGAAGCCCGGCAACGTGCTCGCATGGCGCTCGACCTCGGCGAGCAACGCGTCGTCGGGCAGCGTAAAGTCCACGGCGACACGCATGGGCTGATCCACGTACCACGGCGTGTCGATGAAGATCTCCAGCCGGTTGCCCTCCGGGTCGCGCGCGTAGAACGAGATCGCATTGCCGTGCGTGACCGGAACGATCTCCTCCATCCCTTCCTCCACGAAGCGCCGGTGAAAGTGCTTGAGCGTGGCGAGGCTGTCCGCCTCCAGCGAAATCTGGTTGATCGGATTGAACGCCAACCGCTCGGGCCTGCCGCTCGCCAGCACGATCTGGTGATGCACACGGGGATCGCGGCTGAGAAAGACGAGGCTGACCGTGCCGCGCGGCGAGGGCAGCGTGCCGCGGTCCGTGACCGTGAATTCGAGCACCCGCGTATAGAAGTCTTCGACCTTCGCCATGTCGCTCACGTAAAAACCCATGTGGCTGAGCGTGAGGCCGGTTCGTCTGGTGGTTGGTTCGGTGTTCGGCAGAGTCATGCTGTCTCCAGTGATAGTGATAAACCCTGATGCAAATCACGTTGTACTGTGCGTTTTACGTAGTGTATTCTCAAAATACGATAAACGCACAAGAAATGCGCGCCCCCCATTTCCACCGAATACCCTCTTTCTCATTGGAGCATCATGAAACTCGCCAGCTTTTCCACCCATGAAGGTTCGTCGTTCGGCGTCGTGCGCGACGGCGCGGTGTACGACCTCAAGAAGCGCCTGGGCGGCCGCTATGCCGACCTCAAGTCGTTGATCGCCGCCGGTGCATTCGCCGAAGCGGAACGGGCCGCGAACGAAGGCCAGGGCGACTATCCGCTCGCCGAAGTCACGCTCGAGCCCGTCATTGCCAATCCGCAGCAGATCTTCTGTGTGGGCCTGAACTACGCGGAGCACGTGAAGGAGACCAACCGCGAGACCACCGAGCAGCCCGTGATCTTCATGCGCCTGCCGGCTTCGCAGGTGGGCGCCGGCGAGCCCATGCTGCGTCCGCGCGAGTCCACGCAGTTCGACTATGAAGGCGAGATCGCCGTGATCATCGGCGAGGGCGGCCGGCGTATCGCCGAGGCCGACGCGTGGCGTCATATCGCGGGCTACAGCTGCTACAACGACGGCTCGGTGCGCGACTGGCAGCGCCATACGGGCCAATGGGGACCTGGCAAGAACTTCTACCGCACGGGTGCGTTCGGCCCGTGGATGGTCACGAGCGACGAGATCGAGCCGAACGCGCTGATGACGCTGGTTACGCGTCTGAACGGCCAGGAAGTGCAGCGCGCGACCACGCAGATGCTGATTCACGGCATTGCGAAGCAGATCGCGTATCTCTCCACCTTCACGCCGCTCTTCCCCGGCGATGTGATCGTGACCGGCACGCCCGGCGGCGTGGGCGCGAAGCGCAATCCGCCGCTTTTCATGAAGCATGGCGACGTGGTGGAAGTCGAGGTGGATCGCATCGGCACGCTCAGGAACCCCGTCGCGGACGAAGCGTAAGCCGCAGGACGCCGCCCGCGCGATGCGGGCGGCGCAGTCATCCACGTAGTTTTCACTCAGTTAGCCACGGATCAGGTGAATGGGATGAAGGATGTCGTAGACAATTCGGTATGCAAATCAAATTCGAAGCCAGACTATGACGTCGCGATTATCGGCTTCGGGCCGACCGGCGCGACGCTCGCCAATCTGCTCACGCTGCGCGGCCTGAAAGTCGTGGTGTTCGAGCGCGACAAGGACGTGTTCCAGCTGCCGCGCGCCGTGCACTTCGACGGCGAATGCATGCGCGTGTTTCAGACGGCGGGAATCGCGCAGACACTGCTGCCCAATTTGTTCGTCGGCCCCGGCATGAAGTTCCTGAATGCGCGCGGCGAGCTGATGATCGACTGGACACGGCCGGGCGGCATCGGCCCGCAAGGCTGGTGCGCAAGCTACAAATTCCATCAGCCGGATCTCGAACGGGCGTTGCGTGCGCAACTATCCGCGCGCGGCGGCGCCGACGTGCACCTGCGTCACGAAGTGTTCGCGCTCGACGAATGCGACGACCACGTGCGCATCCGTTTCGAAGATACGGCGCAAGGGCGCCTTGCGCACACCACGGCGCGCTACGTGGTGGGTTGCGACGGCGCGCGCTCGACCGTGCGCCGCTTCATCGGCACCGAGTTGGCCGATCTGAAATCGCACGAGCGCTGGGTCGTGGTGGACGTGCTGCTGGAGGGCGAGCGCGCCGATCTCGGCGACTACTCGCTCCAGTACTGCGACCCCGCGCGGCCGACCACATACACGCGTGGGCCGCACAACCGCCGCCGCTGGGAAATCATGGTGATGCCGGGCGACGACGAGCGCCGCATCGGCACGCCGGAATGGATCTGGGAGCGGCTCGCGCGTTGGATCACGCCGGCGCACGCGCAACTCGAACGCTCGGCGATCTACACGTTCCATTCGGTGATCGCGCAGGGCTGGCGGCGCGGCAGGCTGCTGATCGCGGGCGATGCCGCGCATCAGACGCCGCCGTTCATGGGGCAGGGCATGGCCGCGGGCATACGCGACGCCTCGAACCTCGCATGGAAGCTCGCCGACGTGATAGACGGCGCGCTGCCCGACGCGCTGCTCGACACCTACGAGAGCGAGCGCGAGCCGCACGTGCGCACGTTCATCGAAACGGCGGTGCAGCTAGGCGGCGTGATCCAGGCCACCGACAGCGACGCCGTTGCCGCGCGCGACCGCGAGATGACGGCGGCGATTCGCGAATTTCGCACGCCCCAGCCGCGTCTGGGTCCGGGCTGGCACGCCGGTGCGGCGGGCGGCGATATCGGGCCGCAACCCGTGTTCGAAGACGGCTCGCGCCTCGATGACGCCGTCGGTTATCGCTTCGCGCTGATCGTCGACGAAGCGCTTGCGCAACACGCGCAGAACGCGCTGACGAACGCAGCCCAACGTGAGCGCGTGGCGATCGTGCCGGCCAAGCGGGAGCCGCTGCGCGCCTGGCTTGCGGACGCCGGCGCGCGCGCCGTGCTGCTGCGGCCCGACCGCTACGTCGGCGGCGTCGCGCACGACGCGAGCGACGTGGAAGCGCTGCTCGCACGTGCAGGCGTTGCGTGCGCGCTGCAGCGACGAGAGGCCGCTTGACCCAAGGCCCGGGCAGTCCGCAATGCAACGCGGCTGCCCGGGCCGATGATTTTGAAGAAGTGGCGTAGGACGAAGATCCGCTAGCAGAAACACAAGCGCCGCCAGGTCCATCAACAAGGAGAGCATATGGAGACGACACCCTCCCTGCCAGCGTCGCACGCCGCGGCGCCTGGCCTGACCCGCGCCCAATGGAAGATGATCCTCATTGCGAGTCTGGGCGGCTCGCTGGAGTTCTACGATTTCGTGATTTACGGCTTTTTCGCGCATTCGATCGCCGCGCAATTCTTCCCGGCGAGCGACCCGCTCGTGAGCATGCTGCTCACGTTTTCGGTGCTCGCGATCGGCTATATCATCCGGCCGCTCGGCGGCATCGTGCTCAGCAGCCTGGGCGACCGCATCGGGCGGCGGCCCGTGTTCGTGGGCTCGATCGTCGTCGTGACGGTCGCCACCCTCTGCATCGGCCTGTTGCCCAACTACGCGCACTGGGGCGTTGCCGCGCCCGTTGCGCTGATCGGCCTGCGCGTGCTGCAAGGCTTTTGCGTGGGAGGCGAAATGCCCGGCGCGATCACCTATGCGGTGGAAGCGGCGCCGCGCCGCGCGGGCCTCGCGGCCGGCGTGATCGTCTGCGCGATCAATACGGGCGTGATGCTCGCGACGATCGTCAATCTCGTCGTGCAGTCCGCGCTCACCCCCGCCGACGCCGCGAGCTACGGCTGGCGCATCGCGTTCCTCGTGGGCGGGCTGTGCGGGATCGTTTCGTATCTGCTGCGCCGCAATCTCGACGAGTCGCCCGAATTCCGGCAAATGCAGGGCGCGGTGGTGAAGCAGCCGTTTCGCGAAACGCTGCGCCACCATCGCGGCGCGGTGGTGGGCGGCGCGCTTTCGATTGCGGTGATGGCGGGCTTCAACGGCGTGCTCTACGGCCACATGCCCGCGTATCTGATCGAAACGTTGAAATACGCGCCGCGTGAGGCCGCGCTCGCCCAGAATGCGTACTTGCTCGTGAGTTCGGTGGGGCTGCTCGCGGCGGCCTGGGCTGGCGACTTCGTGCCGCGCCGGTACTTGCTGCGTGTGTCTTGCGTGCTGCTCGCCGCGCTCGCCTGGCCGTTCTATACGGCGCTAGCGGCGCACAGCGTGAACGTGGTCGTCCTGTTCGTGTTCGCCGCGCTGGTGTTCTCGCTCGCAAGCGGCACGTGGGCCGCGGTTCTCGCCGACCTCTTTCCGGTGCAGGTGCGCTTTAGCGGCATCGCACTCGCGTACAACGTTTCGGTGGTCGTGTTCAGCGGGTTTGCGCCGTTGCTCTGCGCGGCGTTCGTGCGCATGAGCGGGTCGCCGGCCGCGCCGGCGTGGTACGTGACCGGCTCGGCGCTGGTCGCGCTGCTGGCGAACCTCGGGCTGCACGCTTCGTCGCGCTCGCGGGTCGAGCGCCCGGCGGCAGCCGCAGGTTAGGCGTGCGCGTGGCTCAAAGAAAGCCTTCGGGCGTTTCGAACTCGGAATCGTCGACGTCGATTTCGATCGAGCACGCGCCCTCGGTGGCCGGCTGCGTCTGCCGTGCCTCGAAGCGTTCGCGCACGCGCTCGCGAATGCGCTGCTGGATCATGCGCCGGCGCGCCGTGTCCATCTCGGCGTAGCGGTCGAGTTGCGCGCGCGAGAAGCGCAGCGTGGCGGCGCAGCGCGCGTCGAGCGTGGTGTCGCGGTGCGAGTCCACGACCCAGGAAAGCTGGATAACGATCGTCTCGCCCTCGTCGATGAGGCTGACCGCCGGCCGCTTGGGCGATTCGAAAATACTTGCGAGAGCGATCTGGATCTCCTCCAGACGCTGGTCGAAATCGAAGGTGTTCATAGGGGCTCCCGTCTCGATGGCCGTTTTTGCGCGCGCTTTTGCGTGCGCTTTTGCGTGACTTCACAGCGCGCATCGGGCGTTCCAACCGTGCCTGGGCACGGCCGATGCGCTACGCGGCAAGCGGCAGGCGAAGGCGCGCATCGGATCGAGCGCAGGCGAATGGCACGACGCGTGCGCGCTCGGTCAGGAACTTCCACTCATCGAAGCCTGCAAGGAGAGAGCCATGTCTATGATCGTTGCGAGCCGCTTCACGACCCTGCACGAAGCGGAAGTGGCCGTCGACAAGCTGCATTCGAACGGCTTTGTCGGCGAGGATGTCGCCTCGTTCTTCGTGAACCCGAGCGGCCAGCACGCGCGCTTTCCGGTGGGCGGCGACGAGTTCGTCGACCCGGGCGCGCGCGGCACGTCGCTGGGCGCGGCGACGGGGGCTGCGGGAGGCGCGGTGATCGGGCTCGTGCTCGGCGTGCTGATCTCGTACGTCGTATTCCACTCGCTGGTGGTGCTGGCGGTGGCCGCCGGCGTCGGCGCCTATGTGGGCACGCTCGCGGGCGCGCTATGGCAGACGAGGGGTGGCGGCAAGGCGCGCCAGCCCGACGTCGGCTACGAGCCCGATGGCACGCCGAAGGCCCGCGAGTCCGGCGTGCTGGTGGCCGTGCATGTGAGCTCCGGCACCGAGCACACGGCGGCGCAGGTACTGAGCGCGGCGGGCGGCGTGGAGATCGAGCGCGCCGACGGACGTTGGCAGCAAGGTCATTGGGCCGACTTCGACCCCACCCGCAGCGTCGAGCCGCTGCGCGAATGAGCGGAGGCGCGTTGCGCTGACAAGGAGGCAATCATGAAGCATCACGAGACGCCGGACGACGACGGTACGAACGTCAAGAGCCCGCAGCACGAAGGCAGCGAGCCGCTCGCGCGGCGTCATCCGCACGAGCCGCGCTCGGTGGGCCGCCAGGGGCATAGCGACGTGGAGAGCGGCCAGGAGGACACGGACCGCCGGGGCGGCGATGCGTACCAGGAGCGCACGCAGAACGACGAGCCCGTGAACCGCAATTCGCGCGAGGGGCGGCGCTGACTTCGTTCATGCCATACGGCCGCCCCTGAGTGCTGCGTCTTACTTCGGCGAAACGTCGATGTCGCCGAAGTATTTGTGCGCGAGCGATGTGACCGTGCCGTCGGACTCGAGCTTTGCAATGGCCGCGTTCAGGCGCTCGCGCAAGGCTGTATCGCCCTTGCGGATGCCGAACGCCACGCCGCTGCCGAGAATCTTGTCGTCGCGTACGGCTTCGCCCACGAACGCGAAACCCTTTCCTTCGGGTTGCGAAAGAAAGCCCTTCTGGCCCGCAGGCGCGAGCACGAGCGTTGCATCGAGACGCCCCGCGCCGAGATCCGCGTAAATCTGGTTCTGGTCCTGATAGGGCACGACGCTCACGCCGGCCGGCTCCCAGTGCACCTTGGCATAGGTTTCCTGAATCGACGATTGCAGCACGCCGACACGTTTGCCCTTGAGCGACGCGGCAGTCGCGACGAGTCCGCTGTCACTGCGCGCAATCAGGCGGCTCGGCACGCGATAGATCACCGTGGTGAAGTCGATGGCCTCGCGGCGCTTTTCGGTGGCGTTCATCGCCGAGTTGATGGCGTCGAACTTGCGGCCCTGAAGCGCGGGAATCAGGCCGTCGAACGAGGTTTCGACCCATTTGCAGGTCATGCCCGCCTTGGCGCACACGGCATTGCCGATGTCGATGTCAAAGCCTTGCAGCGTGCCGTCCGCGGCTTTGGTCTCGAACGGCGGATACTGCGCCTCGACGCCGAAGCGCAACAGGTTCGTATCGGCGAATGTCGATGCGGGGCCGAGTACGCCGCACACGCATGCCAGCGCGAGGAGCGCGTTGAGTCGCTTCATGGTGATCTCCTTGCCGATCAGGTTCGTTGTGTTTCGAATGGGGTGCGCTAGATCGCGCAAAGGCGGCGTGCGCCTTCGAGCAATGTTTCGTCATCCTTGGCGAAGCTGAGGCGGATGACGCCTTCGTCGGTGCCGTCGGTGTAGAACGCCGAGAGCGGAATCGTCGCCACGCGGGCGTCGCGGATGAGTCGCAGCACGAAGTCGCTGTCGCGCTCGTCGGAGAAAGACCGGAAGCGCGCGAGCATGAAAAAGCTGCCTTCGCTCGGCAGCAGTTCGAAGCGCGAGGCTGCCAGCGCGCGCGCGAGCAGGTCGCGCTTGTGCTGGTAGAAGGCCGCGAGTCCCAGATATGTCTTCGGCTCGGCAAGCGCCTGCGCGAACGCATACTGCATGGGCGTGTCGGCGGAAAAGACCATGAACTGGTGGACCTTGCGGATCTCGTCCATCAGTTGGGCGGGGGCAAGGCAATAGCCCACGCGCCAGCCCGTGACGTGATAAGACTTGCCGAACGACGAAACGATCACGCTGCGCTCGGCCAGCTCGCGATAGCGAGCCATGCTCCGGTGCGGCGCGCCGTCGAAGACCACGTGCTCGTACACCTCGTCGGAGAGAATCACGATGTCGGTATTGCGCGTGAGCGCCGTGAGCCGCGCGATGTCGTCCTCGCCGAAGATCGTGGCCGTGGGATTGTGCGGCGTGTTCACGATGATCATGCGCGTGCGCGGCGTGATGGCCGCGCTCACTGCGTCCCAGTCCACGCGGAAATGCGGCTGCGCGAGCTTGATCGCCACGGGCAGCGCGCCCTGCAGGCGCACGATGGGCGCATAGCTGTCGAACGCGGGCTCGAAGTAGATGACCTCGTCGCCGGGATGCACGAGCGCACTGATCGTCGAGTACAGGCCTTCGCTCGCGCTCGCGAGCACGGTCACCTCGCTCGACGGGTCGTAGTGCGCGCCATGGAGCATCTCGAACTTCGCGGCGAGCGCTTCGCGCAAGTCGGCCAGGCCCGCCATCGGCGCGTACTGGTTGTGGCCCGCGCGCATGGCGGCGGCCACGTCATCCACGAGTTTCGCGCTCGGGTCGAAATTCGGTGCGCCTTGCGAGAGGTTCAGCGCCTGATGCTCGGCGGCAAGCTGGCCAATTACCGTGAAAATCGTCGTGCCTACATCGGGCAGCTTCGAGCGGGCCTGCGCGGCGCTCTGCATGGTCGGTCTCCCTTCGGGCGGCGCGCGGCCGCATGGTGTGTCAAATGCGAGGTTGCCGGAAGATCGGGCCTTGCGCGGAGCGCCCCATTACGCCGAAAGAGCAGCCCGCATGCAATCGATTAATTCTCATGGCCGCCATGCGCCGCCCTCATGGCGCGCTACGGCGTCGAGCGGTCCCGGCCCATCCAGTCGCTGAACAGCTGCACCTTGTTCTGCTGGGCCACACATTCGGGGTACACGAAATAGTAGCGCGAGCCCGTGGGTACGGCGAGGTCGAAGGGCATGACGAGGCGGC
This sequence comes from Paraburkholderia sp. BR10872, assembly GCF_040965835.1. Lineage (NCBI taxonomy): Bacteria > Pseudomonadati > Pseudomonadota > Betaproteobacteria > Burkholderiales > Burkholderiaceae > Paraburkholderia > Paraburkholderia sp. BR10872. The sequence continues at coordinate 136,902 of NZ_JBFRCN010000009.1, forward strand.
GTGTCTCGACATCCTCGCGGACGAGCGTGCGATCGGTGATGGCGACGCCGAACCCCTGCATGGCGGCAGTGGCCGCGAGATCGAGCGATTCGAACGTGGGACCGAGATCGGCATCGACTTTCTTCGCGCCCGCGCGCGCGAGCCACAGGCGCCAGTCAGCGTGGTCGCGCGTGGGGTGCAGCAGGGTCTGGTGCGCGAGGTCGTCGGGCTTGACGAGCGGGCGGCGCGAGAGCACCTCGGGCGTGCAGACGGGCGTGAGGTATTCGTCGAAGAGCGGCACCGCATGCACGTCGGCGCCGGGCGACGAACCGTAGATGATCGCCGCGTCGAACGGCTCGGCCTGGAAGTCGACTTCGTGTCCCCAGGTGGTCGTGATCTGGATCTGCAGGTCGGGGTGCTCGTTCTGGAAGCGCATGATGCGCGGCAGCATCCAGCGCATCACGCAGGTCGGGACCTTGAGCGCAAGCTCGGTGCGCTGGCGCGTGAGGCGCTGCGAGGCTTCTTCGATACGCCCGAAGCCGTCGCGCACGGCCGGCAGCAGTTGCTCGCCTTCGGCGGTGAGCGTGAGACCTTTGGACGAGCGGCGAAAGAGCGGCAGGCCGTAGTACTGCTCGAGCGCGAGGATCTGCCGGCTGACTGCGCCCTGTGTGAGGCAAAGGTGCTCGGCCGCGCGCGTAAAGCTGCCGTAGCGGGCGACCGTTTCGAAAATCTGCAGGGCGTTGAGCGGGGGAAGGCGTCTCATGGCGGTCGTTGGGCGGCCGGGCGAGTGCGCGCAGCCGGCGGGAATCGAGCCGCTATGATACGACGGCCGCCCGCTTCAATCGTCTGCGCCGTCTGCGCTCTGTGCCTGGCTCGCCGCGCGTGCCGTGTCGATCGTGGCACGTGCGCCGAACAAAGCGCGTATGCCGGGCCCGGAGAGGAACATGGCCTCGGCGTTGTGGCCCGCACCCCGCACCTCGAACCACGTATGGCGCAACTGCGGGTGCCTCGCGCGCAGGTAGGCGTAACAGGTTAGGGCTCGCGCGAGCCGGTGAGGCCCCTGCGCGCTGGCCGCGCACGAGCGGTCGAGCGCCGCGTGCGCGGGGTCGCAATCGCGCTCGCCTGCCAGATACACCACTTCCCGCCCGATGTAGCGGCGCTCGAGCGTGGCGGCATCGTGCGTGGCTGCCGCATAGCGCGGGAGCTTGCACATGCCGTACTTCCAGTCGTCGACGTCGGGGCATGCGGTGCGATCCGCAGGGGCGAAGCTGCCATCCGGTTGCGGTCGCAACGAATCGAAATACACCCAGGAAGAGGGATTCGCGATCACGAAGCGCAGCGGCACGCCGCGTTGGGCGCATTGCTCGGGCGCGGTGCTCAGGATGGCATAGCGATGCGCGACCTGGGCGCCGCCCGAGTGAAGCTGCCATAGAACATCTTGCGGCCGGGCGGCGCGTACTCGGTGAGCATCGAGGCGGCGGTGGCGAACTCGCCGCCCACCGACAGCCCTTGCAGGATGCGCGCGAGCAGCACGATGAGCGGCGCGGCGATGCCGATCGATGCATAGCCGGGCATGTACGCCGATTTCGTGCGCGCCTGCGAAGCCCATGGCGTGCAGTTGCGCGTGGTCGACGAGGTGCCGCGCATGGTCACTGCGATCGACCTCGTGGCCGCGGGCGGCGGCGTGACGCTCGTGCCGGCTTCCATGCGGCGCTACCAGCAGGAGAGCGTGCGCTACTGCCGCATGGCCGGGGACGAGGCGTTTCGCGCGCCGCTGCATCTCGTGACGAAACCCGCGGTGCACAATCCGGCGGTGGAGCGGTTCCGCGAAACCGTGTTCGCGTTTGCGGAGCGCTCGCGCGAGGGCCGCTGAGGCCTCCAAATATTTTCGTTGCGCCCCTTTCGGATTGCGCCGACCTGCCGTTAACCCGTATGCCTCGATACGGGCGTGAGGCGCAATCACAAGAGCAAAACGAATAGACAGTGGCAACGAGAATCATCGAAGGAGCGGCAGTGCATGCCGCCGCCGGGCGCGAGGCGCCCATCGCTGGCCGGCCGGCGGCGCTGCGCCTGCTCATCAAGCTGCGCGAGCACAAGGCGCGGGTCATGCTGCTCGCTGTCGCGGCGGGCTGTGTCGTCGCGTTCGCGTCGTGGCTGGGCGACCAGCTGCGGCCCGCGCTCGAAGCGCGCGAGCGCAACGAACTGAGCGAGGAAGCGGCCGATGAGCTGCGCGCAGCCGTTGCGCCCTGCGTGCCCAGCGCGGGGCACAGCCATACCTCGTGGTGCGGCGCCGTGAGGATTGTGCCGCCACCGCCAGGACCCGTCACGCCGCTTCCGCTCATCGCGGGTGCGCCCGCGGCGTTCTGCACGGCCAACGGCAGCCCGTCCTGCTGATCGCCTTTACGCGCGCCGACGTGACGGCATCACCCCGGCGCGTCGCTCGCCAACGCCTCACACGTCTCGAACAACAACGCGCGCGCCCACTGATGCCCTGGCGAGCGATGCGTGCGCTCGTGCCACGCGAGCGTCTTGGTGAACCCCGGTATCGCCAGCGGCGGCTCGACCACGGCGAGCCCCGGTGCGTTCTTCACGAGCCGTGACGGCGCGACCGCGATCAGATCGCTCGTCAGCAAGAGATCGGGCAGCACGAGAAAGCTGTTCACCGACACCGTCACGCGACGTGCGCGCCCCACGCGCGCCAGCGCCTCGTCCGTGACGCCGCTCAGGCTTCCACCCTCATACGACACCAGCGCATGATCGAGCGCGCAAAAGCGCTCCAGCGTGAGCCGCCGCTGGGCGGCGGGGTGATCCGCGCGCATCACGCATACGTAACGCTCGTCGAAGAGGCGCCGCGCATGCAGATCGGCGGGCGCGGTCTCCGGTGTGATCAGGGCCAGATCCACGTCGCCGCTTTCGAGTTGCGCTTGCAGACGCTCGTGCTGTACCGGCACGATCACGGCGCGCACGCCGGGCGCCGTTTCCCGCAGCCGCGCGAGATACGGCACGACGACTGCGCGCAGCGCGTAGTCGGTCGAAGCGAGGGTGAGCGTCATCTCGGCCTCGGCTGGCGCGAAGGCCTGCGGCTGCAGCATCTGCTCGATTTCGCTCAACACCTGTTTGAGCGGCGCGGCCAGTTGTAGTGCGCGTTCGGTCGGCACGATGCCACGTTGCGAGCGCACGAACAGCGGATCGCCGAAACTCTCACGCAGACGCGTCAGCATCGCGCTCACGGCTGGCTGCGTGAGTGACAGACGCTGCGCGGCGCGCGTGACGTTGCGTTCGTCGAGCAGGGCGTCAAGCGCCCGCAAGAGATTCAGATCGAGCATTCTGATATCAACATGGTTTATGGCCGAAATAATGAGTCGCGATTGGATTTATTTCAGCATAGCCCGCATGATTTCTCGTGTCCACCGCACCGAAACCGACAGCATCGAAAGGTAACGAACATGAACGAGATTTTCTGGCCCGAAGACTACTTGCCCGGCACGACCGATAACTTCTGTTCCAACGAAGTGATCGTGGCGGGCCTCTCCACCGCCGACGTCTGGCCGTTACTCAACAACGCGACCGTGTGGCCCAGCTATTACAGCAATTCCGCGGATGTCGGCTTCCACGACGGCCTGGGGCCCGAGCTGAGCGCGGGCGCGCGTTTTCAATTCAAGACCTTCGGCTTCCCGGTGCAGGCCAAAGTGACCGAGCACGTGCCGCCGGCCGCAGGCCAGCCCGCACGCGTGGCGTGGCACGGCTGGGCCGAGGGCGACGCACAAACGCGTCTGGATGTGATTCACGCCTGGCTGATCGAAGACCTTTCCGGCGGCCGCGTGCGTGTGCTCACGCAGGAATCGCAGAAGGGCAAACCGGCTGTGACGCTGGCGAAAACGCGCCCGAATCTGATGATCAACGGGCACCAGGACTGGCTCGACGGCCTCGTCGACGCCGCGCGCAAGGCGAAGGGAGCACGGCCATGAAGGCCGCCGTGGTGCGTGCGCCGGGCGGGCTCGATCGCATCGAGCTGCGCGATATCGCCGAGCCCGGCGCGCCGGGCGCCGGCGAGATCCGCGTGGAGCTTCACGCTACGTCGCTCAATTTTCACGACCTGCTGGTCGCCAACGGCGCGATCCCTACAGCAGATGGCCGCGTGCTGATGTCCGATGGCGCAGGCGTGGTGTCGGCGGTCGGCGCGGTCGTGACGGAGTTCAAGCGCGGCGACCACGTCGTGTCGTGCTTCTTCCCGCAATGGGCGGACGGGTTGCCGTGGCAGGCCGTGGGCAACTTCGCGCAGACGCCCGGCGACGGCGCGGATGGCTTCGCGACTTTGCACGCCGTGCGGCCCGCGAGCGCCTTCACGCTCGCGCCGCGCGGCTGGACCTACGCCGACGCAGCCACGATTACGACGGCTGGACTCACCGCATGGCGCGCGCTGGTGGTCGACGGCGGCCTCAAGGCCGGCGACACCGTGCTGACGCTCGGCACCGGCGGCGTGTCGATCGCGGCGTTGCAGATCGCGCGGATGATGGGCGCTTCGGTCATCGTCACGTCATCGTCGGACGAGAAGCTGGCGCGTGCGAAAGCGCTGGGCGCCGACCAGGTGGTCAACTACCGGCAACACGAAAAGTGGGGCGCGCTCGTGCGCGACATGACGGGCGGCAAGGGCGTGGATCACGTGATCGAAGTCGGCGGTCCGGGTACGCTCGCCCAGTCGATCGACGCGGTGCGCGTGGGCGGCCACATCGCGCTGATCGGCGTGTTGACCGGACGCGAAGGCACGGTGCCGACCTCCTTGCTGATGGCGAAGCAGGCGCGCCTGCAGGGCTTGATCGTGGGCAGCCGGCGCCAGCAGCAAGAGTACGTCGCGGCGCTCGACCAGGCTGGCATTCGCCCGGTGCTCGACCGGACGTTCGGGCTGGACGAACTGGCCGATGCGTTTCGTCATCAGCAGGCCGGGGCGCATTTCGGCAAGGTCTGCGCGGCCTGGTGAAGTCAATACGGCGCCGCTGTGATGCCGAGTCTTCGCTCGCCATGAAAATTGATTTGCATTACGAAGTAAATAAGGAAGCATCCGATGCCCAATGTTTCGGTTCTTTACAAGACATCGCGAAGTGTTATAAATAAATAGCACACGAAAGAAGCATGGAACGTACCCGGCTCTCGTGGTTGCTGATCGGCTGGCCGATTCGTTCGTGTTTCTCAGGAGCCCCACCATGCCGCTTTCCCGTCGTCGCTTCATGATCCTTGCCGCCTCCGTGGCTTCCACGGCGGCGCTTTCCAGCGAATCCCGCGCCGACGCTCCGGTGCTCTCCGAGAGCGATCCGACCGCCATGGCGCTCGGCTACAAGACTGACGCGAGCAAAGTCGACAAGACGAAGTTCCCGCGCTTCCAGGCGGGGCAGACCTGCGCGAACTGCCAGCTGTTTCAGGGCAAGCCGGGCGCGCCGAATGGTCCGTGCGCGACCTATGGCGGCAAGATCGTCGACGCCAAAGGCTGGTGCAATGCCTACGTGAAGAAGGCTTGAGTCATGCCCCGAGAGGGGTATGCTACAAGCCATCGAGCAATGCGTTTCGGGAGGCGCCATGAAGGCGGTGTGCCCGCTGCACGGGCCAACGACCATCGTCGGGACGAACGCATACGGGTTTCCGGTATATGCGTGTTGCCGCGACGACATTCCCTTTGTCATGCCGCCGGACGCCTGTACGCGCGAGCCGGTGGGCTCCGGAAATGAGCCGGCGCCGAAACGCCGGCAACCTCCGGCGGAGAAGGAACCACGCTGAAGAAACCGATCGCCGCGCACACGGAACGCGCTTCCCACGCGTTCCGTGTGCGTTGCGTCGATATCAGGTCGCCGGTGCGGTCAGCGACGTGTTGTACGTAGTGCCCGCGATCACCACATTGGTCAGCGTGATGCCGCTCACGTTGCTCGCGAAGACCGGCCCCGGCGCGGCCGTCGCCGATGTCGAAGGCGTGGTCGGTACCGCCCCCGCGCACACCGGGTTGCCGAGGTTGCAGTTCGAGATCGTGACGCCGCTGATCGGACTCACGCTCGGCACCGGCAGTGGACCGTTGTAATCGACCGCTTCGGGGCCCTGCATGACGATCGCCTGGAAGCACGAGTTCGACCCGGCGACGAAGCCCGAGGGCATCGAGTAGGACACCGCGCCCGACACGTTGCTTGCGTTCACGTTCGTGATGTTGATGTTGCTGATCACGGACGGACTCCAGCGCACCGCGTCGCCGGACGGGCTGTAATCGCAGTCGAACGTGATCAGGCCGCCCTGGCCCGTCGACGGGTTCGTCGCGAGACCGGTCGTGCCCGTGCCCGTGATCTTGCTGATCGCAGCCCCAAGCGAGCCGCCGCCGTATTTCCCCGCGAGGTTCACGCCATTGGCGAGCGTCACGCCGTTGATCCAGACGTTGTTGATGAAGCCGCCGCGATTCATGTTGCTCTTGAAGCGCAGCGCGATATTGAGCGGGTTGCTCGCCCAGTTCTCGTTTTGCATCGTCAGGTTGCGGGCGTAGACGTTGCGCACGCCCGCGCTCATTTCGCTGCCGATCGTCAGGCCGCCGTGGCCGCTTTGCATCGTGCAGTTCTGCACGACGATGTTCTGCATCGGGCCGTACCCGGTGTCGAGATACTTGCCGGACTTGATCGCGATGCAGTCGTCGCCGGTGTTGAACTGAACGTTTTGCACCAGCACGTGATTGCACGCGTCTGGATCGAAGCCGTCGTTGTTCGGTCCGACGCTATCGGCAAACACGCCGTCGATGACCACGTTCGTGCAATCGGTGGGATGGTGCTGCCAGAAGGGCGTGTTCTGCGTGTGGTAGTTCTGCAGATAGACGTTGGTGCAGCCGATGAACTCGATCATGCACGGACGCAGATAGTGACCGTTGCCGAATATGCGGTTCTCGACGGGCACGCGCAGCTCGGACAGCGCGGGCAGATAGTTCTGGTCCTGGTTCCAGCCCGTGCCCGTGAGGAGGGTCATCAGCGACGTCGTCACGCCGTACGGGTTCGTAAAGGAGACATTCGCCTGCGGGTTCTGGATCTGGCCAGCGGGGAGGCTCGTTAGCGCGACGTTGTTCGAATTCACATAGGCCTGAGAAGGCGTCGATGAACCGGCGCAGCCGTAGGTGTTGCTGCTTCCCTTGTAGGTCCACCAGCACGAGGTCGGCGGCTGGGTGCTCAACTGCATCGGTGTCATCGCCTGACCGTTCAGCACGCAGGTGTTGTCGTCGGCGGTCACGGCGATGTTGGTCTGGCGGAAGGCATAAATCGGCGAGCCGAAATTCAGGCAGTCGTTCGCCTGCCAGCGCGTGTGGTACAGATTGCCGTTGGCCGTCTTGTACGGGCCGTTTTTCGCATAGTCCGCAGGATTCGGGCTGAAATAGATCGTGCAGCCCGATTCCAGGTGGAGGTTCACATGGCTCAGCAACACGATCGGACCGCCGCAGTACCAGTTGCCGGCCGGCACCACCACGCGGCCGCCACCGGCGCGGCTCGCGTCGACAACCGCGGCATTGATCGCCGTGCATGAGTCGTATTGCGTGCCCGTGTAGTCGCACGGCACCATCACGCCCGAGCCGGGGCTCTGCAGATCGCTGGTCGGATGCGCGGTCTGTTCCGTGCCGCCCGTCACCCATGGAATCTTGCCGCCCGGCCACGCGGTCGACGTAATCAGCGCGGTGGGCGGCAGTGTGCGCGCACCGTAGCTCGTCACGTGAAAATCGGCGCGCGAGAACAGCGACCGATCGACATGGGCAAGTCTCCTGATGATCGCCGTGGCCTGGCCGTCCGGGCCCCAGATCGGGTCGCCGGCGGCGTGCCCGGGCGGCTGCGGAATCTTGCCTCCGAATGCGGCAGGCGTGGGAAATATGGAATCGGCTGCTGCCGCTGCGCGGCTGGCGGCGAGGAGGCTTGCGCCTGCGGACGCGCCGGCGAAGGCCATGAACGCGCGCCGTTTGGGCGAGGCGGGCGCATGGTTGCGGGCTGTTGAGGGCTGGGGATCGTCCTGGTCATATATTGCCATTTGATTCGTTCTCCTATGTTGTCTCGCTGGATTGTTTTGCTGAAGAAAGCGTGGCTCGACTACGGCGGCGATTGGGCGGCGATTGGGCGGCGATTGGGCCGCGTGGCGACGCTAATGCGAACGTGAGAGGCACGGTTACAGCGGCGAGATCGAACAGGAGCGGCTGACTCGATCACCATGGATATTGTTGTCAGACGACATGGAAATCGTCAATCAGATTTATCCAGGGGGTGTACCTGGGTCTATGGGATATGCCTTGTGCCTGCGGATAGCTTACGGTTTCGTAAATTTGTCAGACGAGCGGGGCGTCGCCGGTGGGAACATTAAACGCTTCTCTGGAACCGCGCCCTCTTTGTATAGGCGTGTATCTACGGGGCGCATGCGTACATGCGCATACAAAACCGCCGTTCAAGGAAACGAGCGAGACACATCGGCGCGTTCCAATACGCCTGCGGAACATCGGGCGATACGCCGGGTCGGGCCGCAAGGTTCATTCATTCGTCGCAAGCGACGCGCGCGACGGCAAAGAGAGGATTTTCAGTTATGGGTTCGTTGAGCATCTGGCATTGGATGATCGTCCTGCTGATCGTGGCACTGGTTTTCGGTACGAACAAGCTACGGAACATCGGAGGCGATCTGGGCGTCGCGGTGAAGGGATTCAAGGAAGGCATGGCGCAAGGCGAAACGCCTGAGCGGCAGCATGCATTGCAGCAAAGCGATGCCGTCGATACGGAAGCAAAGGACGTGACCCGCTCGAGCAACGCGCGCTAGTCACGCGCGATGGCGGCCTCGAGCAGACAGCCAAACTCCGATGCGAATTCGACCGAGACGCGTGCATGCACGGCGCCTTGTTTGTCGAAGAATCGCTGAGTCCCGTCGAGCGTGAACACGCCTTCGTGCCAGATGTTGGGGTGGATATAGAGACCCTGGCGTCCGTCGAAGCGGAAGCACACGAACTTCTCCGGCGTAATATCGTCGCCCGGCAATGCCAGCGGAACATAGAACGGGCGACGATCGAGCGGAAAGAACAGTTGCCCGCCGTCGGGGTGATAGTTCGCATGCCATAACAACATGCGTTCCGGTACGGTAGCGCTGTCTTCGCGCGCGTCGTCTGGCTGCGTTGCGTACGCGAGAACATAATTGCCGCCAACCGCTTCGTTGCGCCCGTAGAGGATGTCGCCGCGCCATTCGCTGACGAACGTGCCTTCGGTCGTGCCCGCTTCATCGCCGGTTCCCGGGTCGATCGGTCTAGACCCCAGGGCGGGCCACTGGACGATTTCCACCTGGCAGGCGTGCGGGTCGTCCACCAGCTTGCCATAGCCGTTCAGCGTTGCCGGAGTCGCGTCGACCACGGGCATCGCCACTCGCCGCAGGCCTCGCGGGAGGGCGGGATTGAGGTAGTCGATCTCTTTGCTCATTTCGAATCTCCCCAGACTTATAAGAGGGCGGGCGGCTAGCCACGACCGCAACGGCATCGAGCTTAGAGCGCGTACCTGTGGCAGTCAAATTAATGCCGGTGCTATATTTTCGCATTGAGATTGATGGGGCGAGGTTCAAGGTGGCGATGCGCTATTTCCAGCTCAGGGCGTTCGATGCAGTCGTGCGCGAGGGCGGTTTTTCGAAGGCGGCGAATCTTCTCGGTCTGACGCAGCCGGCCATCACGGCGCAGATCCGCAATCTCGAAGAGGATTGCAAGCAGGCGCTCTTTATCCGCACGAATGAGGGCGTTCAACCCACCGATGCCGCTAAGCCGCTCTTTGAATTGACCCGCCAGATGTTTGCGGCGGAAGAGCAGATCGAGGACATGGTGAGCCGGGCGACGAGGTTCCAGCACGGCAGCCTCAAACTCGCCGCCGACGGGCCACAGGTGGTGCTTCAGGTGGTGGCCGCCTTTCGTGCGCAATACCCCGATATCGAAATTTCAGTCTCGTTCGGAAGTCAGCGCGAGGTCTGGGATGATCTGCTCGCGTATCGGGTCGACGCGGTGGTCATCGGCAATGCCAGGAGCGATGCGCGTGTGGCGTCGATCCCCGTCGCGCGTCAGGGCATGCGGGTGCTCGTACCGGGGCATCATCCGCTCGCCGCGGCCAAAAGCGTGTCGCTCGGCGATCTCGCGGCGTATGCCGTGATTCGCCGGGAGGCGGGTTCCAATACCCAGCGTCTGGTCGACGAAGCCTTGCGAGGCGCAGGGATTTCGCTCCCGACGGCGATGAAACTCGGTAGCCGCGAGGCCGTTCTGGAAGCGGTCCGGAAAGGCCTCGGCATCGGATTCGTGCTCGAGCGCGAGATTCCCGAGGGCGCGCATTGCGTCGCCATCCCGGTGGAGGAGCTGCGCGACTGCAATATCGATTCGGTGGCCTGCCTTCACAGCCAACGCAAGCGAGGCATCGTGCAGACCTTCCTGGGCGTGGCGGCGGCATCAGCGGTCGTATAGTGCGACGGCGCGATGCGAGCGCCTTCGGAGCGGGTGTTTGCGTGGAGGTGCAATATGGACGGCGGCCGGCGCGTCCCTGCGCGGCAATGTCAGGAGTAGGTCATGAAATCGAATCTGCGATGCGCCGTGTTTGCGTCTTTTCTGTTGACCGCCGCTGGCGTGGCGCATGCCCAAACGGAAAATGCGCCAACGGACGCGTCGATGGCGCCGGGCACGACCCAGGCGGCGCCCAGCGAGAAGAAGGCGGACCGCGCACTTGCCCGTGCCGTGCGACGTGCGTTGTCGAGGGCGCAGGGATTCAACGTGTCCGGCGTTTTCGTTCGCGCGCGCAGCGGCGCTGTGACGCTGAGCGGCACGGTTCGCACCGGCGACCAGATTCGCCAGGCGGAAGAGGTTGCGCGTTCGGTGCAAGGCGTGAATTCGGTGTCGAACAAGCTAACGCTCTTTCACGGCGGCAACGGCTGAGTCCCCCGCGTTGGCATTCGCGCGCTGATTGTGCCGGATGTGCAGATCAGCGCGCGGCCCTTTCAAGCCGGGATTCCTGCGAGCGCGATCACGACGACAAAGACACCAAGCGGCACAAGGTGCGAGAAGTCGCGATGACGCAGAACGGTCAAAACCGCTGCCGCAATGATTAGCGCCCCGAGCGCCAGCCCAATCATGCGAGTTGCCGGTAGCGCAATCAGAACGGCGGATAGGATTTCCAGTGCGCCGGTCAAACGGCCCCACCAGCGCGGGTAACCCCACCGGGCGTAATCGCTTTGCGATGCGGACGTGCCAATCGCGTTGAATAGACCGGCGCCAAAGAAGCCGGCGGCGAGAAGCCAGATCGAAACCGTGTGGATCATTTCAGCGCCCTCCCATCATCATCGAAATTGCGGTGAGGACCATCAGCACGGCCGTTGCGCCATGCATGCCGAAGGCGCTTTTGGTGGAGCCTTTCGCGGCAAGAATGAGCAGCATGTCGCCAATGGGGATGACGGCTTCCACGAGCAGGACGATGCCGATCCCAAGTGGCGTGCCCAACACCATGAACGCGAGGACCGCCAGTCCCGACGCAATGTCGCGCACGCCCTTGAGGCGAAGCCACCAGGCGGTATTGGCGCCGTTTTCTGGAAGCGGCAGACCGAAACTGCGAGTCGCAGACATTGGCCTGACAAGATATTGGGTGCCGATCGCGATAATCGCGAGGGCGAGGAACAGCGCCAGTCCGAACGAAAGCCAATGCATTGCAGTGTCCTGTGCTTCGTGGTGTAGTGACGGAATATAATCTAGCAATGCTAGATTTTCAAGCTTCCGTATCATCACGGGCATGTGGACTATTCGGGGCAGGAGGTGAAAAGTTGAGTATCGCCGAGCGCAAGGGCAGGCAACGGGCCGAGCGCGAGTCCCGCATTGTCGCGGCAGCGCGCCTGATTGCGGAGCGCGACGGATGGGATGCCGTCACGGTTCGCCGCCTCGCCGAAGAGATCGAATATAGCCAGCCGGTCCTGTACTCGCATTTCGAGAACAGGGATGCGATCGTTTCAGCCGTTGCACTCGAGGGTTTCCAAGAACTCACGGTGGCACTTCGGGAAGCGGCGCATGGAGCGGCGGGGCAAGAAAACGCCCTCGAGCGTGTCGCCATGGCCTATCTTGGCTTTGCCGTGCGGTGTCCCGCGCTCTACGAGGCGATGTTCACGCTCCCGACCGATCTGCGGTTTGCAGATGCTGAGACCCGACCGGAACTGCGGGCCGGTTTCGAAGCGATCGCGTCGGTCGTCGCGCCGTTCAGTGCCGATGTCGAAAACGTGTCCGAGACCTTTTGGGCAGCCCTGCATGGGCTCGCCGAACTCGAACGTTCAGGCCGAATCCGGCCCGGTGCGCGGGTCGAACGCATCATGCTGGTCGTCCGGGCAGTCATCGCTTCCCGAAACAGCTCGCTCGACTCCCACTCATAAGCCAGCACCTCGGCGAACCAAATAAAAATGGCGCCGCAGGCATTCAGCCTGCGGCGCCATTGTCCGGCGCTACGGCGCAGATCTGGAACAACAGTCCCGCGCCGTACTCCAGCATCACACTTACATCGTCACCGTATCGGCCACTTCCTTGAAGTCGGCGATCTGGTCGAAGTTCATGTATTGGTAGATCTTGTCGCCGTTGGCGTTGAGCACGCCCATATCGGCCATGTACTCTTCCTTGCTCGGGATCTTGCCCAGACGCGAGCAGATCGCCGCCAGTTCCGCCGAGCCGAGGTACACGTTCGTGTTCTTGCCCAGACGGTTCGGGAAGTTACGCGTCGAGGTCGACATGACCGTTGCACCTTCGCGCACCTGTGCCTGGTTACCCATGCACAGCGAGCAGCCCGGCATTTCGGTACGCGCGCCAGCCGTGCCGAACACGCCGTAGTGGCCTTCTTCGGTCAGCTGCTTCTGGTCCATCTTGGTCGGCGGCGCGACCCACAGCTTGACCGGAATGTCGCGCTTGCCTTCGAGCAGCTTCGACGCGGCACGGAAGTGACCGATGTTGGTCATGCACGAGCCGATGAACACTTCGTCGATCTTGGCGCCGGCAACGTCCGACAGCGTCTTCACGTCGTCCGGATCGTTCGGGCAGGCCACGATCGGCTCGTGCACGTCGGCCAGGTCGATTTCGATGACGGCGGCGTACTCGGCGTCCGCATCCGGTTGCAGCAGTTGCGGGTCGGCCAGCCACGCTTCCATCGCCTTGATGCGGCGCTGCAGGCTGCGCGGGTCCTGGTAGCCCTGGGCGATCATCCACTTCAGCAGCGTGATGTTGCTGTTGAGGTATTCGATGATCGGTTCCTTGTTCAGATGCACCGTGCAACCGGCGGCCGAACGTTCAGCGGAAGCATCCGACAGTTCGAACGCTTGCTCGACCTTCAGGTCGGGCAGACCTTCGATTTCGAGAATGCGGCCCGAGAAGATGTTCTTCTTGCCTTGCTTGGCAACCGTCAGCGAGCCTTGCTTGATCGCCCACAGCGGGATGGCGTTCACGAGGTCACGCAGCGTGACGCCCGGCTGCATCTTGCCCTTGAAGCGCACGAGCACCGATTCCGGCATGTCCAGCGGCATCGTGCCGGTGGCGGCCGCGAAGGCGACCAGACCCGAGCCCGCCGGGAAGCTGATGCCGATCGGGAAGCGCGTGTGCGAGTCGCCGCCGGTGCCGACGGTGTCGGGCAGCAGCATGCGGTTCAGCCACGAGTGGATCACACCGTCGCCCGGACGCAGCGCGATACCGCCACGGTTGCTGATGAAGTTCGGCAGCGTCTGGTGCGTTTTCACGTCCACCGGCTTCGGATAAGCGGCGGTGTGGCAGAACGACTGCATGACGAGGTCGGCCGAAAAGCCGAGGCACGCCAGGTCCTTCAGTTCGTCGCGGGTCATCGGACCGGTCGTATCTTGCGAGCCGACCGAGGTCATCTTCGGTTCGCAGTACGTGCCCGGGCGCACGCCCTGGCCTTCCGGCAGACCGCATGCGCGGCCAACCATCTTCTGCGCGAGCGAGAAGCCCTTGCCGGTATCGGCCGGGTTTTGCGGCAGGCGGAACAGCGTCGACGGGGCGAGGCCCAGCGCTTCACGCGCCTTGGCCGTCAGGCCGCGGCCGATGATCAGCGGAATGCGGCCGCCGGCGCGCACTTCGTCGAACAGCACGTCGGACTTGACCTGGAATTCGGCGATGACTGCGCCGTTCTTGAGCGCACGGCCTTCATACGGGCGCAGTTCGACCACGTCGCCCATTTCCATTTGCGACACGTCGAGTTCGATCGGCAGGGCGCCGGCGTCTTCCATCGTGTTGTAGAAGATCGGGGCGATCTTGCCGCCGAGGCACACGCCGCCGAAGCGCTTGTTGGGGATGAAGGGGATGTCTTCGCCCGTGAACCACAGCACCGAGTTGGTGGCCGACTTGCGCGAGGAGCCCGTGCCGACCACGTCGCCCACGTAGGCGACCAGGTGGCCCTTTTCCTTCAGCGATTCGATGAACCTGACCGGGCCGCGCTTGCCGTCTTCTTCCGGCGTGATGCCGGGACGCGCGTTCTTCAGCATCGCCAGCGCGTGCAGCGGGATGTCCGGGCGGGTGGTCGCGTCTGGGGCCGGCGAGAGGTCGTCGGTGTTGGTTTCGCCCGTCACCTTGAACACGGTGATGGTCAGGCTTTGCGGCACTTCCGGGCGGCTCGTGAACCATTCGGCGTCGGCCCAGCTTTGCAGCACTGCCTTGGCGTTGGCGTTGCCGTTGTCGGCCAGTTCCTTGACGTCATGGAACTGGTCGAACATCAGCAGGGTTTTCTTCAGCGCTTCAGCAGCCACGGTGCCCACTTCGGCGTCGGAGAGCAGCGCGATCAGCGGGGCGATGTTGTAGCCCCCCAGCATCGTGCCGAGCAGTTCGGTCGCGCGAGCGCGCGAGATCAGTGCGCAGGCGGTTTCGCCCTTGGCCACGGCGGCCAGGAACCCGGCCTTCACGCGGGCGGCTTCGTCGACGCCTGCCGGCACGCGGTTGGTGATCAGGTCGAGCAGCGTCTGCTCTTCGCCAGCGGGAGGATTCGTCAGCAGTTCCACCAGTTCGGCGGTCTGCTGAGCCGTGAGCGGCAGGGGGGGAATGCCGAGCGCGGCGCGTGCGGCTACGTGAGCGCGAAAGTTTTCAAGCATTGGGGGACCTACTGGTATTGCGTTTGAAGGCGAAGGCTTTTCAGGCACTCCGAGGCTTTTCCAGGCACTGCTTTGACCGGGATTTTAAGCGCAATACGATATAACGTCAAATGTCTTATGTCTTATATAAGAGTTGACCGCAAAGCCGATGCCACCGTGAAAAAGCCTGAAATTTTCGCTCAGGGCTTGCGGCCAAACGCTTCCCGAAGCTTTCCCTTGGCTTTCGCGAGCGTGTCGCGCCGCGACTTGGGCAGGTTTCTGCCTGCGCGGTTGATGTAGAAGTTCAGCATCGACATGGCCGACTGAAATGGCGTGCCCTTGCGCCGCCGGCTGTGCAGCGACGACTCCTTGAGCGAGCGGGCGATCGCTTCGGCGCTGCCGGACTTGAATACGCCGGACTCGATGTCCATGGCGTCGCTCGTCTCGTTCACGTGCTTCGACCATTTTTTCGGGGCGCCGCTCGTAGCGCGTTTCGTGTGCGCTTTCGCGGCGCTCGCGTGGGCATGACGCTGCCGCGCGGGGCGCCCGCCCTTGCGTCGCGTAGCAGGATGCTGGCTCGTGCTCATGACTTCTCCCTCTCCATCAGACGACTCACCCGCTGCGCAAATGCAATACCGCCCGCAAGGGAAGTCAGGCCCGGCACGCCCTATGCGGCGCCGCGGGTGTGGACGCGCGCGGCGTGAGGTTAGCGGCAGGTGCGCGTCGAACCGGCAAGGGAGGCAGTCGATCATGAAGTCAACTCCACGCTATCAAGTGAACGTCTGCGGAGGCGATTTCCAGCATGTCCGGGAATGTTTTCGCGAATGGAAAACCGAAACGCTTATCTACCGCAAGGACCAGAAGATGTTCGAGGGACGCAACGAAGTGCGTCCGTTGGAAAAGCGCGACTACGACAACACGGAACAGGCGCGCAAGGCGCTGCAGAACGCCTGCAGTCCGCATGACCGCTATGCGCTGGCTGCCGAAGTGAGCAATGGCGAGCGCGATATGTGGATCGTGATGGCGGCTTATCGGGAATGAAGCCTTTCGGGAATGCAGGATGAGCGCAGGACCGGCGCAATACGGAGAGCGCCAGCGAAAAGGTGAATGGTGGGACAGACGGGAAGCGGGTAGAAGAATTACAAGCGTGGCGCGCGGAATTGCAATTTGGCGCGCACAAGGGAGGGATCGGATGAAAAGCACTGCGAAATCGGGTGCCAATCTGGACAGGCCGCGCGCCCGTTTGTGGCTCCATTCGTGGCCGCGTGTTTGGCTGCTCGGCGCGGCCGCACTGGCGCTTGGCTGTACGGCTTGCAAACGCGCAGACGAAGCGGCGCGCCCGCAAACCCAGGATTCTTCGAGTAGCCAGATGTCGGCGCCAGCCGGCGCGCAACCGACGCCGGCGAGCGGTCCGAAATCATGAACAGGATGCCTCGCATCCACACCCTTTAAGGAGCGGATGATGGGTCTTTCAACCCAAAACCCCAGGCCGGACGAGGCCAGCGCAACCGACGACGAACTCGCCGCCGGCAAGCAGCCGACGCAGGAGAAACCCCCACGGGGTGCGCCGGGCAGCTTCGATCAACCGGAACCACGGCCCGAGTTCATGCCGCGCGAGGGCGGGCCGCATCCGGAGCAGACGGCCGAGGTGCCGCTCGGCCATCACGGCCGGGCGGAGCCGCCGGGGTCGTTCGGACACAACAGCGCGCCCGTGAAAAGAAAGGGCGGTTAGAGGTGCAAGCAGAGGTGGGATGCCCGACGCGGAAAGCCCGCTAAGGCGCCAGCATCCACGCCGTGATGCCGTGCGCGACTTCGCTTTCGATGCCGTTGAAGCCGTGATACGCGTACGCCCCGCACGGGTCGCCCCGCGAAGTTCCGCCGGAGACGAGCATCAGCTTCGTTGCCGGTGATTGCGTGAGCTTCTGCATGAGCGTGTCCGTTTCGGACACCGGACACACCTTGCAGGCGTCGTCCTTGTTGTGCACCACGAGCACGGGAATTTTGAGTGCCGAGAGCTTCATGCCCGTGACCGGGTCGCCGCCCCGATTTTCGCGCAGGATGGTCGAGGTGAGTACGATGCCGTTCGGGCCAGCGCTGGGGTTGCTGTCATTCGCAAGAGCAATCGCGATGGCCGCGACCGACTGCGTGCCGCGGCTCGTGCCGACGAGCCAGACCGGCACGTGTAATTGTTCGCGCAACCATGCGATCACGGCGCGAGCGTCCTCGGCATGTTCCGGCGTGAGGCGAAAACCGTCCAGGTAGGGCGGTGATTGCCGGTCGCTCGGTGCGTCGATGACTGCCACAGCAACGCCGTCGTCCACGAACAGCATGCGGCTGCGCACGAGAAAATTGTTGGCGCCCCAGCCGAAGTTTCCCTGCGGGTCCAGTTGCAGGCCGCCATGCCCGCCCGCGTAAAGTATCGCGGCCGCCTTCGGCGCTGCGGGCGCAATGAAAAGGAAGCGTTGGGTGACGCCGGGCCTCGTGGGTATGTCGACGACCTTGGGCGCGCTTTGCGCGTGGGCCAGCAAGGACAACGCCGCGAGCACGAACGCCAGTGTCAATGCCGACGCCAGCGGCGCGGCGCGCAGCCATTGCGAAGCCATGCGCACGCTCATGGCCGCGTGACCCGGCTCAGCGCCCCGCGAGCATGCGCCCGCCGAGCCCGATCAGCACGACGCCCACCACCGAGTCGAGCGCGGCTTTGCGCCGGACGAGGAAGTGGCGCACCGTGGGATGCGAGGCGAGCAGGGCCATCGAGCAATACCAGGCGCACGAGATGAGGATCGCGATCACGACGACCGCCACTTCGAGCCAGCGCGGCGCGGCAGCGGGCACCATCAACGCGAAAATGCTGCCGTAGAACGCAATGGCCTTGGGATTCGTCATGCTGACGACGTAGCCCTTCTTCGCGGCGGCCCAACCCGAAGCGCCCGCCTGTGCGGCAACCTGCAAGGGCTGTCGTGCGGTGAGGAGCATCTTCGCGCCGAGCCAGATCAGGTAGGCCGCGCCTGCGATGCGCAGCCCGGTGCCGATCCAGGCCACATGGGAGACGATCAGGCTTAGGCCCGCGATGGCGATCCATGCCCACGTGCCGGAGGCGGCGGCGAGACCGAGGCCGGTCGCGAGGCCCGCGCGCCGCGAGGCCACCGCCGTCGAGGTGACGATGACGAAGTTCGGCCCCGGGCTGGCGACGCTCAGCAGCAGGACCCCCGAAAGCGCGAGCAGGACATTGAAATAGTTCACGAAGGCAGGTTCCCCGGCAGGTTCGATGCGCCCTCAATCGGCGCATCGTGGAGGTTGTCATGATACTCCGTGCGCTCACGCGCCCTTCATCAAGCGCCAAAGCGTCGTGCGGCCTATGCCGAGCGCGCGGCTGGCGGCTGCGCGATTGCCGCCGTGCGCGGTGAGTGCGCGCTCGACGTCTTCCCGCGTGACCGGCCTGGCGGCGTCGCGCCGCGCACTGTTCGAGGCAATCGCCGCGCGCCGCGGCGCATCGTTCGCTTCGTCGTTCTGCGCGAATTCCGGGAATACATCGTATAACGAAATATCCGCGGACGCGTCGCCGGTTTCGTCGGCGAGGAAGATGGCCGCGCGCGCGAGCAGATTCTCGAGCTCGCGCACATTCCCGGGCCACGAATAGCTCGCGAAGTATGGTGCGAACAGCGCGAGCACGCGCTCGATCGCGGCGGCACGCAAGGCGTAGCGATCGGCCATACGTTCGAGCAGATGGCGCGCGAGCGCGGCAATGTCCTCCCGGCGTTCGCGCAAGGGCGGCAACGGAATATGCAGCAGATTGAGCCGGAAATACAGGTCGGCGCGGAAGGCGCCTTCCTGCACCAGCGCGCGCAAGTCGCGGTGCGTGGCGGCAATCACGCGCACGTCAACGGGCGTGGCGCGGCTGGCGCCCAGTTTCATCACCTCGCGCTCCTGGAGCACGCGCAGCAGGCGGCTTTGCAGCGCGGGCGGCATCTCGCCAATTTCGTCGAGAAAGATCGTGCCCGTATGCGCGATTTCGACGAGGCCCGGTTTGCCGCCGCGCCGCGCGCCCGTGAACGCGCCTTCCTCGTGGCCGAACAGTTCGCTTTCGATCAGCCCCTCGGGCAGCGCCGCGCAGTTGAAGGCAACGAATGGATTGCCGCGCCGGCGGCTCGCGTTATGGATGCCCTGCGCGACGAGTTCCTTGCCCGTGCCGCTTTCGCCCGTGAGGAGCACGGTGGCGTCGTGCGCGGCGCTCATGGCCGCGAGGCGCCGCACGCGCGCCATGGCGGGCGCAACGCCGACCAGGTCGTCCAGTTCGTAGCGCGCCACGAGGTGCCGCGGCCGCTGGGTCGTGCGCAGCGACCGGTCGATGCGCTGCGCGACGAGCGCATCCTGCGCCGTGACCACCGCGCCCGAGCGCGCACCTTGCTCGACGATCGGCACGCAGCTCACGATCAGCGAGCGGCCGCCGATCTGCTCGATGCGTTCATCGACCGCCGCATCGCCGCCGGCCACTTCGTGCAGTAGCGGGCCCACCGAGCGGACCAGTTGCGCGCTCACATCGCGCGCGCGGTCGAGACCGAGCAGATCGAGCATGGCTGGATTGACCGCTTCGAGCTGACCGGCTTCGTCGAAAGCGGCCACGCCGTCGCGCAGGTGCGCGACGATCGTGTTCAGGCGCACGCGCTTGGACTCCTTCTGGCGGCTCACGCGGGCCAGTTCCACGGAGCGCTCGAATGCCTCGTGCACCGCGCCCAGCGAGTACAGGAACACGCTTTCGAGCCCTGCCGCCTGGGCGAGATCGCAAGCCATGCCGGGGCCGATGATGACGCGGCAGCCCTCGGCGGCGAGCGCCGTGACGGCGTCGTGCACTTCGTCCACCGTGCGATAGGCACACTGCGTGAGCCGCAGGTTGAGCCACGCGCCGAGGTCGGCGAGTTCGTGCGAGACGCTCTCGTGCAGGATCAGCCCGATGGGCGCGCCGGGCCAGGTGGCGTTCGCGTGCGTGATGCCGGCCAGCACATCGAAGCCGTTCACCTTCACCATGACCACGGGCACGCTCAGGTTGTCGCGCAGGTACGCGCCGTTGGACCCGGCGGCGAGCACCACGTCGACGGTGCCGGCTTCGATATAGGGCTGCAGCGCCGTGACGGCGTCGCCATAGCCTTCGCGCACGTTGAAGAAGCGCGCCTCGCTGGCATAGCGCGGCGCAACGGTTTCGCAGAGATTGCGCAGCCGGCTGATGCTCACGAGCGCGATGCTCGGACGGCTGGCGGCCTGGGACGGCCTGGAGGGAGGCACGGCGCAATCCTTGGTACGGAAATGGGTGTTCGGAAACGTTTCATGAAACGTTCCATAGATTGTGGCATGAAACACCGGTCGTACGCTGGGGTTGCCTAAAGTGTTGTTTTATATGGTTTGCGCCCAGTTTCCGCTGGTTGGCACACATCGTGCAATTGTCTGAGCCATCTCAAAACCCACTGAACGGAGTCATCGCGATGACCACTTCCACTGCAGCACGCCGCGCCGCGTTCCGCGCCAAGGTCAACGAGCGCCGCGGCCTGCTCGTGCCGGGCGCCTTCAACGCCATGAGCGCCCGCGTGATCGAGGACGCCGGCTTCGAAGCGCTCTACCTCACGGGCGCGGGCGTCACCAACATGTCGTTCGGCCTGCCCGATCTCGGCTTCATCGGCTTGAGCGACATTGCCGAGCACACGGCGCGCGTGCGCGACGCGGTCAACCTGCCGCTCATCGTCGATGCCGACACGGGCTTCGGCAACGCGCTCAATGTGCGCCAGACCGTGCGCACGCTCGAGCGCAGCGGCGCCGACGCGATCCAGTTCGAAGACCAGGTGATGCCGAAGAAGTGCGGCCACTTCGCTAACAAGGAAGTGATCGGCGCGAGCGAGATGGTGGGCAAGATCCGCGCCGCCGTGGATGCGCGCGAAGATGGCAACCTGCTCATCATGGCGCGCACCGACGCGGCCGCCGTGCACGGCATCGAAGACGCGATCGCGCGCGGCCACGCGTTCATCGAGGCGGGCGCGGACATTCTCTTTATCGAAGCCACGGAAAAGCTCGAAGACATCGAACGCCTGCCCAAACTCATCGACGCACCGCAACTCATCAACATCGTGATTGGCGGCAAGACGCCGGTGCAGTCGCGCGAAGCGCTGGCGGCCCTTGGCTACGCGCTGGTGCTGTACGCGAACGCGGCGTTGCAGGGCGCCGTGGTCGGCATGCAGCGCGCTCTCGGGCAGTTGCGCACGAACGGCCGGCTCGACGAAGACGCGACGATCGTCGCGCCGTTCGCCGAGCGTCAGCGCCTCGTGAACAAGCCGCTCTTCG
The DNA here is from genome assembly GCF_040965835.1 of Paraburkholderia sp. BR10872. Classification (NCBI taxonomy): domain Bacteria; kingdom Pseudomonadati; phylum Pseudomonadota; class Betaproteobacteria; order Burkholderiales; family Burkholderiaceae; genus Paraburkholderia; species Paraburkholderia sp. BR10872. Next base: position 158,292 of record NZ_JBFRCN010000009.1, read on the forward strand.
ACCGGCTCGATCGCGAGTACGCACCGAAGGACTGAACGCCACAGCGCACAATTTGCAAAACAAGAGGAGGAGACACGCATGTCGAACGACACGGATTTCGGAGTCCGAATCGAAAAGCAGCCGGCAGAAACAGCACCGATCGCGCGGCCGCGCATCCGTTCGATCGTCGGGGGCCTGGCCGGCAACCTGATCGAGTGGTACGACTTTCTGGCGTACAGCATCTTTTCGATTTACTTCGCGAAGTCGTTTTTCCCGAGCGACAAGCCGACCGTGCAGCTCATGAACACGGCGGCCATCGCGGCCGTGGGTTACGTTGCGAGGCCGCTCGGCAGCTGGCTCGTGGGCTTCTACGCCGACCGCCACGGGCGCAAGTCGGCGCTCACGTGGTCGGTCACGGCCATGTGCATCGGCTCGCTGATGATCGCGCTCACGCCCGGTTACGCGAGCATCGGCGTACTCGCGCCTGTCGTGCTGATTGCGGCGCGCCTCCTGCAGGGCCTGAGCATGGGCGGCGAGTACGGCACCAGTGCGACTTACCTCAGCGAGATCGCGCCCGCCAACCGGCGCGGCTTCTATCTTGGCTTTTTGCAGGTGAGCGTGGTGGCCGGCCAACTCGTTGCGCTCGCACTCATGCTCGTCATGCAGAACCTGCTGATGACGGCCGGGCAGATCGAGCGTTGGGCGGCGCGCTCGCGCTGTTCGCGCTTTATATGCGCCGCAACGTGACGGAGACCGAAGCGTTCGAGCGCGGCCGGCGTGAGGCCGGTCCGCCCGTGCTCAAGCAACTGCTGTTGCACTGGCGGCAGATTCTGCTCGCTATCGGCATGACTGTGGGCGGCACGGTGGGCTTCTATACGTTCACGATTTACATGCAGAAGTACCTCGTGAACACCGTGGGCCTTTCGAAGGAGATGTCGACGCTCGTCTCCACCGGCGCGCTGCTGCTGTATATGCCGCTCCAGCCGCTCTTCGGGCTCGCCTCCGACGTGTTCGGCCGCCGCCCGGTGCTGATCTGCTTTGGCCTGTCGACCACGCTGTTTTCCGTGCCGCTTTTCACGGCGCTCAGCCACACGCGGGATCCGCTGGTGGCGTTCCTGCTGTCGTTCGCCGGCCTCGTGATGTTGAGCGGCTTCACCTCGGTGCACATGCTCGCGAAAACGGAGCTGTTCCCCACGCGCATCCGCGCGCTCGCGGTGGGACTGCCGTACGCGCTCACCACGGCGATTCTCGGCGGCACGACGGAGTTTGTCGCGCTGCGCTTCAAGGCGAGCGGCCACGAGCAGTACTTTTACTGGTACGTCACGGCCTGCGCGGCGATTTCGCTGATCGTGTATCTGCGCATGCCGGAAACGCGCGGGCGCCCGGCGAGTTCCGCGTGATGCGAGTCAATCGGCACGGCGCCTCACGAAGCGCTGCTCCGTGACCTTCGTGCCCCACTGGTCGCCTTCGGACGCCTGCGCGAGGTGAAAGCCGAACGACTCGTACAGATGCCGCGCGGCGTTGAGGCCTTTGAAGGTCCACAGGTAGGTCTCGGCGTGGTGCGCATCGACGAACTGCATCGCGTTGGTCATCAACTGCCGGCCGATGCCGGTACCGCGCAGTGAGTCGTCGACGATGAACCAGCGCAGGTGAGCGACACCTGCGTTGCCGCTCTCGTTGCCGTCGATGGCAAGCGAAGCGAGGACGCGATCGCGCTCCACCGCGAGCCAGAGCGCCTTGCCAACGGCTGGCAAGGCGCCGGTGAAGTCGGCGAGTTCCGTGGCCACCTTCTTCTCGAAGTACGAGCCGAAGCCCCAGTTCGCCGCGTAGAACCGCGCGTGCAGGCTCGCAATGTCGCCAATGCAGCCGGGCCGGTAGCCTTCCACGATCTGCACGCCCGCCGCCGGCGCTGTTGCGCGGGTCTCGTTGGGGTTGTCGTGCGCGAGCGCGTCGGCGTAGAGCGCGAGCGCACGCACGAGCGTCTGCTGGTCGGCAGGAACGAGCCTGCGCAGCGCATTGGAAACCTGATCCGTGGCGAAGCGGTCGATCTTCGCGCGCAGCTTCTGGCCTGCCGCGCTCAGGGTCAACTCGGTAGAGCGCGCGTCATCGTCGGCGGTCTTGCGTTTGACGAGACCGGCCGCCTCGAGCCGCGCGACCTGGCGGCTCGTGTTCGACTTGTCGAGCCGCAGGATGTCGCCGAGCGCCCGTGCATTGATGCCCGGCTGCGCGCCGATCTCGATGATGGCGTGTACGGCGGATGGGGCGAGATCGCTGTCGGCGAGCGTGGTGCGCATGAAGCCCAGCTCGCGCACGAGCCGCCGCGAGAACTCGCGCAGTTCGAGGATGGTCGTCTCGCGAGGCTGCGCGGGCACGTCGACAAAATCCATGATGGTCTCCGTTATGGTCTGCACGGTCTTCAGGCAAATGGTTGCGACTCGCAACCATTTGGACTCAATATAGGCGTGCACGACGGATAAGGCAAGTTCGCCACGCGGCCGGGAAATTGACGTTCGACCCTTCCACTGGCTCAGGCGCCAGAGGAACGCCAATTGCGAGAGGTCAAAGCCTCCACCGAACGCCGCGCAGCCATGCTCAAGGAACGCCTCAACCCGTACGGAAACGCGCCCAAAGAGCAGGCGCGCAGGCAGGACGACGACGTCGGCCAGCGCGCACTGGTGCTCGGCTCGCTCGGCGTGGTGTTCGGCGACATCGGCACGAGCCCGATCTACGCGCTGCGCGAAGCCGTGCAGACGGCGCATTCCACGGCCCAGCCGGTGGTGATGGGCGTGCTCTCCATGATCCTGTGGGCGGTGCTGATCGTGGTCGTGCTCAAGTACGCCTGCTTCGTCATGCGCGCCGACAACGAAGGCGAGGGCGGCATCGTTGCGCTCACGGCGCTGGTGTGCGCCGGATTCGCGAAGGCGGGGCGGCCCGCGCCGCGTCTGCTCGTGCTCGCGGGTCTCGTCGGTGCGGCGATGTTTTACGGCGACTCGATGATCACGCCTGCCATTTCGGTGCTTTCCGCGGTGGAAGGGCTCAAGGAAATCAATCCCGCATTCGACAGCGCCGTGCTGCCGGTTTCATTGGCGATTCTGGTGGCGCTCTTCCTGTTCCAGGCGCGCGGCACCGCCGTGGTCGGGCGCACCTTCGGGCCCGTCATGGCGCTCTGGTTCCTGAGCCTCGGCGCGGTGGGCGTTTATCACATCGTGCTCTATCCGGCGATTCTCGCCGCGGCGTCGCCGGTCTGGGCCGTGCGGCTCGCGCTCGCGCATCCGGGGCTCGCCTTCGGCGTGCTCGCTGCCGTAATTCTTGCGTTGACGGGCGCCGAGGCGCTCTACGCCGACATTGGCCACTTCGGCACGCGCTCCATTCGCATTGCGTTCTTTTGCGTCGTGCTGCCGGCGATCGTCGCGGGCTATTTCGGCCAGGCCGCGACCGTGCTGTTCGAGCCGGGCGGCGCCAGCCAGCCGTTCTTTCGCTCGATGCCGCATTGGGCGCTCATTCCGGCGGTCGGCATCGCCATGCTTGCCACTATCATCGCTTCGCAAGCGGTGATCTCGGGCGCGTTTTCCATGACGAGCCAGGCCATCGAGTTGGGCTTCCTGCCGCGCATGCGCACGATCGAAACCTCGAGCACGCGGCGCGGCCAGATCTATGTTCCGGCAGTCAACGCGGGTTTGCTCGTGGCCGTGGTGTTTCTCGTGCTGTTCTTTCGCAGCTCCGAGCGGCTCACGTCCGCGTATGGCCTCGCCGTGGCGATGACGATGGTGACCACGTCGATGCAAATGCTATCTGTATGTCGCGAAGTATGGGGCTGGCCGCGCGTCGCCACATGGCTGGCATGTGTGCCGCTGCTGATCGTGGACGGCATGCTGCTTGCCGCGAGCTTGCCGAAAATTCCCACCGGTGGCTGGTTCCCGGTTTCCGTGGGCGCATTGCTGTTCATCATGATGAGTACCTGGCACCGTGGCCGCGAACTGGAGGCGCGTCATGCGGCACGCGGCGAATCGGTGGACGTCTTTTTGCGTGGTATCTGCACTGCCGATCCGAAGCCGCCTCGCGTGCCGGGCACGGCCGTGTATCCGGGCAACGCACCCGGCATGACGCCGGCCGCGCTCGCGAGCAACGTGCGCCACAATCACGTCCTGCATCGCACGGTGATCGTGTTCGCCAATGTTTCGGAGTCCGCACCGCAGGCTGACGATGAAACGCGCATCGAAGCGCGCGACCTCGGCGCGGGTTGCTGGGAGATCGTCGCGCATCATGGCTTCGTCGAGCGGCCCAATCTGCCGCGGCTTTTGGCATCGCTGCAAGGCAGGTTGGGCGATTGGCGTTTCGACCCGCAACAGACCACGTTCTACTTGCCGCGCGACGAGGTGCTGCGCGAGCAAGCCCAGCAGGACGTGAGCCGCTGGCGTGCGCGGCTCTTCGCGTTCATGTCGTACCACTGCACTTCGAGCGCCGAGTATTACGGTCTGGCTCCCGCGCATGTGGTCGAGCTGGGCGTGCAGGTGGCGCTGTGAGCATGACGCCGGCCGGCGCCGTCATGCCGTGCCCGCCGCCGCCGAAAGGGTGGAGATGATCTCGGCGTTGAAGGCAGGTATATCGTCGGGCTTGCGGCTCGTAATGAAGTTGCCGTCGTGGACCATGGTCTCGTCGACCCACTTGCCGCCCGCATTGCGGATATCGTCCTGAAGCGAGGGCCAGCTCGTCATGGTGTGTCCCTTGACGATACCAGCTGAGACCGGCAGCCAACCACCATGGCAGATCACGGCAATCGTCTTATGCGCGTCGTTGGCCGCACGCACGAACGCCTGCGCCTCCGGAATCAGGCGGATGGCATCAGAGTTCACCACGCCGCCGGGCAATACGACCGCGTCGTAGTCATCCGCCTTCGCGCTGCCGAAGGTGCGGTCCACCTTGATCTTGCTGCCTTTGTCGACGTGACGAAAACCCTGAATTTCACCGCTTTTCTGCGATATCACGTCCACGTGCGCCCCCGCTTCCTTCAATGCGCGGCGCGGCTCGGTAAGTTCGACTTCCTCGAATCCGTCCATGGCAAGGATTGCGACCTTGCAGTTGTCGAGCAGATTGGCCATTGCGATTTCCTCCTTGAGTGAGACCGTCTGAGACCGTTTGCAACCAATCTCAACTGTAGCAAGGCGGATGCCGCGCGGTGCGTGAAACCTCGAATCAGAGCAAACGGCGCGCAGCCGGATTCGACTCTGCGGCGGCATGGCGCTTGCGGAACAACGGTCAGGCGTGGTGCGCCGCCGGTTCGCCACGTAGCAGTTCCATCCACAATCCTCAAGGAGAGCGAAATGAATGGTTCGATCAAACAATTGCTGGCTGGGGTCATCATCGCAACGTGTTCGGCAGCGGCGCTCGCGCAGGGCGCAGGCGGGGGAGCCGGCGGGGGAGCCGGTGGCGCCGGCGGCGGTAGCAATGGTGTAGGCGCGGGCGGCGGCACGACGGGCGCGGCGGGCATCAATACGGCGCGTCCGCCGGGCAGCACCGCAGGCACCCGTTATAACAATAGCGGCTATGGCGCGCCCGGCACGACAGCGACCGGCGGCGGCCAGGGAACGGGGACTGGCGCGGCACCTGCGCCTGCCACGGGAACCCCTCAAAGCATGCCGTATAACAACGACAACAGTAACGGCAATGGCGGGATGAGCACGCAGCCTGGCGGCAGCCAATAAGGGCGTGGTAGGTAGTCAAACTGACTATCGAAGAAGAATCGGGGTGTAGTGCGAAGGGCGAGCGACGCAGCGTGCGTCGCCCGCCCTTTTTAGGGCTGCATCTTTTCAGGCGAGCGGTCAGTCGATCTGCTTGTTGCCGGTTTCCTCGAACATTGAAACGGCGATGAGCGAAATCAGCACGCAGCCGATCATGTACCACGCGGGGGCCATCTTGTTGCCCGTCACATGGATGAGCCAGCCGGCCACGAGCTGAGCCGTGCCGCCGAACACGGAAACCGCAATCGCGTATGCACTCGACATATAGCCTGCGCGCAGATGTTTCGGAAAGTTTTCCGGCATCAGCGCGTAAGCGGGCGCAGAGCCCATCGTATAGCAGAGCATGAGCACGACGAGCGCGGCGAGCACGACCGGCAGCGACGGAAAGTGCGTCATGAGCCAGAACGCCGGATACAGCAGCAGGATCAACGCGACGCGCCCGATCACCGTGAGCGGCTTGCGGCGGCCCATGCGGTCCGACCACGCGCCGTAGATCGGGCACATCACGAGCGAGATCGTGCTGGACGCCACGCCCGCGAGGATCGCCATTTTGGGTGGCAGTCCCAGGTACTGGATGCAGTAGGTCGGCATGTAGTACATCATCACGTAGGTCGAAACCGACATGCCCATGATCGCGAAGATCGTGAGAAACCAGTTGCGCACGTACAGGCCGCGCTTCGGGTCGTCGCGGTCCGCGATCACGCGCTGCGCGGGCGGCTCTTCGCGAATGTGCCGGCGCAGATAGATGCCGACCGGCGCGATGAGCGTGCCGAGCAAGAATGGAATGCGCCATCCCCAGCTATGCATCGTTTCCGCGGAGAGCAGAAAGCCGAGGCTCGCCGCGAGGCCCGAGCCGAGCAGCGCCGCCGCGCCCTGGCTCGCGAGCTGCCAGCTCGCGCGAAACCCGCGGCTTGCCTGGCCGCCCATTTCGAGGAGGGTGGCGGTGGCCGCGCCGAACTCGCCGCCCTGCGCGAAACCCTGGACGAGGCGGGCAACCACGATCAAGAGCGGCGCGGCCAGGCCGATCTGCGCATAGGTCGGTGCAAGACCGATGGACGCGGAACCCACCGCCATCAGCAGGATGGTGAGCGTGAGCGCGGGCTTGCGGCCCGCGCGGTCCGCGTAGCGGCCGAGCACGATGCCGCCGAGCGGGCGCATCACGAAACCCACGGCGAACACCGCGAACGCGAGCAAGAGCGACGTGACCTGGCTGTCGGCGGGAAAGAACTGATGGCCGATCGTGAGCGCGAAATAGCTATAGACCGTGAAGTCGAAGAATTCGAGCAGGTTGCCGATCACCGCCGCGAGAACGATCTTGCGCTGGTAGCCCGGCGAGAGCGGCGCTTCTTCGGCTGTTTCCAGAAGCGGTTCGGTGGCGGCGTTCATGCACGCTCCTTGCTGAGGAAGCGTTCGACGAGGCGCGTCCAGAACGCTGCGCCAATGGTCAGATTGTCGTCGTTGAAGTCGTAGCGCGCGTTGTGCAGCATCGGGCGGCCTTCGCCATTGCCAAGGCGTACGAAACAACCGGGCCGCCGCTGCAGGTAGTACGCGAAGTCCTCGCTGCCGGCGATCGGCGGGAAGGGCGCGATGACGTGCTCCGGCCCGACCAGTTCCTCGGCGACCTGGCGTGCGAATTCGGTTTCGGCTTCGCTGTTGATCAGCACCGGATAACCGCGGATGAATTCGATGTCCACCGTCGCACCGTAGCTTTGCGCCTGCGCTTGCACGAGCGCGCGAATGCGTGCCTCGAGCGTCGCGCGCACCTCGGGCGAGAACGAGCGCACGCTCATTTCGAGCACGGCGTCTTCGGGGATCACGTTCGGCGCGTGGCCCGAACGGAACGCGCCGACGGTCACGACCGCGGCTTCGTTGGGGTCGACGTTGCGCGACACCACCGACTGCAGGGCCATCACGATGCTGCTGCCCACGAGCACCGGGTCGACGGCGAGATGCGGGCGCGCCGCGTGGCCGCCCTTGCCGTGAACGCGCAGCTTGACGGTGTCGCACGCGGCCATGAGCGGGCCGGCGCGAAAGCCGAAGGTGCCGGTGGGCACGCCCGGATGATTGTGCAGCCCGAAGATGGCTTCGCAGGGGAAGCGCTCGAACAGGCCGTCGGCGATCATGCGCTCGGCGCCGCTGTCCGAACCGGCTTCCTCGGCGGGCTGAAAAATCAGGTGGACGGTGCCGTCGAAATTGCGCGTTTTCGCGAGCTGGCGCGCGGCGCCGAGCAGCACGGTAGTGTGGCCGTCGTGGCCGCACGCGTGCATCTTGCCCGCGTGGATGCTCGCGTAGTCGAGGCCGGTCAGCTCCTGGACCGGCAGGGCGTCCATGTCGGCGCGCACGCCTACGGTGCGCGTGCTCGTGCCGGCCTTGAGCGCCGCCACGACGCCGTGCCCGCCCACATGGCGCGTGACTTCGTAGCCCCAGGACTCGAGCTTGTCGGCGACGAAACACGACGTGTCGGCTTCCTCGTACGACAGCTCGGGGTGCTTGTGGAGGTGATGACGGATTTCGTCGAGTTCCGATCGGGCTTCGGCCAGGTCGGCGACTTCGCAGTAGTGGTGCTCGCTCACGGGGACTCCCCTTATTGGAATGGGTTTTGGGCAAAAGCCAAAGGCCGAGTATTGCATCGACGAAAAACTCGACCCATGACGGAAAAGCACCGAAAATGTTGACTTATAGTCAACGATAGATTGTCGCGGCGCAGCATGGCAAGGCGCGCGGAAGGAGCAATGCAGTGCGGGGAAAGGCAGATTGGGAAGATGCGGCGCGAGGCGCGATCGACGAGATCGGCGAGCGCCCGCTGCGCTATCTGGCCGAAATCGCAGCCGCAGGCGGCGTGCGCATGGCCGCCGAGGCGCTCGGCATCAACGCCTCGGTCATCAGCAGGCAGGTGGCGGCGCTGGAGCGCCGGTTGCGCTTTCCGCTGATCGAGCGGCGCGGGCGCAGTGTGGCCGTGACCGAGATCGGTCAGGTGCTGGTGGACCACTATCGCGACGGGCAGCGCCGTCAGCGCGATCTGGCCGCGCGCCTGGAGGAGTACCGGCACCTGCGGCGCGGCCGCGTGGCGCTGGGTGTGGGCGAGGGCTTCATCGGCAATCTGATCGCGCGGGCGTTGCAGCGTTTTTCGATGACGTACCCGGACATTCTCGTGGAGATTCGCTCGGGGCCGACGCCGGTCGTGCTGTCGCTCGTGCGCGACGACGTCGTCGATATCGGCCTGTGCACACGCACCTCCGACGACCCTGCCATGCGCATTCATCCCTTCGCGTCGCGGCCGCTTTGCGCGCTCGTCGCACCCTCGCACCGCTTTGCGAAGATGCACAAGGTGGCGCCCGCCGAACTCGCCAGCGAGCGCCTGATCTTCATGACCGAGTCGTTCGGTGTGCAGCACTTCGTGCAGTCGCTGTTCGAAGATGCGCGTCTGAACGTGATGCCGGCGTATCGCGTGGATCTGTTCAACACGGCGCAGACGCTCGCGGCCGCTGGTCTTGGCGTGGCGTTCATGTCGTCGATCACGGCGCGCCGCGGCATCGATCTGGGCGAATTGGTGGCCGTGCCGATCGATCATCCGATCGCGGCGGGCTTTTCGAGCCAGATGGTCACACGCGTGGGCCGCAGGCTCTCACCTGCTGCCGATCACCTGAGGAAGCAGCTTGCGCAGAGTTTTCTGGAGTCGGCGGCGAAGTAGTCGAAAGACGTGGCGCGAGCGGCGATTTAGTTGCCGGTGTCCTGCACCGACGGCGTATCCCCAATCCGCAACACCGCATCGCGTTTGGCGAGCAAATGCTGCCGCAGTATCGCCGCGAGCCGCTTGCCGTCGCGCGCATCGAGCGCCGCCAGCATTTCGCCGTGCTCATGGATCGCGCGGTCCCACTTGGCGGTTTCGAAGTTCGAGCGGAACCGCAGCGCCTGCAAACGGCGATTCACCGCGATATACGTCTGCCGCAGCGCCGAATTGCGCGCCGCTTCGTTGATCTTGTCGTGAATCGCCTGATTGCGGCTGTAGTAACCGGCCAGATCGTTCTGCGCGCGGCAGGCGAGCATCGCGTAGTGCAGCGCCTTGATCTCGGCGATCTCAGCCGCGGTGATCCGCTCGCAAGCCAGTTCGCCTGAAAACGCTTCGAGTCCGCTCATGAGTTCGAAGGTCTCGCGCAGTTCCGCCTCCGACATCTTCGAGACCGAGGCGCCGCGATTCGGCGAAATCTCGATCAGCCCTTCGGACGCGAGCACCTTCAGCGCCTCGCGCAGCGGTGTGCGCGAAATGCCCAGCGTTTCGCACAGCTCGCGCTCGTTGAGCTTGCGCCCGGCCTCGAGCGCGCCTTCCACGATGAACCGCCGCAGATGGTCGACGACGGTGTCATGGAGTTGCTGGCGCGGAATGGGCGGCAGTTCCGGGCTGGTCGCAGAGGGGTTCAGGTTCGGGTTTTGCATGCAAAAGGCATTTCCATCGATTTCCAGCGAATTCTAGCCCAAGGACAGGACCCCAAAGAAGCTAGCTGTGCCTGGGGTAAACCACGTCAGAATTGTCTGTCTGCACATGAACTGGCTGGATTATAGTTTTTTGAATGCAAAATTCAAAACAGGAGCGATTGCATGTTGAAGCTCGATTTCCATCCCGCTGGTCGCCATTTCCTGCAGATTCCCGGGCCGAGCCCGGTGCCCGATCGCATCCTGCGCGCGATGAGCTATCCGACCATCGACCATCGCGGCCCCGAGTTCGCCGTGCTCGGGCTCAAGGTGCTGGACGGCATCAAGAAGATCTTCAAGACGCAGCAGCCGGTGGTGATTTACCCGGCCTCCGGCACGGGCGCGTGGGAAGCCGCGCTCACCAACACGCTGAGCCCCGGCGACACGGTGCTGATGTTCGAGACGGGCCATTTCGCGACGTTGTGGAAGCAAATGGCCGAACGCCTGGGCCTGAAGCCGGAATTTCTCGGCCTGCCCGGCATCGAGGGCTGGCGGCGCGGCGTGCAGGCCGACATGATCGAAAAGCGTTTGCGCGAGGACGCGCAGCACGCCATCAAGGCGGTGTGCGTGGTGCATAACGAGACCTCGACCGGCGTGACCTCGGACATCGCCGCGGTGCGCCGCGCGATCGATGCCGCCGGGCACCCGGCGCTGCTGCTCGTCGACACGATTTCCGGTCTCGCCAGCGCTGACTATCGCCATGACGAATGGGGCGTGGACGTGACCGTCTCCGGCTCGCAGAAGGGTCTCATGCTACCGCCGGGCATCAGCTTCAACGCCGTTTCGGCGAAGGCGCTGGCCGCGAGCGAGCACGCGAAGCTGCCGCGCAGCTTCTGGGGCTGGGCTGAGATCATCGAGATGAACAAGAGCGGCTACTGGCCGTACACGCCCAACACGAACCTGCTCTACGGCCTTTCCGAAGCGCTCGACATGCTGCAGGACGAAGGGCTCGACAACGTGTTCGCGCGGCATCAGCGGCTGGGCGAGGCGTGCCGGCGCGCGGTGCGCGCGTGGGGCCTCGAGATCCAGTGCGCCGATCCCGCCGTCTACAGTCCCGTGCTCACGGGCGTGATGATGCCCGAAGGCGTGGATGCGGATGCCGTGCGCAAGATCATCTACGAGCGCTTCGATCTCTCGCTCGGCACGGGCCTCGGCAAGGTCAAAGGGCGCATGTTCCGCATCGGGCATCTGGGCGACTGCAACGATCTCACGCTGCTGGCGGCATTGGCCGGCTGCGAGATGGGCCTGCGCATTGCGGGCGTGCCCCTGAAGGACAGCGGCTTGCCAGCCGCGATGGACTATCTCGCGGCGCAACCCAACGTGGTGTCGCTGAAAGCCGCCTGAAACAAGCACTTTTTCACATGCCGCGCACGGGGCGCGGCATGCGAGGCCGATTCCGGGCGATGCAAGATCGTTCCCATGCCGGACGCCACTTCGAGAAGGGCGATGCGGCCGACAGAACCAGCAACGGAGACTGACGATGAAACGGTATCGATTGACGAGCGCGAGCAGCATCGTGCTGATCATGCTCTGCATCATGTACTTCATCACCTACCTCGACCGTGTGAACGTGAGCACGGCGGCGGCGGGCTTCGGCAAGGAGTTCCAGCTTTCGCATACCGAAGTGGGACTGGTTTTTTCGGCGTTTGCGTATCCGTACCTGCTGTTTCAGATCATCGGCGGCTGGGTGAGCGACCGCTTCGGTGCGCGGCGCACGCTGCTTTTCTGCGGTGCGCTGTGGGGCGTGGCCACGGTTCTCACCGGCATGGCGGGCGGCCTCGCCACGCTGCTCGCCGCGCGCCTGTTGCTCGGCTTCGGCGAGGGCGCGACGTTTCCCGCCTCGACTTCGGCCATGTCGCGCTGGGTCGCGAAAGAGCGGCGCGGCTTCGCGCAGGGCATCACGCACTCCGCCTCGCGCATCGGCAATGCAGTGGCGCCAGCGGTGGTCGTGCTGGTGATGGCGCGCTACGGCTGGCGCGAATCGTTCTTCGTGTGCGGCGCGCTCAGCCTGCTGTGGGTGGTGGTGTGGGCGTTCACGTTCACCGAACATCCGAAGGATCACCCGCGCATTACCGAGGCCGAACTCGCGATCCTGCCGCCGCCCAAGCCGCGCGCGACCGGCCTGCCGTGGATGGCGCTCTTCAGGCGCATGATTCCGGTGACGATCGTCTACTTCTGCTACGGCTGGACGCTGTGGCTTTTCCTTAGCTGGATCCCGCAATACTTCCTGCACAACTATCACCTGCAGTTGGGCAAGTCGGCGATCTTCGCCTCGGTGGTGTTCCTCGCGGGCGTGGTGGGCGACACGCTCGGCGGCCTCGTGACCGACTGGCTCTTTCAGCGCACGGGCAACCTCAAGCGCGCGCGCAGCTGGATGGTCTCGGTGTGCATGCTGATCACGCTGATCGTGCTCGTGCCGCTGATGTTCGTGCACGACCCGGTCATTTCCATGGCGTGCCTCGCGGCGGGCTTCTTCTTCGCCGAAATGACGATCGGGCCGATGTGGGCGATTCCCATGGATATCGCGCCGGAATTCTCGGGCACGGCGAGCGGCATGATGAACACGGGCTCGGCGCTGGCCGCGATCATCTCGCCCGTGGTGGGCGGCTTTCTGATCGACCGCTTCGGCAACTGGGACCTGCCGTTCGTGGGCAGCATGGTGCTGATGGGGTGCGGCGTGATCCTCGCGTTCCGCATGCAGCCGGAGAGCCGCTTCGAGCTGGGCACGAAGGCTGACGAACCCGCAGGTTCTCATCAAGGAGTGTGAACGGCGATGGAAGGCGCACGCACCTCGGGCATGCTGGTCAAGCCGGTTCATCTCGTTCCTTCGAGCGCGGGCCACGGCTCGCCGCTCGCGCGGCGTCTGCGTGAAGCACTGCGCGGCGACGTGTTGTTCGACGCCGCAAGCCGCGGCCGTTACGCAACCGACGCCTCGATCTATCAGATCATGCCCATCGGCGTGGTCGTGCCACGCGATCAGGACGACTTGCGCGCCGCGCTGGAAGTGGCGCGCCTCGCGCACGCTCCCGTGCTGGCGCGCGGCGCGGGTACGAGCCAGTGCGGGCAGACGGTGGGCGAAGCGCTCGTGATCGACACGTCGAAGTGGCTCAACAACGTCGTCGAGTTCGACGCCGATGCGCGCACGGTGACGGTCGAACCGGGCGTCGTGCTCGATCATCTGAACGCGTGGCTCAAGCCGCACGGGTTGTGGTTTCCCGTGGATGTGTCGACGGCGGCGCAGTGCACGATCGGCGGCATGGCGGGCAACAACTCGTGCGGCTCGCGTTCGATCGAATACGGCAACATGGTGCACAACGTGCTCGGCATCGACGCGATTCTCGCGGATGGCACCGAAGCGCGCTTCCAGTCGCTGAACATGCCGCACGAAGGCGTGCGGCTGGCGGCGCTGCTCGAAGGCGTACAGCGCATCGCTACGCGCGAGCGCGGCGAGATCGCGGAACGCATGCCGAAGGTGCTGCGCCGTGTGGCCGGCTACAACATAGACCTGTTCGATTGCCAGAACCCGCTCGCTTATACCGACGACGGCGTGGCGAATCTCGCGCATCTGCTCGTGGGCTCCGAAGGCACGCTCGCGTTCAGCCGGCAGATCACGCTGAAGCTCGCGCCGCTGCCCGCGCACAAGACGCTGGGCGTAGTGAGCTTTCCCACGTTCTGGCAGGCGATGGACTCGGCGCAGCACATCGTCAAGCTCAAGCCGACTGCGGTCGAGCTGGTCGATCGCACGATGATCGAACTCGCGCTCGGCAATCCGGGCTTCAAGCCGGTGATCGAAAAGGCGCTGGTGGGCAGGCCCGATGCGATCCTGCTGGTCGAGTTCGCGGGCGACGAGCGTGACGCCCAGCTGCGCCGCCTCGAAGAACTGGTCGAGCTGATGGGCGACCACGGCCTCCCGGACTCAGTCGTGAAGATGACCGATGCGAACGAGCAAAAGGCGCTGTGGGAAGTGCGCAAAGCGGGCTTGAACATCATGATGAGCATGAAGGGCGACGGCAAGCCCGTCTCGTTCATCGAGGACTGCGCCGTGCCGCTCGAGCATCTCGCGGAGTACACGAGCCGCCTGACCGACATCTTCCATCGGCACGGCACCGAAGGCACGTGGTACGCGCACGCGAGCGTCGGCACGCTGCACGTGCGGCCGATACTCGACATGCGCCGCGACGGTGCGGCGAAAATGCGCGCGATAGGCGAGCAGGCTGCGGAATTGGTACGCGAGTACAAGGGTGCGTTTTCGGGCGAGCATGGCGATGGTCTGTGCCGCGGCGAATGGATTGCCTGGCAGTACGGACCGAAGATCAACGCCGCATTCTCGGAAATCAAGCAGCTGTTCGACCCCGAGAACCGTTTCAATCCCGACAAGATCGTGCGGCCGCCGAAAATGGACGACGCGACGCTGTTCCGCTTCGCGCCGGGATATCGCGAGCGCCAGATGCGGCCGATGCTCGACTGGTCGGCGTGGGACGTGGGCCGCGATCCGCTAACGGGTGTAGAAACGCCGCCCGGCAGCGGCGACGACCTGACCGGCGGACTCGCGAAGGCCGTGGAGATGTGCAACAACAACGGCCACTGCCGCAAGTTCGACGCGGGCACGATGTGCCCGAGCTACCGCGTGACGAAGGACGAGAAGCACGTGACGCGTGGCCGCGCGAACACGCTTCGGCTCGCGATCTCTGGCCAGTTGGGCGAGGACGGACTCGCAAGCGACGACGTCAAGGACACGCTCGACCTGTGCGTATCGTGCAAAGGCTGCAAGCGCGACTGTCCCACCGGCGTGGACATGGCGAAGCTGAAAATCGAGGCGCGCGCTGCATGGAATACGAAGCACGGTCTGAAGCTGCGCGAGAAGATGATTGCCTATTTACCGCGCTATGCGCGACGCGCGGCGCAAGCCGGCGGCCTTGCGGCGGCGGGCGAGCGTATCCCGGTGGTCTCCGCGTGGGCAAAGCGCATGCTCGGCTTCGCGCCGCAACGCTCGCTGCCGCAGTTGCGGCCTTCGTTCCTTGCGGAGGTCGCGGCCGCAAAGCCCGACGCAGCAGCGGCAACGAAGGAAGTGGTGCTGTTCGTCGACACCTTCAACGACAACTTCGAGCCCGAAAACGCCCGCGCCGCGCAACGTGTGCTCGAAGCGGCCGGCTATTTCGTGCACTTCAACGTGCGCGGCGAAGAGCGCCCGCTCTGCTGTGGCCGCACCTTCCTCGCCGCGGGACTGGTCGACGAGGCAAAGCGCGAGGCGCGGCGCCTGCTCGATACGCTGATGCCGTTCGTGGCCCGCGGCGTGTCGATCGTCGGGCTCGAACCTTCGTGCCTGCTCTCGATGCGCGACGAATTCCTGCAATACGGCTACGGCGACGAAGCGCGGGAGTTGTCGGCCGCGGCGTTCCTGTTCGAGGAATTCCTCGTGCGCGAGAAAGGCGCGGGCCGCTTCGATCTCACGTTGCACGAACTCGATGCGCCACGCGCGTGGGTGCACGGCCACTGCCACCAGAAAGCATTCGACGCCTTCCGCCCCGTGCTCACGGTGCTGGGCTGGATTCCGGGCCTCGATGTGAAGCCGATCGAATCGTCATGCTGCGGGATGGCGGGCAGCTTCGGCTACGAAGCGGAGCACTACGAAGCTTCGCTGGCGATGGCCGAGCTGGCGCTGTTGCCCGCCGTGCGCAAGGCGGATCGCGCTGATCTCGTCGTGGCGGATGGCACGAGTTGCCGCCACCAGATCCACGACGCCGCAAACGCCACGGCGCTACACGTGGCGCGGGTGCTGGAAATGGCGCTGCGCTAGGTCGCCAGCGTCCTCGTGCCCTGGCGCGCGCACACGGCATCCACGGCGTGCAGCATCTTGCCGAAGAACGCATCGGCGAATTGCGAATCGAGCCAGCGCACGATCAGCGCGATCTTGCGCTCGGGCTCGATCCACATGAACGAACTGCCCGCGCCGACGCCAAACCAGCTCGACTCGGGCACGCTCGGGAACATGCGCCGCCCCGTGTTGAGCCACACCAGCGAGCCGTAGAACGGCGCGAGCGGGCAGGGCGTGCGCATACGCGCGATCCATTCGCTCGAGAGTACGCGGCGGCCGGATACGACGCCGTCGTCGAGCAGCATTTGCGCGACCTTCAACTGATCGTTTGCGCTCACCGACATGCCGCCGCCCCAATGCGAGCCGCCC
Organism: Paraburkholderia sp. BR10872; assembly: GCF_040965835.1. Lineage (NCBI taxonomy): Bacteria > Pseudomonadati > Pseudomonadota > Betaproteobacteria > Burkholderiales > Burkholderiaceae > Paraburkholderia > Paraburkholderia sp. BR10872. The sequence continues at coordinate 174,663 of NZ_JBFRCN010000009.1, forward strand.
GGCACCGACTGCACGCGTCTGCCGCCCTGGTCGATCCACGCGTCGTCGTAACCGACCCATTGCCAGTTCTCGCTCGCGCCGACGGGCCTCATGATCGTCTCGCGAAAGACTTCGGGTAACGAACGACCGAACAGGCACAGGAGCGCGAACGAAAGCTGGTTGATGCGCACGTCGTTGTATTCCCAATACGTGCCGGGTGCGCGTAACGGGCGCAAGTCGCCTTTTTTCCCGTCGGGCGGCTCGCCGAACGTAACGGCGCGATAGTGATCGGCCTGATCGGTAAGGCCGAAGCACGTGCCTTGCCATTCGCTCGTCTGTTGCAGTAGATGCGTCCACGTGACCTGCGCATTGTGGTCATCATCGAAGCCGATGCCGGGCGCGCGCACGTGGACGGGCTCGTCGGGATCGGGCAGCAGGCCGCGATCGTGCGCCACGCCCGCGAGCAGCGCCAGATACGTCTTGGCGATGCTGAAGGTCAGATCGGGCCGATCGGGCGCGCCCCATTGCGCGAGCGGGCGCCCGTTCACAGCAACCGCGCCGGACACAGGGCCGCGATCGTGAATGGGGCCCAGCAAGCAGTTCCACGGCGGCGGGTCGTTCACGTGCACGCCGAAGTTGCCATCGGCATTGCGGTCCCATGCCGATTCGTGATCGACGGAAAACTGGATGGCGTCCTGAACTTCCTTCGGCAAATCGTGTTGCATACGAGCGTGTTTCCTGTTGGTGTTCTTGTGCGGGCCGCTTCAACGGGCGTCGAGGCGCATGCAGGCCCAGATCAGCGTAGCGAGGCTCAACACGGCCGCGAACATCAGCCAGAGCCCCGGCGCGAGATTGTTGCCGGTCGCCGCAATGAGCGCGGCCACGGCGAGCGGCGTGAAGCCGCCGAACACGGTCGTGCCGACGTTATAGGCGAGCGCCATGCCCGTGGTGCGCGTGCGTGCGGGGAAGAAGCTGGCCATGAGCGCCGGAATCGAAGCGAAATAGGTGACCTTCAGCACCGCGATCCAGACCACGGCCGCCAGCAGCGAGGGCAGCGAAGGATGGGCGGTGACGAACATGAACGCGGGATAGACGGTGAGCAGGAACAGCACGCCCGCCGCGAACATGATGCGCGTGCGGCCCACCTTGTCCGACCAGTGGCCCACGATCGGCGTGAGCACGATGGCGATCAGGCCGGCCACGAGCGTGGCGATGAAGCCCGACGAAGGTGCGAGGCCGAGCTGCCGCGCGGCATAGGTCGGCATGTAGAGCAGCACGTATTGGGCCGAGGTAGTCAGGATCAGCACGCCGATCGATGCGATCACGCGCGCCTTCTGCGTCGCGAACAGTTCGCGCACGGGCGACTCGGCTTTTTCGATACGCTCGAATTCGGGCGTTTCGTCCATGCGTCGGCGGATATAAAGGCCCACGGGACCGATCAGCACACCGAACAGGAACGGAATGCGCCAGCCCCAGCCTTCGAGCTGCGGCTGCGTGAGCATGCCCGTGAGCACCGCGCCGAACAGGGAGACGAGCAGCGTGCTCGCGCCCTGGCTCGAGAACTGCCAGCTCGACATGAAACCGCTGCGCTGCGGCGCGTGCTCGATCAGGAAGGCAGTGGAACTGCCGAACTCGCCGCCCGCCGAAAAGCCTTGCAGAAGACGCGAGGCAAAAATGCCGATGGGCGCGAGGATGCCGATCGTCGCGTAGGTGGGCATCAGCGCGACCATGCCGGTGCCGATCGTCATCATCGTGATGGAGAGCGTGAGCGACGCCTTGCGGCCCTTGCGGTCGCTGTATGAGCCGAGCACGAGCGCGCCGACCGGCCGCGCGAGGTACGAGAGCGCGAATGTGCCGAGCGTGAGCAGCAGCGACATCGTTGCGTTGTGAACGGGGAAGAAGAGCTTGGAGAGCGTCGAGGCGAAGTAGCCGTACGCCAGCAGGTCGTAGAACTCGAGCGCGTTGCCGATCGAAGTCGCGACGATGAGCCGCGAGACGTTCTTGCCTGACGTGCCTTGAGCAGGCTCTGACCAGGGCTCGCTGCCGTGCGCGGGTAGGGATTCGATGCTCATTGCGACGTCCTCATGCAAGCGTGGTGGGATGCGGTGCGGGGTTGGACGCACCGGCCTCTCTTGCGCCGAGGTCCCAGAAGAGGCCAGCCATAATGCGCAGCCCGTCGCGCACGACCGGGCCGAGCAGGTGCTCGTTCGGCGCGTGCTGCGAGCAGCCCGGATACGAATGCGGCACCCACAGCGTGGGCATGCCGAGCACCTCGGCGAATACGTCGTTGGGCAGCGTGCCGCCGAGATTCGGCAGCAGCACGGGGTCGGCTCCCGTGGTCTCGCGCAGCGAGCGCACCGCCCATTGCACCCAGGCGTTGTCGGGATCGACGCGCGTGGCCGGTGCGCCGCGTTCCACTTCGAGTTCGATCATCTCGAAGCCGTGCGCATCGAGGTGCGCGCGCACGATCCGTTCGAGGTCCTGCCAGTTCGTGCCCACGACGAAGCGGATCTGCATGTACGCGATGGCGTGGTGCGGAATCGCGTTCACGGGCTTCTCGGGGTTGCCCGTGCGGAACGCGAGTACTTCCAGATTGTTCCAGCCGAACACGCGCTCGGTGGGCGTGAGGCCCGGCTCGCCGTAATCGCGATCGACCTCGGGCTCGCCCGGATTGCCGCCCACGCGAATTTCGGCGAGCGCGCGGCGCACGGATTCCGGAATCGGCGGCGGGCGCAGGCCATCGACGAGGATCTTGCCGTGCGCATCGACCATGGAAGCGATCGCATTCGCGAGCACGACGCCCGGATTGCGCAACAGGCCGCCCCAGTTGCCCGAATGATGGCCGCCTTCGCGCAGCGTGAGTTCGAGCTTGAAATTGACGAGGCCGCGCGAGCCGAGAAAGATTGTCGGACGGTGCGCGCTCAGGCGCGGTCCGTCGGAGGCGATCAGCACGTCGGCGGCGAGTTCGTCGCGCAACCGCGTGCACAGTTCGTGCAGGCCCGGCGAGCCGACTTCCTCGCCCGTTTCGAACAGCAGCTTGAGGTTGAAGCCGAGTTTGCCGCCGCGTGCGTCGAGCACGGCCTCGAGCGCCGCGAGGTTGATGCTGTGCTGGCCTTTGTTGTCGGCGGTGCCGCGGCCGTACCAGCGCTCGCCGTCGACGGTTACGTCCCATGGCGTGAGGCCCGAGCGCCATTGCGCGTCGTAGCCGCGTACCACGTCGCCGTGGCCGTAGCTGAGCGCGGTGGGCAGCGCATCGTCTTCGTGGCGGTGAGCAATCAGGAACGGGCCCGCGCCGTTGGCGGGATTCTCGACGACCCGGCAGGTGAAACCCCATTGGGTGAGCAGCGGCGTGAGTTCCTCGTCCAGATAGGCGCGCAAACGGCCGCCGCTCTCCGGCTCCTGGCTCTCGGTGCGAAACGCCACGCGGCGGCGCAGGTCGTTCAGGAAGCGGCCTGAATCGTATTGATCGACTGCAGTTTGAATGGCGGTGTCACGGGTCAACGCGCGTCTCCCTCTGTTCGATGGCGTTTGATGACGTCGACCGATCCTGCAACCACCGATATTTCTGCACAATTACAATATTTGTGATCTATCTTTGCCGAAACGGCAAAGCGGACGAGACCGCGCTCATCGACATGGACAACACCGCACTGCGCTATTTTCTGGAAGTGGCCCGCAGCGGCTCGCTGAGCAAGGCGTCCGAGCGGCTCTACGTTGCCGTGTCTGCGCTCAGCCGGCAGATCGCCCGGCTCGAAGAGGAGCTCGGCACGCCGTTATTCGAACGGCGCCCGCGCGGCATGGTGCTGAGCGAGGCGGGGCGCATGCTGGCCGAGCACGCGCGGCGCAGCCTGCTCGAAACGGAGCGCGTGGTCGGCGAGATTCGCGGGCTGAGCGAGGGCGGTCGCGCGACCATCCGCGTTGCGAGTTCCGAAGGCCTCGCGCCGGATTTTCTGCCACAGGTATTTGCTCACTTTCTCCGGAGCCATCCGCAAACGCATTTTCAGCTGGACGTGTCCGCGCCTTCTGTTGCAACGCAGCGCGTGCGCGAGGGCACAGCCGATATCGCGCTGTGCTTCAGCGTCGCGCCCGAGAAGGAGATTGCCGTGCACTGTTCGCAGCGCGCGCCGATCTTCGCGCTCATGCGGCGCGATCATCCGCTGGCGGCGCGCGAGTCGCTGTCGTTGCGCGATCTGATCCCCTGGCCGGTCGCCATGAACAGCCAGGGCGTGACGATCCGCCAGCTCCTCGACATCGCGTGCAGCCTCGAAGGGCTGATCTTCGAGCCGGTGTTCGTCAGCAACTATCATGTGGCGTTGCAACGATTCGTACGCCTCACCGATGCCGTGACGTTCACCGGCTTTCTGACCGTGCGCGGCCGTCTCGAGGTGGAGGGGCTGGCCGCGGTGCCGCTCACGAACCCGGAACTGCATCAGCGCACGCTGCAGATCCAGACGATGGCGGGCCGCACGCTGCCGCAAACCATGCAGGCCTTTCTCGACCTGCTCACGCGCGCGATCGACGACGAGGAGCTTGCGGGCGGCTGATTTCGCCTTCGCGGTAAGCCTCGCGGCGAGCCGGCGCATGCCGGCGAAAACGGCGTCGGCTACATCTGCGGGGAAATCGGCGGGGATCTGCGCCGCGACGGCTTCGATCACGCGCGGCGTTTGCGCTGCCACCTGCGCGAGCATCGCTTCGACATCCGCCGCGGCGAATCCCACGCGCTGGCCTTGCGCGATCCAGTGCCGCGGATAGATCTCCTCGACGCGATAGTGCCGGTTGCGTCCGCGCACGGCCATCGCAAGGCTCACGCGCTGCGGCGCAATATGATTGCGGCCCCGGCCGACGACTGGATGCGCGCTGAGCACGTCGTAGAGCGGCGTGGCGGCGTACCGGCTGCCGGGCAGCAGCGCAATGCTGTAGTTCTTCGCGTGGCCGTCCGTGGCCGCGAGCAGCCAGAAGATGAGCTGCGTGACGAAGAAGTTGCGGCGATCGGCCGTGGCCTGCAAGGAGCCGTCCAGCACCTGCATGATCGCGTCGATGCCGGGGCCGCCGTCGGCTTCGTATTTGGCGAGGCCGGACGTGCCCGTGGCCTGGCACAGATCCTCCTGCGGCAGGCGCACGATCCACCTGGCGTCTTGCGAGCGACGCCAGGTGGAT
>NZ_JBFRCN010000010.1:0-172968 GCF_040965835.1 Paraburkholderia sp. BR10872
CAAGGTTGTTCTGGTTGCCTGCATGAGAAAGCTGCTGACTATCCTCAACGCCATCGCAAAAACAGGAAAGCCGTGGGATGAATCCATCCACACGGCTTGACAGGTAAGACAGTTGCTCATTACCGCCCCGAGGGGCGGTCTTTTCATGCAGCGTCGAGCGTGCTTACTTCGCGTTCGCGAGCGCCACAGCCGTGTCCAGCATGCGGTTCGAGAAGCCCCACTCGTTGTCGTACCAGCTCGACACCTTCACGAGACGGCCCGAGACCTTCGTGAGCGTGGCGTCGAACGTCGACGACGCCGGGTTGTGGTTGAAGTCGATCGACACCAGCGGTGCGTCGTTGTAGCCCAGGATGCCCTTGAGCGCGCCTTCCGACGCTTCCTTCATGATGGCGTTGACTTCTTCGACCGTCGTGTCGCGCTTGGCGATGAACGACAGGTCGACGATCGAGACGTTGATGGTCGGGACGCGGATCGCGTAGCCGTCCAGCTTGCCGTTCAGTTCCGGCAGCACGAGGCCGACAGCCGAAGCCGCGCCCGTCTTCGTCGGGATCTGGCTGTGCGTGGCCGAGCGCGCGCGGCGCAGGTCTTCGTGGTACACGTCGGTCAGAACCTGGTCGTTCGTGTACGCGTGGATCGTCGTCATCAGGCCGGTTTCGAGGCCGATCTTGTCGTTCAGCGGCTTGACGAGCGGTGCCAGGCAGTTGGTCGTGCACGATGCGTTCGAGATGACCGTGTGTTCGGCCTTCAGCACGTTGTGGTTCACGCCGTAGACGATGGTCGCGTCGACGTCCTTACCGCCCGGCGCCGAGATGATCACCTTCTTCGCGCCGCCCTTCAGGTGCGCGCTGGCCTTTTCCTTGGTCGTGAAGAAACCCGTGCACTCCATCACGACGTCGACGCCCAGCTCGCCCCACGGCAGTTCGGCCGGGTTGCGGTTGGCCAGCACGCGGATACGGTCGCCGTTGACGACGAGGTAGTCGCCGTCGACCTTCACTTCACCCGGGAACTTGCCGTGTGCCGTGTCGTACTGCGTCAGATGCGCATTGGTCTTCGCGTCACCCAGATCGTTGATCGCAACGATCTGGATGTCGTGCTTCTTGCCGTTCTCGTAGAACGCGCGAAGCGTGTTACGGCCGATGCGGCCGTAGCCATTGATAGCGACGCGAATGGTCATGGTTTATCTCCTAAGGGCTGAAAAATTCTGAAACCGGTGCTGCGCTGGCGCCGACTCCGGGCTGCGGCGGCCCGGCGGGACGCTCAAGGCAGCGGGCCCGCCAGATCTTGCCGATCAGGCGGGCCCGTTACGCATGCTTAGTTGTCGAGCGCGGCCTTGGCCGTCGCGACGACATGATCGACCGTGAAGCCGAAGTGCTTGAACAGCACGCCAGCCGGGGCCGATTCGCCGAACGTGTCGATGCCGACCACGCCGCCTTCAAGGCCCACGTACTTGCGCCAGAAGTCGGTCACACCGGCTTCGATCGCGACGCGGCGCACGCCCTTGGGCAGCACGCGCTCACGGTAGTCGGCGTCCTGCTTGTCGAACACGTTGGTCGACGGCATGGACACCACGCGGGCGCCGATACCTTCGCGCTGCAGCGCTTCGACGGCCTTCATCGCCAGTTCGACTTCCGAGCCCGTGGCGATCAGGATGATCTTGCGGCTCGGGATGTCGTCGTTCCAGTCCTTGAGGACGTAGCCGCCCTTGGCGATGTTCGCGATCTGCGCGTCCGTGCGCTCGTTGAACTGCAGGTTCTGACGGCTGAAGATCAGCGACGAAGGACCGTGATGCGAGATCGACTCGGTCCAGGCCACCGCGGTTTCCACGGTGTCGGCCGGACGCCAGAGCGTCATGTTCGGGATCAGGCGCAGGCTTGCGACCTGTTCGATCGACTGGTGCGTCGGGCCGTCTTCGCCGAGACCGATCGAGTCGTGCGTGAAAACGAAGATCGACGGGCATTTCATCAGCGCGGCCACGCGCAGCGCGTTGCGGCTGTAGTCCGAGAACGTGAGGAACGTGCCGCCGAACGCCTTGTAGCCGCCGTGCAGGTTAAGGCCGTTGAGCGCCGCGCTCATGCCGAACTCGCGCACGCCGTAGTTGATGTGGTTGCCCCACTGGATGCCGGTCTCGCCGGCCTTGGCAGCGCGCACGGGCTTCGAAGCCTTCCAGTTGGTGAGGTTCGAGCCGGTCAGGTCGGCCGAGCCGCCCAGCAGTTCGGGCAGTGCGGCGGCGAGGCCTTCGATGGCCTGCTGCGAAGCCTTGCGCGTGGCAACCGTTTCCTTGCGCGAATCCGCGCCGGCGACGATCGCGGCGGCTTTCTGCGCCCAGTCCGCGGGCAGCTTGTGCGCCATGCGGCGCTCGAACTCGGCGGCTTCCGTCGGGTACTTCGACTTGTACGCGGCGAACTGCTCGTTCCATGCCGCTTCGAACTTCGCACCGGCGTCCTTCGCGTCCCAGTCTGCGTAGACTTCCTGCGGCAGCGTGAACGGCTCCCACTTCCAGCCCGCCGCTTCGCGCCACTTGGCGATTTCTTCGGCGCCAAGCGCCGCGCCGTGCACGTCGTGGCCGCCCTGCTTGGTGGGCGCACCCTTGCCGATGATGGTCTTGCAGCAGATCAGCGTGGGCTTGTCCGAGGCCTTGGCCTTCTGGATAGCCGCGTCGACCGCGTCCACGTCATGGCCGTCCACGTGCGGGATCACGTTCCAGCCGTAGGCTTCGAAGCGCTCCGGCGTGTTGTCGTGGAACCAGTTGACGACGTCGCCGTCGATCGAAATGCCGTTGTCGTCGTAAAGCGCGATCAGCTTGTTCAGCTTGAGCGTGCCGGCGAGCGAGCAGGCTTCGTGCGAGATGCCTTCCATCAGGCAGCCGTCGCCGAGGAACACATACGTGTGGTGATCGACGATCTTCGCGTCGGCCTTGTTGAATTCCGCAGCGAGCAGCGCTTCGGCCAGCGCCATGCCGACCGAGTTCGCCAGACCCTGGCCGAGCGGGCCCGTGGTCGTCTCGACACCCGGCGTGATGCCGAACTCGGGGTGACCCGGCGTCTTCGAGTGCAGCTGACGGAAGTTCTTCAGTTCCGCCATCGGCAGGTCGTAGCCCGTCAGGTGCAGCAGCGAGTACAACAGCATCGAGCCGTGGCCGTTCGACAGCACGAAGCGATCGCGGTCACTCCAGAGCGGGTTCGTCGGGTTATGGCGCAGATGGCGCGACCACAGTGCAACGGCGATCTCGGCCATGCCCATGGGCATGCCGGGGTGACCGGAGTTCGCTTGCTGAACGGCGTCCATGGACAGCGCACGAATGGCGTTGGCCATCAACTGGGTGGTAGCGGGGGAGGCGGAGGACGAGGTCGTCATGTCGAGTCCGGAAGTGTGCAAAAAGCGGCGTGGGCGGCGCAGGTCGCGAACAGCGCAAATTGCGAGGGCAAACTGCGGCGCACACAGCAGCGCGGGAGTCCGGAAGCTCGGCAAATCGCCCGCTCAGGCGCACATGCGGCGCCAGGAGACGCGAAACGGCCGGAGCAAACGGAGAGGGCTGCAAAGCGGAATATTCTAGCAGATCATGGGGATGAACCCTGGCCGTAAGGCGCGCGGTATGCGCCGCACGCGCAGTCGTCCTCGCGTTGGCCTCTGGCGCGGCCCAGGTCCGATTCACACCCCTATAATGGCTCTGTTGGCCCTATTTACTGCGGAATTTTCGCGTGCTCAGGCGCAACGGCAACACACCTCGACTTCCGTGACCGACTCCCTCCTCTTCCATCCTGCGGCAGACGCGCTCTACGGTTTTCCTGGCGCGCGCCGCCTCGCCGCGGCCGATACGCCGTGGCAGCGCATCGAGGTCTGGGACACGCCGCAACTGGGCTGCCTGTTCACGCTGGACGGCCGCCCGATGACCTCCGCCGGCGACGAGTTCATCTATCACGAATGCATGACGCACCCGGCCGCGCTCACGCATCCCGCGCCGCACGCGGCGCTCGTGCTGGGCGGCGGCGACGGCGGCGCGGCGCGCCAGTTGTTGCGCCACCCGGACATCGAGCGCATCGTCGTGGCCGAACTGGACCCGGACGTCGTGCGCCTGACGGGCGACTATCTGCCCGAGGTGCGCGGCGACGCCTTCGAAGATCCTCGGGTGGAACTCGTGATCGGCGACGCGGCCGCGTTTGTCGCCTCCGCGCAGGCTCGCTTCGACCTCGTCGTATTCGATCTGACTCCGCCTGACTCGCCGGCTGCGGGCCTTTATACCCCGACGTTCTACGCGGCGCTCAAGCGCGTGATGAGCGCCGACGCGCTCGTCTCGCTCCATCTGGGCTCGCCGTTCCATCATGCGCAGCGCGTGGGCGCGCTGCTCGGCGGACTGTGCGCGGCCTTCGCCGTCGTGCGACCGCTTGCCGCCTACGTGCCGCTCTACGGTTCACTGTGGCTCATGGCGATCGCGAGCGACACGCTCGACCCCGCCGGAGTCGACGAGACCACGTTGCAGGCGCGCGCCGCCGGGCGGCAACTCGAAGGCTTGCGCTACTACGACCCGCGACTGCACGTGGCGCTGTTAAAGGGTTCATGCACGGCCCGCGATAAACTAGGCAAATTCCTGCTGCTCTAGGGGTCCTGCCCGTGGAGAACGGCTGGTCCCATAGCGCTTTTATCCTGCGCGCCCTCGCCCGGAGCGGCACGGCGCTTCATCCGAACCGCGAATCTGGAGAGACTCGATGACCGCACCCCGTCCTGCCGGCGTGCCGTGGCTGACCCCGTATCTGACGGTACGCGACGCGCGCGCGTCGATGGACTTCTATCGGGCAGCACTCGGTTTTGCGGTACGCGACAGCGTGGAGGACGACGGCGCGATCATGCACGTGGAGATGACTTACCACGATCAGTTGATCGTCATGTTCGCGCCGGAGGGCGCGTTCGGCTCGACTGCGCGCACGCCCAAAAGCGCACAGACTGTCGCGCCGCAATCTTTTTATCTGTATGTCGACGACGTCGACGCGGTGTATGCGCGGGCGCTCGAAGCCGGCGCGAAATCGCTGAGCGAGCCGCAGGACCAGTTCTGGGGGGACCGTTTCGCACAGGTCGAAGACCTCGACGGTTACCGCTGGGCGCTTGCTCGGCACTTGTCCCGATTCAATGAGAAATAGTTCTATGCCCCGCTTTTTCGTCGGCAGCGCCCTGCAATCCGACGAGGTTGTCACCCTTCCCGACGAAGTCACGCGTCATGTCCAGGTGCTGCGCCTGCAGCCCGGCGACACCATCGTGTTGTTCAACGGTCTTGGCGGCGAGTACAGCGCCGAGATTGTCGGCATGGAGCGCCGCGACACGCAGGTGCGCATCGGCCCTCGCCGCGACTTTGAAGCCGAGCCGCCTTACCGCGTCACGCTCGCTCAGGGCATTGCCGGCAACGACAAGATGGACTGGCTGATCGAAAAGGCCGTCGAACTGGGCGCGACGAACTTCGTGCCGCTCACTGCCGCGCGCAGCGTCGTGCGGCTTTCCGGCGAGCGCGCCGTGCGCCGCCAGGCGCACTGGCAGCGCATTGTGCAGGCCTCGTGCGAACAATGCGGACGCAACCGCCTGCCCGACGTCGCGCCCGCGCGTGACATCGCCACATGGCTCGACTCCTTACCCGGGCGCCCCGGCGAAGGCGAACTGCGCCTGCTGCTCTCGCCGCGCGCGAACGTCGCGTTCTCGACCTTGCCGGTCGAGCCGCCTTCGGGCGAAGTGACGGTGCTGATCGGGCCTGAGGGGGGATTTTCGTCGCAGGAAGAGGAGGCGGCGCTCGACCGCGGCTTCCTCGCCGTGGGGCTCGGGCCGCGCGTGCTGCGCACCGAAACGGCAGGCATCGCCGTGCTCGCGGCGCTTGCCGCACGCTGGGGCGGCTGGTAAGCGCAGCGGGTAAAAATGACAAAGCCCGCCGGAAGGCGGGCTTGCGATTTTCTGTCGCATGCGCGCGACGGAACGTGAGCCGAAGGTCAGGCGAACGAATAAAAAACGCGGAACGGCACCTTGCGCTCGGCCCAGTATTCCGAAGCCTCGCGAAATACGTCGAGCAGCGTTTCCCGGCCGTCCTTGTCGAACTTCTGGGCAATCGGCAGTCCTTCCAGCACGATCACGAAACCGGGCTGCTCGCCGGCTTTCTGCACCAGATCGGTCAGGCAGTCGTACAGGCCGTCGTAGTTCTTGCCGAAATGCTTCGGAAACAGAAACGAGGTGGCAATCGTCTCGAGTACTTCCTGCCTGGTTTGCGCATTCGCGCAGAACGCATAGAGGAAATGCTGCTGCAGCCGCTGGGCTTCGTCCGAGAGATCCTGAATGCGAAACGCCCGGATCGACTGGACAATATTCGGCTGCACGGTCGAAAACAGGCTCATGGCCCCCTCGTTCGATGAAAGCCCCGCCTCATCCTGGCGCGCCTCGCTGTCGTGCTTCAACTGCATGACGCGCTGGAACAGGTTGCCCTCCCCGGACGCGAACAGATCGCTCGCGACCCGGGGGTCGTGCGCGTAAACGTTATCGCTCATGCCGCTCATCCCGGTGTCAATCAATAATTCGCCTGAAACTGGCGTAGTGGTCGTCGGAGTAGTAACAGTTGTCGGTCCGCTTGCGTGGACCACCGCAAACGATGCGCTTGGCACCGCGGTTGTGCGCGCCCGGCGTCGGGACCGTGTACTCGTGATAGTAGCCCCGCCGCTGCGGTGGCAATATCCGCTCAAAATTCCCGAAAACGACGCCGTCCTTCTCGAAAGGGAACGGGCCGCCCGCCGCAATCAGGCTCAACGTGCCTACCGCCTCACGCGGAAGTTCGTTGACCGAAATGCTGCCGACCGGATTACCCGCCTCTTCCGGCTGACTCGTGCGCGCCTGAGCGCCACCTGCCGCGAACGCTGCGGTTGCGACCAGCGCCACCGCTGCGGCGCGCCGCAAGCCAGACAAACCGCCGCCGAAACAATGAGTTAGACGAGGCGCCATCACCTGGTTCCCGCTTCCCTGGTTACGTGTTCGACGACCATGAAAGGTGTAAGGGTATCGCTAATGATGCCTGGAAGCAACGTTAGTCAGGCGAGGACGACTACAGCTTGACTCCTCACGAGGGTCAAACTGGTAAATTTTACAATCTCATTTCGCGCGATTTTGCTCGCTCGAGCCGGGTCTCGCGCTCAAAAAAATCGGCGTGCTCACAGGAGCACACCGATTTTCAGGTCCGCGTCACCGGGCGTCCCCGGCGACTCGCACGACTGAGTTCAACGTGCCGCGTTCACGTCCGCGACGAGCAGCGCCGTCATGTTGACGATGCGGCGCACCGTGGCGGAAGCCGTCAGCACGTGCACCGGCTTGGCTGCGCCGAGCAGGATCGGCCCGATGGCGATGTTGTTGCCTGCCGCCGTCTTGAGCAGGTTGTAGGAGATATTCGCCGCGTCGATATTCGGCATGATCAGCAGATTCGCTTCGCCTTCGAGCGTCGACTCCGGCAGGATCTCCTTGCGCAGGTTCGCGTCGATCGCCACGTCGCCGTGCATTTCGCCGTCCACCTGCAGGTCCGGCGCGCGCTCCTGGAGGATCTCGAGCAGGTCGCGCATCTTCTGGGCGCTCGGCGCGTTGCTCGAACCGAAGTTCGAATGCGAGCACAGCGCGATCTTCGGCTCGATGCCGAAGCGGCGCACTTCCTCGGCCGCCATGATGGTGATTTCCGCGAGTTGCTCCGGCGTCGGGTCGACGTTGACGTGCGTGTCGGCGATGAAAATCTGCCGGTTCGGCAGCACGAGCGCGTTCATTGCCGCGTAGACGTTGCAGCCGGACCTCTTGCCGATCACCTGGTCGATGAAGTGCAGGTGGCGGTGCGTCGTGCTGACCGTGCCGCAGATCATGCCGTCGGCTTCGCCCTTTTCCACGAGCATCGAGCCGATCAGCGTGGTGCGGCGGCGCATTTCGAGTTTCGCCATTTGCTGCGTGATGCCCTTGCGCGCCATGAGCTTCGCATAGGTCTGCCAGAACTCGCGGTAGCGCTCGTCATGGTCGGTGTTCACGACCGTATAGTCCTGGCCGGCGTGCAGGCGCAGGCCGTAACGCGCGATGCGCTGCTCGATCACCGAGGGGCGACCGATCAGGATGGGCTTCGCGAGCTTTTCGTCGACCACGATCTGCACCGCGCGCAGGATGCGCTCCTCTTCGCCCTCGGCGAACACGATGCGCTTCTTCTCCGGCTCCACGGCGCGCGCGAGCTGGAAGATCGGCTTCATGGTCGTGCCGCTGTGGTAGACGAATTGCTGGAGGTGCTGCTCGTAGGCGTCCATGTCCTCGATCGGACGGGTCGCGACGCCCGAGTCCATTGCCGCCCTGGCCACAGCCGGCGCGATCTTGACGATCAGGCGCGGGTCGAAGGGCTTCGGGATCAGATACTCGGGCCCGAACTGCAGATCCTGGATGCCGTAGGCCGTGGCCACGACATCGCTTTGCTCCTGGCGCGCCAGTTCCGCAATCGCGTTGACCGCGGCGATTTCCATTTCGCGCGTGATGGTGGTCGCGCCCGCGTCGAGCGCGCCGCGGAAGATGAACGGAAAGCACAGGACGTTGTTCACCTGGTTCGGGTAATCCGTGCGGCCCGTGGCGAGCACGGCGTCCGGACGCACTTCGAGCGCGAGCTCCGGCAGGATTTCCGGCGTCGGATTGGCGAGCGCGAGAATGAGCGGCTTGGCCGCCATCTGCTTGACCATGTCCTGCTTGAGCACGCCGCCAGCCGAAAGGCCGAGGAAAATGTCGGCGCCTTCGATCACTTCGGCAAGCGTGCGCGCGTGGGTTTCCCGCGCGAATCGCTCCTTGTCCGGGTCCATCAACTCGGTGCGGCCCTTGTAGACCACGCCCGCCAGGTCGGTCACGACGATGTTTTCGAGCGGCAGACCGAGGTCGACGAGCAGGTCCAGACACGCGAGTGCGGCGGCGCCCGCGCCCGAGGCGACCAGCTTCACGTCCTTGATGTCCTTGCCCACGACCTTCAGGCCGTTCGTGAAGGCGGCCGCCACTACGATGGCCGTGCCGTGCTGGTCGTCGTGGAAGACCGGAATCTTCATGCGCTTGCGCGCTTCGCGTTCGACGATGAAGCACTCGGGCGCCTTGATGTCTTCGAGATTGATGCCGCCGAACGTGGGTTCGAGCGCGGCGATCACGTCGACGAGCTTGTGCGGGTCCGACTCGTTGAGTTCGATGTCGAACACGTCGATGCCCGCGAACTTCTTGAAGAGCACCGCCTTGCCTTCCATCACCGGCTTCGAGGCGAGCGGTCCGATGTTGCCGAGGCCGAGCACGGCCGTGCCGTTCGACACGACGCCCACGAGGTTGCTGCGCGCCGTGAAGCGCGCGGCGTTGAGCGGATTTTCGACAATCGCCTCGCACGCGAACGCGACGCCCGGCGAGTACGCGAGCGAGAGATCACGCTGATTGATCATCTGCTTGGTCGGCGCGATCGCGATCTTCCCGGGCGTAGGAAACTCGTGATAATCGAGGGCGGCTTCGCGAAGCTTGTTCGTAGCGGGATTCGACATGGGGAGGCAGGACGTGGGTGCGGATTAGAATGACAACTCGAACGCTAAGTTTGACCGATTGTAGCGCCAATCCCTGGCAGCATTCCTTTCAGTTCGGGCGCAAGTCCGGCGACCGCGATGGGGGGAAAAGCCATGCCAGGGTGCCCTATGCGGCGACGGCCATATCCCAACTGACATAACCCTTTCGTCATGCTTTCCGAGTTCTCCCTGATCGACCGATATTTTGCGCGTCGAGCGCGCACGAACACGCAACGCGCCACGCTGGGCATTGGCGATGACTGCGCGCTCATCGCGCCCGCCGCGGGCGAAATACTGGCCGTCTCGACCGACATGCTGGTGGAAGGCCGCCACTTCTTCCCCGACATCGATCCGCACGCGCTCGGCCACAAAGCGCTCGCCGTCAATCTCTCCGATCTCGCCGCGATGGGTGCGCAGCCGCTCGGCTTCACGCTGGCGTTCGCGCTCCCCAAGGCGGACGAGGACTGGCTAGCCGCTTTCAGCGCGGGCCTCTTCGAGCTGGCCGACCGCTTCGACTGCGAGTTGATCGGCGGCGATACCACGGCAGGGCCGCTGAACCTGTGCCTGACAGTGTTCGGCTCCGTGCGTCAGGATGCCGCACTTCGGCGCGATGCCGCCCACGCGGGCGACGACATCTGGGTCTCCGGCACGCCCGGCGACGCGCGCGCGGGTCTCGGCATGATGCGCGGCGAATGGCCGGTGCGCGAGCAGGACGCCGCGCCGTTGCGCCGGGCGCTCGAATACCCTGAACCGCGCGTGGCGCTGGGCCTCGCGCTGCGCGGCGTGGCCCGCGCGGCGCTCGACGTATCGGACGGTCTGGCCGGCGACCTGCGCCATATCCTGGAACGCTCGCACCTCGCCGCGACGATCGACGTCGACGCCTTGCCGCTCTCGCCTGCGCTCGCGCGCCTGCCGCGCGACGTGCAGCTGCAATGCGCGCTCGCGGGGGGCGACGACTACGAACTGTGTTTCACGGCGGCGCCCGCGCGGCGCGACGCGGTCGAGGCGGCCGCGCAACAGGCGGGGGTGCGCGTCACGCGCATCGGTACAATGACTTCCCGCACTTCGCCGCAAGCCGCCCCCGAGATCGCCTGGCGCGACGCGGGCGGCACGCCGCTCAATCTGACGTTGCAAGGTTTCGATCACTTCCATGCAGACTGATCCCACGCCCTCGCCCGCCGGTCAGCCGGCTCCTCCGGCAGGCTCGGCAAGCAACGCCACCGCACCCGGCACGGGCGCTCAGGCCACTCGCCCGCGCCGCGCCGACGCGCCGTTCATGCTCACCCATCCGCTGCACATCGTTTCGCTCGGCTTCGGCTCGGGACTCTCGCGCCTCGCGCCCGGCACGGCCGGCACGCTGTTCGCCTGGGCGTCCTTCGAGGTGCTCAACCGCTATCTGACGGTGACGGAGTGGGGACTGCTGATCTTCTTCGGCTTCTTTGCGGGCATCTGGATCACGGCCTTCACGGCGAAGAAGCTGCGCACGGACGATCCCTCGGCCATCGTCTGGGACGAGATCGTGGCGTTCTGGCTCGTGCTGCTCATGATCACGCCCGTCGCTTTCGAGGGCCGGCTGTGGGCCTTCGTCGTCTTCCGGTTTTTCGACATGGTGAAGCCGCCGCCCATCCGCTATTTCGACCGGCGCTTCAAGGGCGGCCTCGGCATCATGCTCGACGACATCGTCGCCGCATTCTTTACGCTGCTCGTCATCGCGCTCTGGCGCATGTCGGTGTAGCGCCACCTCGCCGCCAACCCAACGGATTGCTGCAATGGCTACCGATTCCGTCGTCCACCAACTCGCCATCCGCGTCGGCAACAAGCTGCGCGACGGGCGGCTCATGCTCGCGAGCGCCGAATCCTGCACGGGCGGCATGGTCGCCACCGCCATCACCGACATATCCGGCAGCAGCGTCTGGTTCGAACGCGGTTTCGTCACCTACTCGAACCAGGCGAAAACCGAGATGATCGGCGTGCCGCCCGAACTCATCGAAAAGCACGGCGCGGTGAGCGAGCCGGTCGCGCGCGCGATGGCTGAAGGCGCGCTCAGCAACAGCCGGGCACAAGTTTCGCTCTCCATCACCGGCGTCGCTGGACCGGGCGGCGGCACGCCGGAAAAACCGGTCGGCATGGTGTCGTTCGGCTGGAGCAACCGGCTCCATACGAGCGTCGAGACGCTGGTCTTCAAGGGCGACCGCGAACAGATCCGCGTGCAGGCCGCCGCGCACGCGTTGCGCGGGCTGCTCGCGTTCATCGACGAACAGGAACGCTAAAACCGGCCCGCGCCTCGCCGGAGCGCCGGCCGGGCCCACCAAGGAGGCCCATGCCATGGCAGCCGCGAATACCGCAGTCGAAGCATTGATCCGCCGCTTCGGGCTCGAACCACATCCCGAAGGCGGCTACTACAGCGAAACCTATCGAGCCGACAAGCTCGTGCGGCGCGACGGCGCAGCCGCCGCAGAGGGCACGCGCGCAGCCTCGACGGCCATCTACTTCCTGCTGGCGGAAGGCGCCTATTCGGCATGGCACCGCATCCGCTCCGACGAGCTCTGGCACTTCTATGCGGGCTCCCCCCTCGAGATTCATTCGATCGATGAACGCGGCGTGCTCTCCACGCGCAAGCTCGGCCACGCGCTCGACCATCCGGGCACCGTGTTCCAGGCGGTGGTGCCGGCCGGACACTGGTTCGCGGCGCGCTGCTGCGATCCTTCGACCTATGCGCTCGTGGGCTGCACGGTGGCGCCCGGGTTCGAGTTCAGCGAGTTCGAGATCGCCGATGTGAACGCGCTCGCCGATAAATACCCGCTGCATCGATCGATCGTCGAATTGTTCCGCAAACCGGCATCCGTTGCGGCTGCAGCCGCGAAGAAAGATTAGGGGCGCGGCGTCCGGGGACGCGGATTCGCATGATGCCCAGCTTCGGCCGCCGCCATGGCGCCCCGCCCACTTCGCCGTACGCCGCGCTCGAGGCGCTCCAGCGCAACCTCAGGCGTGAACGGCGCGTCTTCGCTGACGGCCGCGCTCATTGCCATGCTCACCTTGCTGTCGCGCTACTGGAATCGCCGGGTGCTGACGCGCACTTACGACGAAGCCACGCGCGCGCTCGAAGGCGAGTTGCTCAATCACCTGCTCGTGCACGCCACGCCGGGGGGTCTGTGCATCGTCCGGCGCAGCAACTTCGAGATCGTCGTGGCGAACCAGATGGTGCGCGATGTTCTCGGGATAGACGCGCACGCCACGCGCTTGCCGAACGCACTGTGTGTCGCGTTCGAGCAGCACGGGCCGTGGCCCGGACCCGCGAAACACGATGACGAGACCACGGTGTATGAGTTGCCGTATTCGCTCGAGCGGCCCGGCAAGGGAGCGCTCCATCTCGCCATCACCTATGCGCCGGCCACGATGCACCACGAAGCCGTCCTGTTCTGCGCGATAGCCGACAGGTCGGAGCGCTACGAAGCCGAGCGCCTGCTGCGCGAAGCCAAGCGCATGAGCGACGAAGCCGCGCGCGCCAAGGTGAGCTTCTTCGCGGCGATGAGCCATGAGATCCGCACGCCGCTCGCTTCGCTCGTCGGCAATATCGAACTCGTCGCGCGCGGGCCGCTCGCGCCGGAACAAAGCGCGCGCGTGCAGGCCATGCAAAACTCCTCGGCTGAACTGCTGCAGATCGTGAGCGATGTGCTCGATTTTTCGAAAATCGACGTCGGTCAGATGAGGCTCGTCGAAGAACCTGGCTCGATTGCGGCACTCCTTGTCCGCATCGCGCTCGGCCATGCACCGCTCGCCGTGCGCCAGCACCTGCCGTTCTATCTCGTGATGGATCGGGCCATTCCGGCGCAGGTTCGCTTCGACGCCGTGCGCGTCGCGCAGATCGCCAACAATCTGCTCAGCAATGCGTTCAAGTTCACCCGCTCCGGGAAGATCGTCCTGCGTGCGCGCTGGAGCGAAGGCGCGCTTGCGATCAGCGTGAGCGACTCCGGCGACGGCATCCCCGAAGACCTCAAGCCACACCTGTTCCAGCCCTTCGCACAAGGCGACGCCCATCGACTGACGCAAGCGCGCGGCACCGGCCTCGGGCTTTCGATCTGCGCCCGGCTCGCCCAGTTGATGCACGGCCGCGTCCAACTCGACAGCGCGCTCGGCGTCGGGACGCGCGTGGCGGTGACGCTGCCACTGCACCCCGAAGGCGAAGCCACGGCTGGCGATGAATGGACGCTACCCGATGCGCATCCCGCCATCCTGTGCCGCGCGCCAGAGAATCGCGAGTGGCTGGCCAACCTGTTCGACAGCCGCAGCAGCACGCCGACCTTCCTGAGCCTCGAAGCGCCACCGCGTGACGGCACGCTCGACTACCTGCTCGTAACCGACGAATTCACCGGCGACGACATCGCTTCGCTATGGCCTGATCAAGCGAAAATCATATGGCTGCGACAGGACGGACCACTCGTCCCGCTCGAACTCGATGGCGGCGCACGCGTGGTGAGCCTGTACAGTCTCGCGGGCATACGCGCCGCGACGCAGAAGCGGATTCGCAGCCGTGTGGCGGCAGCGCAAGCACGGCAACCCGCAGCGGACCAGCCCGCGACAGATGAGAATTTCGCATCGCTGACTGCGCTGATCGCCGAGGACAACCGGCTCAATCGCGCACTGCTGCGCGACCAGTTGCGCATACTCGGCGCCACCGTCATCGAGGCGAAGGACGGCGAGGAGGCGCTGGCGCGACTCGACGAGCGGCCAGTGGACCTCATCCTCACGGATCTGAACATGCCGGGCATGAACGGCTACGCGCTGCTGGACGCCGTACGCGCAAAGCGCCCTCATCGACCGGTCTACGCGGTGAGTTCGGATGCGCTGCCCGAGCAGATCGCGCAGGGGCGCGCGTTGGGCTTTAGCGACTATCTCACCAAGCCGGTCGCGCTTGCGGAACTCGTCCGCGTGCTGGCCGTCGTGTCGGCGCAGATCAGCGTCGCGGCGAGCGCGACACTCGCAGAGGATTCCGAATCAGATCCACAAGCCGGGCCGCCCCGCTTCCCGCCGCTGCCGCCCGCGCTCGCCGATATTTTCATCGCGCAGGTGGATCACGATATCGTCGATTACGCGCAGATCGCCTCGCAGCGCGACTTCGCGCGGTTGAACGACTGGGCGCATCGCGTGTCCGGCGGACTGGCGGTGCTGGGTCCTTCGAGGATCAATGAAGCCTGCATGGAGTTACGCGCGACGATGCGCGATGCGGGCGGATGGACTGAGGAGGTCGGCGGTCTGGCGGCCGCCGTGGCGGCGGAACTCGAAGCACTGCGGGCGCTCGCGCGGCGCTCGCATTCGGGTTAGCCGCGCGGGCGTCGTCAACGTGACGCCCGCTCGCAAAGGCGGTGACGGTAAAGGCGCGAGCGCTCAGGAGCGTCTACCTGTCACCGCGGAAACCCGTCTCAACGATACGCGTTGATCCGGTCGCGCGTTTCTTTCGCGGCCGTTGCAGCCGCCTGCGCGTAGTCCTCGCCCTTGCTCGCGTAGATGATCGCGCGCGACGAGTTGATGAGCATGCCCGTGCCGTTCGCCGTGCGGCCCGCCTTCACGGTCGCCTCGACGTCGCCGCCCTGCGCGCCGATGCCGGGAATCAGCAGCGGCATGTCGCCTACGATGCCGCGCACGGTTTCGATTTCCTTGGGGAACGTCGCGCCCACCACGAGGCCGAGTTCGCCGCTCGCGTTCCATTTGTTCGCGGCAAGGTCCGCCACCACCTGATACAGCGGCTTGCCGCCGGTCTCGAGGAACTGCAGGTCCGAGCCGCCGGGGTTCGACGTACGGCACAGCACGATCACGCCCTTGCCCTTGTGCGCGAGCCACGGCTCGATCGAATCGAAGCCCATATACGGGTTGACCGTGACTGCATCGGCCTTGAAGCGCTCGAAGGCCTCGCGCGCGTACTGCTCGGCGGTGCTGCCGATGTCGCCGCGCTTGGCGTCGAGGATCACGGGCAGGCCTGGGTGCTTCTCGTGGACGTGCGCGATCAGCGCTTCGAGCTGGTCTTCGGCGCGGTGCGCGGCGAAGTAGGCGATCTGCGGCTTGAACGAGCACGCGTACGCTGCGGTGGCGTCGACGATCTCGCGGCAAAACTCGAAGATCGCGTCGCTGCGGCCGGCCAGCGCGGCGGGAAACTTCGTGGGCTCAGGGTCGAGGCCCACGCACAACAGCGAGCCGGTGCGCTGCCACGCGGCGCCGAGGGTCTGGATGAAGGAAGTCATGGTGGTTGCTCGCGGCGAGCCAATAAGAGAAAACGGCGCGTATTTTACCCGCCCCGGAAGATGAGGCCGCGCCGCGGCGCCCGAATCGGCCTGCGCCCAGCTCGTGCACGATACATCGCCGCAAGCGCGTCGCGCGCGTGTTCGACGCGCGCGACGCCCAACTCACGACCATCTTAGGTCCGTGCGCGCACGCCCTTGCCCCCTCTCGCACCCGTGCGGCCGCGCGCGCCGGCGCGATGTGGGCTCGCTGACGCGCGCATGTCCATGCGCTCCACGGTGAAGGAAAAGCGCCGCACGAGCCGCTCGCCGTGCGCGAGCACGGTCATGCCGTGCGCATCGCCGCCGCCAGTCAGGTTCACGGCGTTGATCGGATGATCGACGGGTTCGAAGCAGAAGAAGTCTGCGCCGGGAGGCGTGTAGAGCACGTAGTAGTCGGTATTCGCGCAAATCGAGAGCGAGAGCCTGCGGCGCTCCCACACCACCGCCGCGCGTCCGCTCCAGCCGCTGAACGCATGATTGACGAGTTGCGCAGGCAGCGGATAGGCCACGCCGAACTGCCAGGCGGGCGGCGCGGGCACGTGACGCACCGGCAGCCAGTCCTGGCCCGAGAGCCACAGGCCGCTCGCCGGGGCCGACAGCTCGGTGCTCGTGTCGCGCGCAAGAAACGGATGCACGCCGAGGCCGAACGGCAGCGCCTCGCGGCCCGTATTCTCCACTTCCAGCGTCATCGCGAGCGTCGCACCGTCGAGCGCATAGGTGAGCGCCGCGCGGTACGAATACGGCTCGCCATCGCTGCGGTCGAGCACGAGGCGCACGTTCTCGCGATCGGCGCTTTCGATGCTCCAGGGCGCGAGCCAGCCGTCACCATGGATCGGCAGCGGTTCGCTAGCGCGATTGCGCGGCACTTCGATATCGCGGCCGCCAAAGTGAAAACGCCCTGCGCCGATGCGGTTCGAGTACGGCAGCAGCGGGTAGCACGCGAGTTCGTTCGGGTCCATACGCGCGCTCACGCGCTCGCAACGACGAAACACGGGCTCGAACGCGCCTTCGCTGCGCCAGTCGAATCGCGTGATTCCGCCGCCCAGTTGGGGCGCGACGTCGAGCCTCAGATACGCGTTCGCGAGCGTCACGCACGCCACATCGCTCGAGCCCGCCGCGCCGATGGCGACCGCCGAAGTGCTCGGCCCCGGCAAAACCGGATGCGTGGCGGCTTCGAGCCGCGCGCGGCGCGCGGCGGCCGCTGGTGACACGACCGGTGACACAACCGGCGAGACAGACGGAGCGGATGTAACGGAAGGCGGCACGCTCGCAGCAGCGGCGCCTGCGGAAACGGTGGAACGGGTAGGTCGACGCACAGCGGAATTCGCGACGCTCATAAGATGCTCCTCGAGAGGCATGTTTGATTGCCGCCGCAAAAGGCGGCTCACCGGTGGCCTGTCGACACCGCGCGTATGCGCGGGCCTGTGGCCGCTTCTTGTGTTCGCCCTTCTAGTGGTACTGGCAAAGCCAACTGCACACTATCGATCGACTGCATCTGTTGCCGAACTACAACGACTGGCCGTCTCTTCATGCCGCCTGCCCGCAGCGGCGCTTCGCACTGTGCATGCGCATGTATCGTCTGATGAAAATCCACGCGCGCCTTTGTGCAAGCGCACGATACACCGGACTCAAGCGCGCCTGCGCCCCTGAAACCGCGGTTCTTCAAGGCCCTGGCGGCCAATTCGAACCGAAAACACGCCGCCCGCATGCGGCTCGCGCGCGAGGGCCTCCGCCTCCATTTCCTCGCGCGCGCTCGTGACATAAAGCGTGTCCAGAAGCGCACCGCCGAGCGTAACGCAGCTTGGCTGCGCTGTGGGAATCTTTACGCGTTCGGTTTCGACGCCATCGGCGCCATAACGCACCACGCGCTCGCCGCCCCACTGCGCGTTCCAGAGGCCGCCTTGCGCGTCGACGGTCGAGCCGTCCGGCACGCCGGTGTCGTCGGTGAGCGTGACGAAAGTGCGCTCGTTTGCAATCGTTCCGTCTGCGCCGTAGTCGCACGCGCGAATCTCGCGCGTGAGCGTGTCGCAGTAATACATGGTCGAACCGTCCGGGCTGAACGCGATGCTGTTCGAGATCGCGGGCGCGGGCAGCGGCAGACGTTCGAGCGTGAGATCGTGGTTCAGGCGATAGAAGCCGCCGATCGCCTGCCTCGGCGTTCCTTCGTATTTCGTGCCGAACACGAAGCGGCCCTGGCGGTCGCAGCGTCCGTCGTTCAGGCGCGTCGGCATGCCGGGTTCGACTTCGACGATGGTGTCGATCGCGCCCGTCTCCAGGTCGAAGAACGCCAGCTGCGAAGCGAGGCCGAGGAGCAGCGTGCGCTCGTCTTCGCACAGCGCGAAGCACGCGAGGCGCTCGGGCATCTCCCACGTGACGTGTTTGGCGCCGGACGCATTCGCGTCGTAGCGTTGCAGGCTTTTGCCCGAAATATCGACCCAGTAGAGCCGGCCGCTGCGCGCGCACCACGTCGCGCCTTCGCCCAGCTCGCATTTCGCGTGGACGAGCAGTTCGGCCACCGCTTCGTTCGAAGCGCTTTCCTTTGCGCTCATGCCCAGCCTCCGTCAACGACGATGTCCTGCGACGTGATCATGCGGCTGTCGTCGGCGCCGAGGAAGAGCGCCATGCGCGCGAGGTCTGCGGGCAGCAGCTCCGCGTCGATGCACTGGCCGCGCTTGATGGACTCGCGGCCTTCGTCGGTGAGCCACAGGCGCCGCTGCTTCTCGGTCATCACCCACCCCGGCACGAGCGAATTCACGCGGATACCGTACGGGCCGAGGTCTCTCGCAAGACCGCGCGTGAGACCCTGCACCGCCGACTTGCTCATCGTATAGACCGGCATTTCCGACTGCTTGAGCATCCAGCTGATCGAGCCCAGATTGATGATCGAGCCCGCGCGTGCGGCCTTCATGTCCTGGGCCACCGCCTGCGCGGCGAATAGCTGATGGCGCAGGTTCACGGCCACGCCGGCGTCGAACGACTCCGGCGTGACTTCGGCCAGCGTGTGGCGTTTGTCGTTGGCCGCGTTGTTCACGAGCACCTGAATCGGCCCGAACGCCGCCTTCACATCGGCGATGGCGGCGCGCAACGCCGAGATATCGGTGAGATCGACGTTGGCGAAGAGCGGCTTGTGGCGCGAATCGCCGAGTTCGTCGGCGAGCGCCTGGCCCGCGCTCGCGTCGATGTCGAAGAACGCCACGCGTGCGCCCTGCGCGGCGAAGTGCTCGACGAACGACGCGCCGATGCCGGTCGCGCCGCCCGTGATCAGCACCACGCGGTCGGTCAGGCTCGGATAGCGCGCGTAGTTTTCGTGCGCGTGGCGCGCGAGCGCGTTAGCGGGCGAATTTGCGTTGGACGACATCGTTTTGGTTTCCTTATGAAACTGTCAGCGAACTCAATCGCGAGCGCCGCGATTCTTGAGCTGGTCGAGCAGCACCGCCGCGAGCAGGATCGCGCCGCGCACGAGGTACTGGTAGAACGCGTCGATGTTGAGCAGGTTCATGACGTTCTCGACCGTACCCATGATCAGCACGCCGATCACCACGCCCGAGATGGTCGCGCGGCCGCCCAGCAGCGACACGCCGCCCAGCACGCACGCCGAAATCACGTTCAGCTCGAAGCCTTCGGCCGCATTCGGCTGACCCGACGTGATGCGCGAAGCGAGAATCACGCCCGCGAGCGCCGTGACCGCGCCCTGGATCAGGAAGATCCACACGCGCGTGCGCTCGACCTTGATACCGGCCAGACGCGACGCTTCCGGATTACCGCCGATGGCGAGCGTATTGCGCCCGTACACCGTCTGATTGAGCATCACGCCGAACACGATGAAGCAGACGAGCGTGACCCAGATCGGCAGTTGCACGCCGAAGAGCGAGGCCGTGCCCATGGCGATGAACGTGTCCGACGACACGCCCACGGCCTGGCCGTGCGAGGCGATGAAGCCGAGGCCGCGCACGATTTCCATCGTGGCGAGCGTGGTGATCAGCGCGTTGATGCGCAGATACGCGATCACCGCGCCGTTCACGAAGCCGATCGCGGCACCCGCCGCAACAGCGGCGACGATGGCGATGAACGTGTTGTTCGTCGCGTTGAGCACCATCGCGCAGAGCACGCCCGCGAACGCGACGATCGAGCCCACGGAAAGGTCGAAGTCGCGCGACGCGAGACAGAACATCATCGTGCAGGCCACCATGCCGATCTGCGAGACCGACAGTGCGAGGCCGAGCATGTTCTCGATCGAGAAGAAGTGATCGACGGTCAGCGACATCACGATGAACATGACCGCGAAGATCACGATCAGGCTGTACTCGGTGATCTGCTGCCACCACTTCTGCTTGTCGGTGGGACTCGGAATCAGCGCGTCGGCGACGCTCTTGGCGGCGCTGTTGGCAGACTCGGCCGCCAGGTTTTCTCTTGCTTGCATTTCAGTCACTCCTCCCCATCCACTCATGCAGCCTTGGCCTGCGTGCGCTTGGGCAGCGCGAGGTCAAGCACCGCGTGTTCGCTCGCCGCGCTGCGCGGCAACTCGCCCGAAATACGGCCTTCGCGCATCACCACGATGCGATCCGACACGCCGAGCACTTCCGGCAACTCCGACGACACCATCACGATCGCACAGCCGCGCGCGGCGAGCTGGTAGATCACGTTGTAGATTTCATGCTTCGCGCCGACGTCGATGCCGCGCGTCGGTTCGTCGAGAATCACGACCTTCAGGTCGGGCTCGGCGAGCCAGCGCGAAAGAATCGCTTTCTGCTGGTTGCCGCCCGAGAGGAAGCGGATTTTCTGGCGGCGACTCGGCGTCTTGATCTTCAGCAGCTTGATGAAGCGGTCCGCCGTTTCCGCTTCCTTCTTGCGGTCGAGGAACATGCCCGCGCGCAAAAAATGGCGACGGCAGCTGATGTTGATGTTCTCCGACACCGTCGCCATCGCAACGATGCCCTGCTCCTTGCGGTCTTCCGGGCACAGCACGATGCCGTGGCGAATCGCGTCGCTCGCGCTTTTCACGCGAATGGTCTTGCCGTCCAGCTCGATCTCGCCCGCGCGCCGCTTGTGCGTGCCGTAGATGAGCTGCATCAGCTCGCTGCGCCCCGCGCCCACGAGCCCGAAAAAGCCGACGATCTCGCCCGACTTCACCTCGAAGCTCGCCGCTTCGTTGAGCGGATGCCCTTGCACGCCGCGTACGGCGAAACGCACGTTGCCATGCTCGCGCGGCGAATAGTTGTAGATGTCGCTGATCTCGCGGCCCACCATTTCGGCCACGAGCGTTTCGCGCTTCACCGCTTCGAGCTTCTCGTGCGAGGCGACCTTGCGGCCGTCACGGAAGATCGTGCAGGCATTGCACAGCTCGTAGATCTCGTCCATGCGGTGCGAGATGTAGATGAGCGCGCGATTGTCGGCCCGCAGCTCGCGCACGAGCTTGAACAGCACTTCGGTCTCGCGGTGCGAGAGCGAGCTGGTCGGCTCGTCGAGCGCGATCACGCGCGCGTTGCGCAGGAGCGCCTTGCAGATTTCCACCATCTGGCGCTGCGCGATCGAGAGCTTGCGCAGTTTCGCGGCCGGATCGAGATCGACGCCCATCGCGGCAAGGCGTTCGCGCACGAACTTGCGCGCCTCGCCGCGCTTCACCCAGCCGAGCGCATTGGGCAACGCGCCGAGCAGCAGGTTTTCCGCGACGGTCAGGTCGGGCACGTACTGCAGTTCCTGGTGAATCACCGCGATGCCCGCGCCGATCGAGGCCGCCGCATCGGCGAAGTGCACCTCGTTGCCGTCCATCAGGATGCGGCCGGAATCGGGCTGATACTCGCCGCCGAGAATCTTGAGAAGCGTGGACTTGCCCGCCCCGTTCTCGCCCATCAGGCCATGGACTTCCCCTGCATTCACCTCGAACGACACGCCGTCGAGCGCGCGCACGCCTGGGAACACCTTGCCGATATTGTCAAAACGCAGTGTCGCTGACACTTCGGTTTCCTCTCATTCGATACGCTGCGGGCGCGGCCTTCATGCCTTTCGGGCCTGCTGGCCGCCCCGCAGCGGGAAACACCCTAAACCACTACTATCCAGCGCTTACTTCGACGCGAGACCCATCTGCTGACGCACGCTCTCCACGTTGTCGCGCGTGGCCAGCATGCCGGTCGTCAGCGTGAGCAGCGGCGGTTCCTTGCCTTGCGTGATCCACGAGTACATCAGGTCCGAGGTTTCCTCGCCGTGGCGCTTCGGGCTGATGATGACGGTGCCATAGAAGCCCGTCGGCTGCGGCTTCTTGAACTCGTTGAGCGCCGAGTCCGAACCGCCGATGCCGATGCCGATCATGTTGTCGGCCTTGAAGCCGCGGCCTTCCGCTGCGCGCACGGCGCCGAGCACGGCTTCGTCGTTCAGGCCGTATGCCACCCAGTGCTTGTACTGCGGGTTCTTGGTGAGCGCGATGTTGGCGGCGTTGAAGGCGTTTTCCGTGTCGGTCTTCGCTTGCGGCGCCTGGACGATGTTCGCCTTCGGGAAGCCCGCGGCCACGAGCGCGTCGGTCGCGCCCGACGTGCGGTCATGCGCCGTCGGCAACTGCTCGTAGGTCACGTCGATGGCGCCGACGTCCTTCATGTCCCAGCCGCGCTTCTTGATCTCGGCGGCGATGCCGTCGCCCACCTGCTTGCCGATGTTGTACGCCGAGATGCCCATGTGCGGCACCGACTCGATCGGCTTGCCCGCGCCGTCGACGAGACGGTCGTCTACCGTCATCATCTTGAGCTTGTCGGCCTTCGCCTTGGCGACGATGCCCGGTCCGAGCTTCACGTCAGGCGTGCAGATGATGAAGCCCTGCGCCTTTTGTGCGGCCAGGTTGTCGATCGCGCTCATCACCTTCTCACCCGAGGGCGCGCCGATCTTCACCAGCGTGAAGCCCTTTTCCTTCGCGGCCGCTTCCGCGAACTTCCATTCGTCCTGGAACCACGGCTCTTCGGGCTGCTTCACGAGGAAGCCGATCTTCACCTGGTCGGCGGCCTGCGCGACGGGCGCTTGCGCGAACATGGCAGTGGCGGCTGCAGCCACCAGCGTCAGAAAGATGCGTCGTTGCATGTTGCTAGTCTCCTGTCTTCTTCAGTCACGGGAAGGGTATCGGCCGCCTCTTCTTTTACCCGTCGATGCGCGCGGCCAGCGCCTCGGCGGATTCCTGCACATTCGTTCCAAGCTCGTTTTCCTTCGTGCTGCGAATTAGCTTTTCCACGCGCTCATTCGTGATGGAGCGCCGTGCGGCCGCCGTCGATCGTGATACAGCTCGCGTTGATGAACGGCGCTTCGTCCGAGGCGAGGAACACCGCCGTCATCGCGACTTCCTCCGGTCGGCCAATGCGTTTCATCGGCGGCAACTCGAGCGTCGCCTTGCGCGCGGCTTCCGGGTCGGGCTGCGCGTTCCACCAGTCGTGCGTGAGCTGCGTTTCGATGTAACCCGGCGCGATGGCGTTCACGCGCACGTTCTTCGGCGCGTACTCGATGCCGAGTGCGCGCGTGAGCCCGATGACGCCGTGCTTCGCCACCGGGTAAGGGAAGCAGCCCGGAATAATCTGGAACGCGTGCGTCGAGGCGATGTTGATGATGCTGCCCGCACACCGCTCGACCATGCCCGGCAGCACCGCGCGGCAGCCGTTCCACACGCCGTCCAGATCGACGGCGAAGCAGCGGCGCCAGTCGTCGTCGGTCATCGTGAGCGGGTCGGCGAACACGTTGATGCCGGCGTTGTTCACGAGCACGTCGACCGGGCCGAACGCGCGTTGCGCTTCTTGCACGGCGGCGCGCACCGAGGCGGGCTGCGTCACGTCGGTTTGCACGGCGAGCGTTCGCGCGCCTTCATATGCGTTCGCAATCTCGCGCGCCGTTGCAACGGCCGTCGCGCCATCGAGCTCCGCGAGCACGACGGCGGCGCCCTCGGCCGCGAACGCGCGCGCGATCGCCGCGCCGATGCCGCGTCCGGCGCCGGTTATGAGCGCGACCTTGCCCGCGAGGCGATTCACTTTTGCGCTCCTCGCGCAGCTTTCCAGCCTTCGATGAAGGCCAGTGCGTTCGCACGCGTGGCCGCCGCGTCCTGGCCCGGCTTGTAGAGCGCGGAGCCGAGGCCGAAGCCGCTCGCGCCCGCGGCCAGCTGCGGGCCCATGTTGTCCGGCTTCACGCCGCCCACGGGCAGCAGCGGCACGATCGGCGGAATCACGGCGCGCCATGCCTTCGTCACGGCCGGGCCGAGCTGCTCGGCGGGGAACATCTTGAGCGCATCGGCACCATGCTTGAGCGCCGCGAACGCTTCGGTCGGCGTGGCGACGCCGGGCACGCACGCGAGGCCCTGGAGCTTGGCGGCGAGGATCACGTCGGTGTCGGCGTGTGGCATCACGATCAGTTCGCCGCCCGCTTCGCGCACGTCGCGCACGCGCTCGGTGGTGAGTACGGTGCCCGCGCCGATCATCGCGTCGTCGGGCAGCGCCTCGCGCAACGCCGCGATGCTGTCGAGCGGCTGCGGCGAATTGAGCGGCACCTCGATCATCCGGAAGCCCGCGTCGTAGAGCGCGCGGCCATGCTCGGCGGCCTCGGCGGGCTTGATGCCGCGCACGATTGCGACCATGCCGCAGGCGCCGAACGCGGCGACGAAGCCGGCGTGCGGCGTGTACGGGGCGGGCAGATTCAGTTCGGGTTCCATGTCGGCTTCCTGTTGCCTGGCTTCCTGTTGCCTGGCTTCGTGTCTGGTTCGGTTCAGCGGGTTCGATTCATCGGCCCATCGGTGCGCACTTAGCGCGGCGTGACGAGGCCGGCCTGCACGGCGATGCGCCAAAGCCCGTGTTCGGTCGCCTGGCGCACGAGATGCGCGCCGCTGCATCCGAATGCGGCAAGCGCCATGCGGTAACGCTCGCACAGCGCCTCGGCGCCGATCAGCTGCGGCGCGCAGCCGGCGAGCGCCACGTCGCGCCGCGCCAGCGCCGCTTCGAGGCCCGCCAGCTCATGGCCGATCACGAGGCCCGATAGATAGTCGGGCTGCTCGTCGGCGGCGAGCTGGGCCGTGAGGCCGAGCGTGCGCGTGCTGAACGCGGTGGCCAGCAGTCCCACGCAGCCCTGCTCGCGCGCCACGCTCACGCCGCGCAGAAACGCCGCGGTGTCGGGCTCGACGGGATGCTTCATCGTGCGGCCGAGGATCGTGTGCGCGCACAGCGCCGCGTAGACCTCACCTGTCATGAAGGTATAGAAGCGCGCAATGCGCTCGCCCTCCACCACCACCCATTTCGCGTGCGTGCCAGGCAGTCCGACTAGCGCCGTTTGCGGCTCGGCATCGTCACCCGCTGCGCCGAGCGCGCCAAAGATTTGCGTTTCCTCGCCGCGCATCACGTTGGGCAGCGCACCCGGCTCCAGCACGCCCGGGACCACGGCGACTTCGGCGCCGCATGCAGCGCGCACGCGCACGATGCCGGCCACCAGCGCCTGAGCGCTCGCGGGCGTTTCGACATACGGTGCCTGCACCCAGCCCTGGGCGCTGCCGACCATCCCCGCGGCCAGCACGGGCAGC
Source organism: Paraburkholderia sp. BR10872 (assembly GCF_040965835.1). Lineage (NCBI taxonomy): Bacteria > Pseudomonadati > Pseudomonadota > Betaproteobacteria > Burkholderiales > Burkholderiaceae > Paraburkholderia > Paraburkholderia sp. BR10872. Next base: position 25,347 of record NZ_JBFRCN010000010.1, read on the forward strand.
GAGGGGGCTTGCGCGAGCCACACGCCGCAGGCTTCGTCGAAGGCGGCGTCGAAGCCGCCTTCTTCGGCCGGCACGGGCAGGTTCATGATTCCCGCCGTCGAAACGCGCGTGGCGATCACCTGGCCCGCCGCATCGAACAGATACGCACGCAGCGAGGTCGTGCCCCAGTCGAGCGCGATGAGCGCGGCTTCGCGAGCGATCGCGGCGTCGCCGGCATCGATCGCCGCGCCGCTTACAGGCTTCTCGCGTGCTTTCATCGACGAATCCTGCGCGTGGTGGGCTGCGGCGCACGCCAGCCCAGTTCCTGCGAAATCGCGCGTGCCTCGCGCTGCACGACGGGAATCAGTTCGTCCATGCGCTCGAGCGGCATGTAGGGAATCGTGCTCGCCACCGAAAGCGCCGCCACGATCGCGCCGGAAGCGTCGCGCACGGGCGCCGCCACGCAGCGGATCGAAATTTCGTTCTCCTCCAGATCGAACGTGTACCCGCCCGCCGAATAAGTCGCCATGCGCTTGAGGAAGGTCTCGGGTTCGAGGCTGTGATCGGGACGGAAGCTCACGCCGGCGAGCGTGCGGCGCGAAGCGTCGAACAGGTCGCGCCACGATTGCGGCGCGAGATCGAGCATCATCGCCTTGCCGATGCCCGTCGACGCGAGCGGCATGCGGTGCCCCACGCGCGAGCGCATTTCGAGGCCCCGCTGGCCGGGAATCTTGTCGATGTACAGCACGTCGTCGCCGTCGCGCACGCCGAGGTGGATCGTGTCGAGCGTTTCGTCGGCGAGCGCCTGCAGATGCGGGCGCGCAACGGCCGTGAGCGGCATCTGCTCGAGTGCGATGGTGCCGAGTTCGATGAGCTTCGGCCCGAGCAGGTAGCCGCCCTGCACCTGGCGCAGATAGCGCGCCTGCACGAGGCTCGAAACGAGACGGTGCGTGGTGCTGCGCGTCGTGCCGAGCACCGCGCCGAACGAGCGCAGGTCGCGTACGCCGGCGGCGGCCGCTTCGAGGATCGCGAGGCCGCGCAGGAGCGTCTGGGTGCCGGCCTGCTGCATCGAGCCGTCGAGCAACGTGCTCGCGACGCCGATTTCATCGGCGGCGGGGCGGGCTTTCGGCTGCGCTTGCGCGGAGGTTGCCGCGGCGTTTTTTGCGGGCGCGGCCTCGTCGGGGAGATTCGCGGCGAGTGTGGAAGACATCGCTTTGTTCATGGCGAGGGCGATGAAAAGAGACGATCGAAAGGCGCGTGCCGTCAGGCGGCGCGCGAACCGTGCTTCGGGAGACGACCCGCCGCGCGGGCGGCCGGGACTCGGACAGGTAGCGGCGGGCGGCGCGTGGCCGCGCAAAGCGCTGGCTGAAGCATGGCGAACGTCTCCTTTGCGGTCCGGTTCGCTCCGCGTGTTACGCGTGCGCCGGATTTATCTGGGTCTGCCGACGATGTCTGCCGCGCTGTGACAGTCGCGGCTTATCGGATGGACGGATTGTAGGCAGGTTTTTTCGAGTTCTCCAATATGTGATTGGGTCGCTCATATATTGGGAAAATAGACACATGGGAGTGCCATCTGCCGAATGCCTAATGAGGGACAGAACTCAGCACGGAAAAGCCCGTCGGCATGGCCCGCAAGAAAAAACGGCTGCCGGATGATTCCGGCAGCCGTTTCGTGCGGCACTCAATGAGGCTTTCGCATATCGCTCGCCAAAAGCCGCGCCCTTACTTCCCCGCCGGCGCCTTGTAAGCCACGCAGTCGACTTCGACCTTGCAGTCCACCACCATGCTCGACTGCACGCAAGCGCGTGCGGGCGGATGCTCGCCGAAGTACTCGCGGAACACCTTGTTGAACGAGGTGAAGTCACGCGCGTCGTCGAGCCACACGCCGCAGCGCACCACATGCTCCGCGCCATAGCCCGCTTCCTTCAGGATCGCGAAAAGATTCTGGATGGCCTTGTGCGACTGCTCGACGATCCCGCCGCTGATCACTTCGCCGCCTTCCATCGGCGTCTGGCCCGAGACGTACAGCCAGCCGTCGGCTTCCACGGCGCGCGCGAACGGCAGATGCTGTCCGCCCTGGCCCTTGCCGCCTTCCGCTCCAATTCGTTTCATCGTTTGCTCCTTTGAGATCGTACGGCGCGCGCAGCTTTTTGGGCCGCGTACGCCGGGGGTCGAAATTCGATAGATAAAGCCGGTTTAGAAGGCCATTGCCTCGGCCTGCGCCTCGCGTTTGCCGCGCGCGACGAAGTGGCCCGCGCGCTCGCCCGTGGGTTGCCCGTCGCGATACGAAAGCACGCCGTTCACCCATACCGCGTCGATGCCCTCGGCCACCTGCTGCGGCTTCTCGAACGTCGCCGCATCGCGCACGCGCGTCGGGTCGAACAGCACGAGGTCGGCGTGCCAGCCCACATGCACCTCGCCGCGCTGCGAAAGGCCGAAGCGCCGTGCCGAAAGGCCCGTCATCTTGCGCACCGCTTCTTCGAGCGGCAGCAAGGCCGCGTCGCGCGCGTAATGGCCGAGCACGCGCGGAAATGCGCCCCACAGGCGCGGATGCGGCAGCGGATCGTTGGGCAGTCCATCCGAGCCGACCATCGTGGCCGGATGCGAAAGAATGCGGCGCACGTCGCCTTCGGACATGTTGTGGTACACGGCGCCCGCCGGCTGCAGACGCTTGCCCGCTTCCTGCTGCGACACGCCCCACCCGGCCGCGATGTCCTTAATGAGCTTGCCCGCCTGCTCCGGGTGCGGCGTGGACCACGTGATGGTGATGTCGATGTCGCCCGTCACCTGCTTGAGATCCAGCGTCGACGAGCTGCGGCTATACGGATAGCAGTCGCACCCGACCGGCTGATACTTGCGCGCGCTTTCGAGCGACGCGAGCACCTCCGTGCTGCGCCCCCAGTTGGACGGGCCCGCGCACTTCAGATGGGAGATCACCACCGGCACGCGCGCATGCTGGCCGATGTGGTACGCCTCGTTCATCGCTTCGAGAATCGCGTCGAACTCCGTGCGCATGTGCGTCGTGTAGAGCGCGCCGGCGGCGGCGAGCGGCTGGGCAAGCGAGGCGACCTCTTCGGTCGAGGCCTCGAACGCCGAGCCGTACGCGAGGCCCGTGGAAAGGCCGAGCGCGCCGTGCGCGAGCGCGTCTTCGAGCTGCGCGCGCATGGCCGCGATCTCGTCGCCGGTGGCAGCGCGCTTCAGGTCGTTCATGTGGTTGTTGCGCAGCGCCGTATGGCCAATCAACGCGCCGACGTTCACGGCGGGTCGCGCCGCGTTGACGGCGTCGACGTACGCGGAGAACGTCGGATAGCTGAACGCGTCGCGCTCGCCGAGCAGGTTCATCGGGTCTGGCGGATCGCCCTTTAACGTCACCGGCGAGGCGCTGATCCCGCAGTTGCCGACCACCACCGTCGTCACGCCCTGGCTGATCTTGGGCAGCATTTGCGGCGCGCGGATCACGTGCGTGTCGTCGTGCGTATGGACGTCGATGAAACCTGGCGCGAGCGCGCGCCCATTGGCCTCGATCACCTCTTCCGCGAGCCAGTTCGACAGGTTGCCGATCGCGACGATGCGTCCGTCGCGCAGCGCCACGTCGCGCTCGACGGGCGGCGCGCCGGTGCCGTCATACAGCATCGCGCCGACGATCAGCGTGTCGGCGGCTTCGGGGTGCGAATGCATACGCGTCTCCTCAGGATGGCTCTTGGTTGGACGCTCAGTCACCGAGCGGCTGGCGTTCGCCGCCGCCGCGATGCGCGTCCAGCGTGTGCTTCATGCGGCGCAGCAACTCGCGGCTTTCTTCGGGTTGCGCGAGCGCCAGTTCGGTCACGAGCACGTCGAGTGCCATCATCATCGCGTAACGTGACGACGACGGCTTGTAGATGAAATCGGTCTCGCTCGCGACGATCGGCACGAGCCAGTCGGCGAGCGCAGCGAGCGGCGAAGCCGGCGCGGTGAGCGCGACGAGCTTCGCGCCGTAGTCGCGCGCGATGCGGCACGCGTCGACGAGTTCGGGCACGCGCCCTGTTACGGAAAGCGCGACGACGACGTCTTCGGGCGAAAGCGTGCTCGCCACCATGCGTTGCAGCAGGCTGTCCTGGTACGAAGCCACCGGGCGGCCCAGGCGCACGAGGCGAAAGCGCATTTCGTCGGCGAGCGCACTCGAGCCGCCGCCCATGCCGAACACGTAGATCATGCGGGCCTGCGCCAGCGCCGCGGCGGCTTGCGCAAACGGCGCCTGGCACAGCAGCTCGTGGTTGCGCGCGAGCGCCGTGTGAATTTCGTCGTAGACGCGCGTGGCGAGCGGTTCGGCTTCGCCGTTCGCGTCGGCGGCGCGCGGCTTGCCCGCGCCTTCGGAAGCGCCAGTTGCCGCACCGCGCAGGAAGCGGTCGCCCACGGCGGCCGCCTGGGCGAGCCGCAGCTTGAGTTCGCGCACGTCGTGGCAGCCCACCGCCTTCGCAAAGCGCGTGACGGAGGCGATGCTCACGCCCGCGCGCTGCGCCAGCTCGCCGATGCTCGCCCGCGCGGCGCTGGCAAGATCGTCGAGAATGAGCGCAGCCACGTCGCGCTCGGCGGGACGCAATTCAGGCACGCATTGCGCGATACGCGCGACGATGTCGAAGCGGGCCGGATCGGCGGCGGTGTTCATTGCAGGGAGTCTGTTAATAAATAACAATTCACGAAGCGATGTTACTTTGTGTACTATCTCCGAGTCAACGCCGGTCCTGAAGATGCCGGTGTAGCGGAGTCGCATGAAGCATATGGAGCGAAGGGAAATGAAAGTTACAAACTATCAGAGTGCAACGATCGACCCGAACAGCAAGGGCCTTGGCAACGTACCGGGCGCGAGCGTGCCGCTCGGGGACGCCGGGCGCCTCGAATGGAATTTACTCGAAGAGGACGTGAGCCTGCCCGCTGCGGTGCTGTATGCCGACCGCGTCGAGCACAACCTCAAGTGGATGCAGGACTTCGTCACGCGCTATGGCGTGAAGCTCGCGCCGCACGGCAAGACGACGATGGCGCCGCAGCTCTTTCGCCGCCAGATCGACACCGGCGCGTGGGGTATCACGCTCGCCACGGCGCACCAGACGCGCGCCGCCTACCGCGGCGGCATCTCGCGCGTGCTGATGGCGAACCAGCTCGTGGGCCGCCGCAACATGGCGATCATTGCCGAGCTGCTCAGCGACGCGACCTTCGAGTTCTTCTGCCTCGTCGATTCGGTCGAAGGCGTGGAGCATCTGGGCGAGTTCTTCCGCGCAGCGGGCCGCACGCTGCAGGTGCTGCTCGAACTGGGCGTGCCGCGCGGCCGCACGGGCGTGCGCGACACCGACACGCGCAACGCCGTGCTCGCGGCGATCGCGCGCTATCCCGACTCGCTCAAGCTGGCGGGGGTGGAAATCTACGAGGGCATCCTCAAGGAAGAAAGCGAAGTGCGCACCTTCCTGCGCGACGCGCTGAACGTCACCCAGGAACTGGCCGCCGCGGGCCGCTTCGCGCGCACGCCCGCGCTGCTTTCGGGCGCGGGCTCGGCCTGGTACGACATCGTCGCGGAAGAGTTCGCGCCCGCCACGCAGGCGGGCGCGATCGACGTGGTGTTGCGCCCCGGCTGCTACGTGACGCACGACGTGGGTGTCTACAAGCAGGCTCAGTCGCAGATCCTCACGCGCAACCCCGTGGCGCGCGAAATGGGCGTGGCCCTGCTGCCCGCGCTACAGCTCTGGGCCTATGTGCAGTCGATTCCGGAGCCTGGCCGCGCCATCATCGGCTTCGGCAAGCGCGACGCCGCGTTCGACGCGGGCTTTCCGGAGCCGTCGCGCCACTATCGCCCCGCGAACGGCGGCGCGCCGCGCGAAGTGGCGGCAAGCGAAGGCTGGGAAGTGTTCCAGATGATGGATCAGCACGCCTACCTGAAGATTCCAGCGGGCGCGGACCTCAAGGTCGGCGACATGATCGCGTTCGATATCTCGCACCCCTGCCTCACGTTCGACAAGTGGCGTCAGGTGCTGATGGTCGATGCGAAATATCGTGTGACGGAAGTGATCGAAACGTTCTTCTGAGGCAGCGCGCATCGGTGCAGGCTCAGCCCGCTTCGGGCTCGGCCTGCGGAGCCTGCGCGAGCGCGGCCGCCGCCATAGCGGCCTCGCCGATGCGCGCCTCCATCATCCCCAACGCGCTCGACAGCGCCGCGAGCGCATCGTCGGGCAGCGACATCGTCACGTCCAGGAACGCGTTGCGGCGCGGCAGCCCCTCTTCGGTCACGGCGCGGCCGGCGTCGGTCAGCGTCACGTTGGTGATGCGGTTGTCGCGCTCGTCGGCGCGGCGCGCGATCCAGCCGAGCGCCTCCAGCGCTTTCAATTGGCGCGTGAGCGCGCCCGGGTCGACACGCAGCCGCTCGACGAGCCGCTTTTGCGACGACTCGCCGTCCTGCTCGTAAAGCGCGAGCAGAATGCGCCAGCGCGGCAGCGGATGGCCGACCTGCGCCTCGAACGCCGACATGAACGTCCGGTAGGTCCGACCAAACTGCTGCATGACGGCGATGCGATCCTGAATTTCCATGCTTTGCTTTCCTGCCGGCTTCATCGCCGCGCGTTTGCCGGGTCCGTGCCGGTGCCCGCCAGGGGCGGAACGTCTCAATCCGCGTGAATCACGGGCTCCAACTTGCGCTGCAGCTTGACGGGCGGCACGCGCCGGGTTTGCCAGATCGACACCACCGCGATCGCCGCCGCCACGGCAATGCCCAGGTGAATCGCGCCCACGAGGGCCTCGCGCGCAGCTTCGAGCAGCGGCGCGCCATTATGCCCGGCGTGCGCGAGATCGGCGATCAGTGAAGCCTGCGCGTCGCGGTTGATGAGGATCTGCGGGTCGGCGAGCTGCGGCAGCCAGTGCGTGGCGTGGTCGGCATCCAGCGCGCGTTGCACGCCGCTCGAGTAGAGCTGCGTGACCATCGTGCCGGTGAGCGCCGTGCCGATCATGCCGCCGATCATCCGCAGCGACTGCAACAGCGCGGTGGCGATGCCCAGATGCTCGCGCCCAGCGGTCTGCTGCGCGAACACCGTGAGGTTCGGCATGACGAAGCCCAAGCCGATGCCAGCCACGATCATGAACGTCATGAGCAGGCCGCGCGGCGTGTTGCGGGTGGCGAGCGCAACGGCGAAGCAGGCCACTGCGAGCATTGCGAAGCCGATGTAGAGCATCAGGTTCGGATTGCGGATGCGCGAGACGATGCGCCCGTTCGCGATACTGCCGATCGTGATGAACACCACGAGCGGCGTGATGACGACGCCCGCTTCCTTCGGCGTCATGCCGAAGCCGCCCTGGAAGAGGAGCGGCGCATAGAACAGCAACGAAAACATCGTGAAGCCGCCCAGCACGGCGAGCGTGAAAAGCGCGTTCAGGCTCGCGTTGCGGAACATGTCGACGGGCAGGATGGCTTGCGGGCAGCGCCGCTCCCATTGCCAGAGCACCCAGCCGGCCGCCAGCGCGAGGGCGAGCAGGCCGAGGGCCGAAGCGCTGAGACCGTGCCCCGGCAGACGCTCCACGAAAAGCTGCAGACTCCCGAGCGCGACCGCGATGAGGAGCGCACCTGGCCAGTCGAGCCGCATGCGCGCCTCGTGCGCGACGTGGCGCAGATGCGGCAGATACTTCCAGACGAAAAACAGCGAAAGCAGGCCAACGGGCAGATTCACATAAAACACGGAACGCCAGCCGTAGTACTGCGTGAGAAAGCCGCCGAGCGACGGCCCGACCGCGTTGGCGATACCGAATGCGGAACTCATGAGGACCTGCCAGCGCAGGCGCACGACCGAATCGGGGAAGAGATCCGGAATGCAGGCGAACGCCGTGCCGACCAGCATACCGCCGCCGATGCCTTGCAGCCCGCGCGCAATCACGAGGAACAGCATGCTGTTGGCCGCGCCGCACAGCACGGATGCGGCGGTGAAGACGACGATCGACGCGATCACGAACGGCTTGCGCCCGTAATAGTCGCCGAGCCGCCCGAAAATGGGGACAGTGATGACCGAGGTGAGCAGATAGGATGTGGCGACCCACGCATAAAGCTCGAAGCCGCGCAGTTCGGCGACGATGGTCGGCAGCGCGGTGCCGACGACGGTCTGATCGAGCGCGACGAGCATCGTCACGAACGAGACGCCGAGCATCGCGAGCAGCGACTCCCGGAACGGCAGAACCTGCCCGCTCGAATGGTGGGCGGCGGTATGAACGGCCATTTTTTGATCCAGCAACGGTTGACGCGTCAAAGATTAATCATCATAGCACGGTCCGATCCACTACACTGGGGCGTCGAACGGCGGCGATGCCCTCGCCGTCGTCGCTGAAAATCCGGGAGCGCCATGGAACCCACGACCGAACCGACCGCCGCAGATCCGGCCCGCACGGGCGCCATCGCGGCCTTCACAGAGGCCGATCTCGACGCGCTGCGGCGCGCCAAACATGAGCTCGAAACGCCGCCACTCGGCATGAAGCTCGCAGCGATCGTGGGTGCGCCGGTAGAAAAGCTGATCGCGCGGCTACCCGGCGTCGCGAACGACAAGGTGACCGAGGCGACGCAAGCCGCGCTGCGCAAGTGTCTGCAGCTCGCGCTGAAGACGCTCGGCAAGCAAAGCGCCCTCTCCACGGCCCAAGCGCGCACGAGCGCGAAGCCGAGCAACCTGCTGCATAAATTCGCGGTGGCGACCACGGGCGCGGCGGGCGGTGCGTTCGGGCTGTTCGCGTTGCCGGTCGAGCTGCCCGTCACGACCACGCTGATGTTTCGCTCGATCTGCGACATCGCGCGCAGCGAAGGCGAGAATCTGGCCGGCACCGACACGCAGCTGCAATGTCTGACCGTGTTCGGCATGGGCGGCCGCTCGGCCGCCGACGACGAGGCCGACTTCGGCTATTTCATCGCGCGCGGCGCGCTCGCGAAGGCGGTATCGGCGGCGTCGTCGGAAATGGCAACGAAGGGCTTCGCCGCACACGGCTCGACCGCGCTCCTCAAGCTCATGCAGACCGTGGCCGCGCGCTTCTCCGTGCAGGTGAGCGAGCAGGTCGCGGCGAAATCGATACCCGCCATCGGCGCGGTGCTCGGCGCCATGGTCAACACCGTGTTCATCGATCATTTCCAGCAGGTGGCGCATGGGCACTTCACCGTGCGCCGGCTCGAGCGCCGCTACGGCGAAGCCGCCGTGCACGCGGCCTATGACGCGATCGATGTCTCGCTCGATTGAGGCGGCTGCGGTTTCTCGTCGCCGCGCGCCGGCACGGGCGTCACGCGGCGCACGAAGCGCGCGGCGACGTCGAGCGTGCGGCGCGCTTCGGGCATGAACGGCGCATAGATCGGCCAGATATGCGGCATGCCGCTGGCAATCTCGCACTCCACCGACACACCGTCGGCGCGCGCGCGCTCGGCGACGCGGCGCGTGTCATCGAGCAGCGTTTCGGAGCTGCCCACGAAGAGGCTGAGCGGCGGCAAGCCGCGAAAGTCGGCATACAGCGGCGACACGTAGGGATCGGTCGCACTGGCCGCGCCGAGGTAAAACGGCGCGATGCGCTCGAATACCGCGCCGCTGAACATGGGATCGCGCCCGTCGTTCTCGCGTATCGAAGCGCCCGTCGCCGCAAGATCGGTCCACGGTGAAAAGAGCACGGCGCCGGCGGGAAGCGCGTCGCCTGCGTCGCGCAAGGCGACGAGCGTCGCAAGCGCAAGTCCGCCGCCAGCCGAATCGCCGCCAATCACGATCGAGCCGGGCTGCGTTCCTTGCGCCAGCAAATGGCGGTACGCGGCCAATGCGTCCTCGAGCGCGGCGGGAAACGGATGCTCGGGCGCGAGGCGATAGTCGAGCGAGAAGACGTCGGCGCCGGCGCGCTTGCCCAGACCGAACGAAATCGCGCGCTGCGAACGCGGCGAGCAGAAGTAGTACCCGCCGCCATGCAGATAAAGGAGCGTGCGATGCGCGGGCGAGCGCTCGCGGATGAGCCACTCGCCGCGCATCGGAACATCGGAGGTGTCGTACTGCTCGCGCAGGCGCCAGCCGCTCGGCACGCCCGGCGTCCAGATGCGCCTCGCCGTCAGCATGCGCACGCGCGCGACGTTGATCGACTTGCGCGTTTGCGGCCGGAAGGTGCGGCGCAAGAACCTGCAGATCAGCCTGCTTTGCCAGCTCATCGGCTCAGCCCCTCCGCAGCACTCAAACTGGCCTCGACCAGCACTCGGCGGCGGTCGGTCGATGGCGTCCCGCAATCAGACTTCGATCGCGGGAATGCGCGGCGCGCACGGTGCGGAGAGTGAGGCGAACGATCGAGGGCCGGTCAATTGGCGGGCAGCACCTGACCGCGAATCTCGCCTGACGGGTTCTGCGCCGTATGAATGTTGAAATACCACTGTCCGCCCATCAGCTGGGTGACCTGCTGCTCGTTGAGCGTGGCGGAACCCTTGATCGGACTCGCCAGTTCGCCCTTCGGAATCGGTACCTGCACGTTGGCGTTCTGTCCGACCGGCGCCGGGCCGTGGAAGTGCGCGGCGGCAGCCGGGCCGGAGAGGCCTTCATAGGTGATCGTCCAGTTCAGCGTTTTCGTGGACGTGTCGAAGGTGGCGTTGAGCATGCCGTGACCCTGGCTCACGCGCGGCGGGACTTCGCTGGACGGTTCGAGATCGGCCTTAAGGGCAACGGTGTCGGCATACGCGGCGCTGGAGGCAAGGACACACAGAGCGAGAGCGAGCTGCAGCGGACGAAGCAAATTCATGGAATTTCTCCTGTTTTTGTGGCGGGCTGCGCCAGAAGGCGCAAAACCGCGCTCTCACATGCTAGAGCAAATCGGCTGGGGGCGCGTCCGCTGCGCCGATGTCGGCCCAACGTAAGCTGCGTGCAATAAAAAATGCGCCGCAAGCGACGCCTTGCAACCCAGGTACTCCCTTCCTGCCATCGGGTATTGCCACCGAATGCCTGGAAGCGATGGCGAAGAACCGTTCGAGGTGCATGGACGCAACACCGAATTGATTTGCATAGCGAAGTGTCTTGGCGCCATCGTTTGACGAACCACCATTTGACAACGCGCACGTTCCGGCAAAAACACGCTCGTTCATCGATTTCACGGTCGAACCATTTCGCCGCCATGACACCGCGGCAGCAAGCGCGATTACCTGCACTTCCTGTAATAGTTAATTGATCGAAATTGTCTCGATTTCTCGTCGCACGGCGGCTAAGCTACCCAGTGCGAGAAGTGACTCTTCATCGAAGGGTCTCCAAGCTTGAACGCGGCTTCGGCCGCGTTTTTTTTCGCCTGTTTTTCCGCTCTATTGCCCTGCGCCAGTCGATTTCCTGATGTACATCATTCACGCGAGCAGCGCGACCTGCTGCTCGATTCCGACCAGCATCGCCTGGCAAGTGCGGATGAGCGCATAGCCTTCCTCACGCAGTTGACCGGCAGTGTGACCGTTCATATGACCGCGAAACGTCTCGAGCTCGGCGAGCAGCGCAGGGTACTGCAGCACGCCCACCGCACCGGCAAGCCGGTGATGCCATTCGCGCAGGCCCGCGACATCGGCTTGTTCGAGGAGCGGCGGCAAGGCATCCAGGTCGTCGCGCATCGCCGAAACGAACGAGCCGAGCAACGTCTTCACGGTCGCCTCGCCGCCCCAAACCTGGATCATATGCGCGAGATCCAGCGGCTCGAACGCCCGCGCGTTTGCAGGTTTTTCCGCGAGCTTTCCGTCGCGTCCCGGTGAAGGCGACCCGGAAGCCCGCAACGCTGCTTGCCCCGCCCGTTGTCCGTTCGCGCCTGCCTCGCGCACGACTTCGTCCTGCACGGTGCGTTGTATGCCCTCCACGCCGAACCAGCGCGCGAGATGCTCGCGCAGCGTGGCCACGCGCGTGGGCTTGACGAGGCAATCGTCCATGCCCGCTTCGCTGCATTGACTCAGGTTCTCGGGCGCCGTATTGGCCGTGATGCCGAGTATCGGCAAGCGCCGCGCGCCGTGCGCCTTCTGTTCCATTTGGCGTACGCGCCGGGCGAGATCGTAGCCCGATACGTTCGGCATATGACAGTCGGTGATCAGGCAGCCGTATTCGCATTCGGCCAGCGCTTCGAGCGCCTTCGCACCGTCGTCGACGACGTCGCAAGCGAACCCGATCAACGCCAGTTGATGGCGGATCAGCTCCTGATTCACGGGATGGTCCTCTGCCACGAGGATGACGCGGCTAGCAGCGCGTTCCTGCTCGCGATCGGGCGCCGGGAGTGTGGTTTCGACATCGGCGGCAGGACGCGACGGGCTGGCAGCCTTGACCGGCAGCCCCGCCAGCGCCAGCGCGCAAACGGCGCTCAAGCCCCGCCAGGATAACGGGTTGACGCTCACGCGCACGCCGCTCTCGACGACGCGATAACCGCTTGGCTTCGGGTTGTCCGTCAGACAAAGCACAGGCACACCGGGTTTGCCCAACTGCTCGGCCAGCGCTTCCGACACGAACACCAGATCGGCCTTGTCCGCGCTTACGGCGCGGGCGAGGTCCGCTGGCGCGGCGCGACGCATTTCCATGCCGAGCGCCGAGCCAAAATGCATCAATGCGGCGGCGATGCTCGCGTCCTCGCACGCCACGAGCGCGCGCTTGCCGCGCAGCCCGACGGCCGTGCCGCTACGCACTTCCACGGGCAATTCGATATGCAGCGTCAGACAGGTGCCGCGATCGACTTCGCTCTTCAGTTCGAGCGTGCCGCCCATCAGCGCCGCGAGCTTGCGGCAGATCGTGAGGCCGAGCCCCGTGCCGCCGAAGCGTCGCGTGGTCGAAGTCTCGGCCTGCACGAACGGCTCGAAGAGCTGCGCCTGCGCTTCGGGCGCAATGCCGATGCCAGTGTCGGCCACCGCGATCGACAGCCGCTGGCTGGCAGGCGCGCCTCCGCGGACGCCGATATCGCACACGCGAAAGTGCGCGCTCACTTCGCCTGCCGGTGTGAACTTGATCGCATTGCTGAGGAGATTGAAGAGGATCTGCCGTAGCCGGACACTATCGCCGCGCAACTGCACCGCGACGTCCGGCTCGACATCCACGCGCACCTTCAGCCCCTTCTCGTGCGCACGCGCGGCCAGCAGCCCAACGGCGTTGTCGACGAGTTCGCGCACGTCGAACGGCTGCGAGTCGATGACGAGATGGCCGGCCTGGATCTTCGAGTAGTCGAGCAGGTCGTCGAGGATTTGCAGCAGCGCCCCCGCCGATTCGTGCACCATGTCGACCATCTGCGCCTGGTCCGGGTTCAGGGGCGTACGTTCGAGCACCTCGACGAGACCCAGCACGCCGTTCATCGGCGTGCGGATCTCGTGGCTCATCATGGCGAGAAAATCGTCCTTCGCACGAGAGGCCGCCTCTGCGATATCGCGCGCATGCTCGAGTTCGTCGGCCCGCGCGTGCTCGACGCTCGCATCCAGCGCATAGCCGCTCCAGACGATCGCGCCGTCTTCGGCACGGCGCGGCGCGAACTCTGCGCGCACCCACACGAATCCGGCCGCGCCCTGAAAGCGGAACTCGGCGTGCACGGGTATGAACCGGCGCGCGGAGCGTTCGAGCCGCGATGCAAGGCGCGCGCGGTCTTGTCGCCCCACCCGCGAGAGATCGACCGAATACGCGCGGCGCAGCTCCTCGACGGTATTGCCGAGGAGCTGCTGCGTGTCGCCGCCAATGTACGGAAACGAGTAGCGGCCATCGGGCGATCGGCGCAACTGGAATACGATCGCGGGCAGCGAACCCGTCACCTCCGAAAGAAGCCGCTCCGATTCGCGCTCGCGCAACTCGGCGCGGCGAATGTCGGTGACATCGATCATCGTGCCGAGCACGCAGAACGGCGCGCCTTGCAGGTCGCGGCACAGCCGTGTCCAGAAAATGCCATGACGCGCCTCCCCGAGCGAATCCTCGAACATCAGTTCGACACGCTGGCTCTCCCCCTCGACGATCGTGAGCCGGTAGAGATCGTCCATGCGGCGGCTGTTTTCGGGCCCCCACGCCATCACGGCCGAACCTGTGCGCCCCAGCACCCTGGCGCGCGCGAGACCCGTCGATTCTTCGTAGGCGCGATTGATCGCGAGATAGCGGTTTTCGAGATCCCGTGCACCGAGCGGATACGGGATCATCTCCATCATCGTGTCCTGCAGTTCCACCTGGCGCGCGAGCACCTGCTCCGCGCGCCGCCGCCGGTGCATTTCTCGCTGGAGCAGCACGTAGGCGCGCAGCGTGACGAGCAGCAGCACGCCGAACACGATCAGGAGCGGCAGCAGCCGCAGCGCGTTCACGCTCCAGCCCCCGGCCCGAGTGGCGACGGCAGCGGTCCAGCGATTGCGGATGCGCTGCTGTTCGACGGGTGGCATCGCGTCGAGCGCGCGATTGATGAGCCGCGCGAGCGGGGCAAGGTCGCAGCGCACGGCAAATGCCGTCGAATCGTCGACACCCACCGCTCCGAGCACCTTCAGCGTATCGAGATAGGTGCCGCTGAGCGGCTCGTCGAGCGCGGCCGCGTTGCCCACCAGCACGTCGGCCTCGTGGCGACCGATCATTGCGAGCCCCGCGTCGAGGCTGGCGGCGCGCACGAACTGCGTACCCGGCAACGCCTGCATGGCCGGCGTGTGCGGCGCCAGCACGATGCGGCGGCCCGCAAAGTCGGCAAGCGAGCGCGCCATCGGCTCGTCGCGGCGCCCCACCATGACGAGCGGATAGTGCTCGAACGCTTCCGTGTACGCTACGCCTGTGCCGAACACGCCATCGCCGACCGAGGTTGCGGCGAGCGCGATCTCGCCACGCTGCATTGCGTCCCCGGTGCTCGTCCAGGGAGAAATCGGCACGCGCTCGAAGGTAACGCCGAGGGTACGCCCCAGATAGCCGAGATAGTCGACGGCCATGCCCGCCGGCTCGCCAGCCTTGTTCGTGAAGCTGAACGGGAGCCAGCCGCTGTCGTAGCCCACTTTCAGCGGCGACAAGGCGCGCAGCCACGCGCGCTCGTCAGCGCCCAGGCTGAACCCGGGCGGCGACGCCTGTGGTGGCGCGTCGCCTTCGAACCAGCGCGCCCGCTCGGCCGCCGCCGCGGCAGGCCGCACGCCAGCGAGCAGAAGGTCCAGCCGGTCACGCAGGTCCGACCTCGAGACCGGCACGGCGTAACGCAACTCGCGCAAGCGCTCGCGCTCCGCGAAGGCGACGCGCAGATCCCGGAATTCTTCGAGCGTGAGCTGATCGCGCGCCACGGGCGAAAAACCTGCATAGACGTCGGCCTGACCCTGAGCGACGGCGCGCAACGCTGCCTGCGTGCTCGCGAAGGTTTCGAAGCGCGCCTGCGCGAAACGCTCGCGCAATACCGATTCGAGGGCCTCGTCGCGCTCGACCGCAAACGTCGCACGCGCGAGGCGCGCCGGCTGGGTCGCGAGCGCAGTATTCCCGGCACGTGTGACAAATGCCGTGGTGCCGCTCAGATACGGCACCGTGAAAGCGAGACAGCGCTCGCGCAACGGTGTACGCGCGACGCTCATCACGATGTCGACATCGCCTGCGCAAGCCGCCGCGAGCAACGCCGGCATGCCTGCGAAGACGCGCGGCTGAAGCTTGACGCCAGCACCGGCGAGAAGGCGCAGATAGTCGGCGCTGAAACCCGTGAGCCTGGCGCCGTCGAGCACCTCGAGCGGCGGCCGCCCGCCCTCCACCACGCCGACGACGAGCTCTCGCGGCAACGTCGGGGCGACCTGCCGCGAGAGTTCGACGCCCTCGTTTGTCTGCTCACACGACGTCGCGGCGCTCGCCGCCGCGGAAAACGCGAGCACCCATGCCGCAGCGAACGCGCCGACGCAGGCGAACACGCGCGCGAGTCCGCGCGCCCGCCACGTTGCAGCCGCGCGCGCGCGAAGACGGAAGATGCGGTGAATCGACTTCATCGGCGCACGGCAGACTGGATTTCAGACGCCGTCGCGAGATGACGTGGTGCAAATGCGCGAGCGCCGGCTCCCGAGGCGGTAAATCACGCCAGCCGCGGCGCCCCCCAGCAACGGCGCCGCCCAGAAGAGCCAGAGCTGATCGAGCGCCCATTCGCCCACGAACAGCGCGGGACCGGTCGAGCGCGCCGGATTCGCGCCGCCGTTGCTCACCGGGATGGCGATGAGATAGATGGCGGCAAGGCAGGCTCCAACGGCGAGCGCCGCAGTCTTGCGGCGTGCGACCGTGCTCGACATCAGCAGATGGAAGAGGACGAACACGAAGGTCGCCGACAGTTCCAGCAGGAATACGGCAGCGAGGGCGTAGCCGGTCGGCGAATGATCGTCATAGCCGTTGCTGCCGAGGTCGGACGCCGCGATGGAAAAACCCGGGCGCGCGCTCGCCACGCGCAAGAGCAAGGCCGCGCCGAGAACGGCCCCGATGGTTTGCGCCGCGAGGTAGGGCCCGGTATCGCGCACCGGAAAGCGCCCGGAGAACGCGTAGCCAATCGTGACGGCGGGATTGAAATGGGCGCTCGCCGCGCGCGCGGCGGCGTAGTTCGCTAACGTGAGCGCGAGCCCGAATGCTGCGGCCATCTCGAAAACGTTGAAGCCCTGGGAGGGCGGGCTCGCGTTGAGCGCCGTGGTTGCGCAACCCGCGAACACGAGCCACGCGGTGCCCGCGCCCTCGACCGCTAAACGCCTACCGAGCTTCATCGTTTCATCTCCACATCCGGCCTGCATCCCGGCCCGGGTCTGACCTGGCCGTCGTTCGAACGCATTCCCAGGGTCGGCAATATCTGACGAGCGATGCGTCGAGCTTGGAATTATGGAGAGACGATTCCTGCAATCAGATAGGAGAACTCTTAAAACTCCGGCCGCATTGCGCTACACACGGCGAGAGAAAATCCGGCGATCGAAGGACTAATTTAGGGACGCGCCGCCTGACGATGGATCAGGTCAGCCCCACCTGCATGGCGAAATCGCTCAGATCGCGCTCCGTGACGAGCCCCAGCTTGCGCATCGTGCTGCGCTTTTGGGCGCTGATCGTTTTGCCGCTACGCTGAAACCGCTGCGCAATCTGGTGCACCGACATACCCTGCGCGTAAAGCTGGAAGACCTCCCATTCGCGCACGCTCGGCACACCCGAGCAGGGGGCGCACGCGGCACCCGCGCTCGCGAGCGTTGCGCGTGCATGGCTTGAGAGAAACGGCGTGCGCTCGCGAGCGGCGGCAACGGCGAGCAGGAGATCGTGCGTGACGTCGCGCTTGTCGACGATGACGTTCAGGCCGTGATGCATCAGGCCTGTCAGGATGGGCGGCGTCGACACCATGCTCAGGACGACGACGCCAGGCGTGCCTCGTGTTTGCGCGAGGCGCCGCAGCAGGGTGAGGGAGCCATATTCGCCGTCCAGCCCCGGCATGCAGAGATCGGAGATGACGACGTCGCACTCAGTCGTATCGAGTTGCGTGGCGAGCTCGAGCGTGTTGCCGGCTTCGCCGACGACAAGGGCTCGATCCGTTGCGCGCAGCAGACTGGCCACGCCGAGCCGGATGCACGCGTGGTCGTCGGCAACGATCACGCGCAGCGGCTTGCCCGTGTGAAGCGCGTCTTCTCGACCGACCCGGATAGCGTGCATGGGAGACCTCGCGTGCGAAGAACCGTTCAGGTTTGCTCGCCCTGCGTCACGCCGCATTCGACCGCGAAGCGATAGAGCTCGATATCGTTGCCGAGTGCGAGCTTCTTCATCGCCGCGCACTTTTGCGCACTGATCGTCTTGACGCTGCGCCCGAGCAGACCTGCGATTTCCGTTACGCCGAGCCCCGTTGCATAGTGCGTGATCACCTCGAATTCACGCCGGGTGAGAATGCGGTGCACCTCTTCGCGCCGCTCGGCGCGCGCCGCTTCCGTGAGCAGGTCGCGTACGACTGGCCCGATGTATTGCTCATGCGCCATCGCCGACAGGATCGCAACCGGGATCAGGTCGATGCGGTCGCGCTTGCTGAGCACCGCATCCACTTCCATGTCGAGGGTCTTGCGCAGCACCGAGGCCTCGCTTTCCATGGTGAGGACGACCACGGCCTTGTGCGGGAACCCGGCGCGAAAGGCGCGGATGGCTTCGAGCCCGTCCAGCTCGCCGGGCAACGCCATGTAGAGGTCCATCAGCAAGAGGTCGAACGCATTGCGGGCCGCGACTTCGAACAGCTCGGGCACGCTGCGCGCACACGCGACGACCTGCACGTTGGGATAGCTGGTGAGCATGCTGTCCAGCGCATGCACGACGAGCGGGTGGTCGTCGGCGATGATCACGCGTACGGGTGCCGCGAGGTCGGCCGTATCCGTCATGTTGCGTGCCGCGAGGCAGGCGCGCTGTTCGTCGTGGTCGCGCATGGCGCGCTGGGAAGCGGTCGCCGCAGCGGCATGATCCGGCAGTGATGAGGGAGGCAGGTTCATAGAAGTCCGTACGCCCTGACATAGGCGAAGAGTCCCGCGTCGTTGCTGATGCCGAGCTTCGCCATGGCGTCACGCTTCTGGCAGCTCACCGTGCGCACGTCGCGGCCGACGGCGCGCGCAATTTCCGTGATCGAGCCGCCGCTCGCGAATTTGCGGACCACCACCGATTCGCGCGGCGTCAAACGCGGCAAACACAGGTCGGAAGGTCCGCCGGCCACCGCGAGTTCGCGCTCGATGGCCGGGCTGAGATGGGCGAGACCCTGGGCGGCGCCGCGCACGATGGCTGCGAGATCGTCCATCGGCCCGGTTTTGCGCAACATGGCGACCACGCCCGCGTGCGCCACTGCGCGCAGGAGGACGGCGTTCGCAACCCCGGTCAGCACGACCACGGCGATATGCGGCCAGTCGCGGCGCAAACGCTGCACGAGGCGCAGGCCGTCCTCCGCTTCGCCGGAGACAGGCGGCATAGTGAGGTCAGTGATCACCACGTCGCATGGGACGGCTTCGAGCGTCTGCAACAACTCTCGCGCGCCGCACGCTTGCCCCACGACCTCGATATCGTCTGCTGCAAGGAGCACCGAGCGAACGCCGAGCAGAACGAATGGATGATCGTCGGCGAGGACGATACGTAGCTTCACACTGAATCTCCTTCGAGGCGGATCTGCGTGGAAGCGATGCGCCGCATGAGCGCATCGGCAACCAGCAACATCGACAAGGTGTTCATCTGACCATTGAAAGGCCGCCGTCGAAATCGGAGATTTCCGAAACGTTAAATATGGCTTGTGTTCCGTACGGTCAAACCGCGGCGCGCGCGCGAGTGCGTTGTCGACGCTCGCCAGTGCGCATCGCGTCGCTGCGCTCGCGCGGCGCCGCGAATGCGGGCCATGCCAGCGCGGCGCAGAGCGCGGCCGCCGCCCAGACCGCCGGCCACCCGAACCACGACAACAGCAGCGGGATCGCCGAAGGCGCGACGAAGAACGCAAGGAATGCGCCGGTGTTGCCCATGGCGAGTGCGGTTCCCACGCGACCGTTGCCCGCGAGCGTCGCGAGTTCGGTGAAGGCAACGCCATGCCAGGCGGAAGCGGCGATACCGCCTAGCACGATCACCACGGCAAGCAGGGTGACGAACGCTGCGCTTGCGCGATGCGCTGGCGACGCAAAAGCCGTCAACGCGGCAAGCACGACGAACAGCGCGACGGTGAGCGCCGCGCAACCGCGCAGCCAGATGCGCCGGTCGCCGTGCCGGTCCGTCCAACGGCCGCCGTACACACGCATGAAGGCCGCGCCGCCCTGCACGGCCGCAAGCGTCGCGCTGACTGCTGCGGTACCCGCACGGCCGACGTCATGCAGGAAAATGCTCGCGAACGAGAGCACCGCCACCTGGGGAATGCACAGCACGCCAATGCCGGTCACCATGCGCCACACGGTGACGCTGCGCAGCGGTGAGACGGCGCGTTGTGCCTGTCCGAGCGCTTCGTGAGCGACGAGTGGCGCCTGCGCGGCGTCCTGTTCGTGCGCGGGTTCATGCAACCAGACGATCGTCAGCACGGTGGAGACCACACACATCGCCGCGAGCGCGCCGTACACGGCTGCGAATCCCGCATGCTCGGCGAGCGCGGGCAGCACGAGCGCTCCCAGCCCGCCGCCGGTTGGCACGGCCGTTTGGCGGATGCTCATCGCGAGGCCGCGCTCGTGGGTGGCGAACCACGCCATCACCGCACGCCCGCTCGAGCCGTTCACGCTTCCGCCAAGCAGGCCGAGCGCGAGCAGGCCTACCGCGAGCACCGTGCCGCTGGGCGTGTGCGTGCCCGCCGGTGCGCCCCAGAGCGCCATCGCGACGAGGGCGAGCGCTGTCGTGGAGAGCCCCGTGAGCAACACGCGCCGGTCGCCCCAGCGATCCGTCAGGAGTCCCCAGGGAAGCTCGCTCAGCACGATGCCCAGTCCCAGCATGCCGAGCACGACACCCAGTTCCCCGGTACCGATACGGTAATCCGACCGGATCAAGACGCCCGTTGCGGGAATGCCGCCGAGCGCTGCCGCAAAACTCGCGTTGGCCGCCACGCCCACCGCGAGCACTTTCCAGCGGTGTGCGGCGCCTCGCGTCGTACTGCGTCCCATGATGATCTCCAGAAAACGGTTGACTGAGGGCATCGTAGAGGCGCACCATCTATCGGAAAAGCGGGAAATTCCAATCCGTATATTCGGAATTTCCGAATCATTGAATTGCATGAAACGCATCTGATCAAGCCGAATCAATGAACGCACGCGGTTTCGATCTCGCGCAGTTGCGCACGTTTATCGCCGTGACAGAAGCGGGCAGTGTCTCTGCGGGTGCCGAGCGGGTGTTCCTCTCGCAGTCGTCGGTGAGCGAACAGCTCAAGAAGCTCGAAGAGCGCGTCGGCCAGCCGCTTTTCGTGCGCAGCAAGCAGGGCATGTCCGCCACACCCGCGGGCGCGAAGCTGCTCGACCACGCACGCCGCATCGTCGCGCTTTGCGACGCCGCCTTCGACGACATGCTCGGCCGCACGCTCGACGGCGAAGTGCGCATTGCGATCACGGACTATTACCGGCCGCACGACGTCGCCGAGATCATCCGGCGCTTCGCGGTCCAGCATCCGCGCCTGCGTCTGCATGTGACCGTGCTGCCGAGCGCCGTGATCGACAGCAGCGCCGACGATAACGCCTACGACATCGGCTTGTCGCTGCGGCTGGTGGAGGAAGGCCGCAGCACGCACAAGAGCACGTCGATACGGCGCGAAAAACTGGTGTGGGTGGGCGCGACGCAAACGCTGCGCGAGCGGCCCGCGCTCACGCCGCCCTGGCCGCTCGTGCTGCTGCCGGCGACCTGCCAGTTGCAGCGCCGTGTCGTGAGGTTGCTCGACGAAGCGCGCATGCCCTATCTGATTTCGCATTCGGCTTCGGGCGTGGCCGGGCTGCAGCTCGCGCTCAAGGCGGGGCTGGGAATCTCGTGTCTGAACGAGTCGTCGATCGGCGAAGGACTGATGCCCTGCCCGGCTTCATTCGGCTTGCCTGCACTGCCCGCGGCCGAATTTCATTTGCTGCCGGGCCGGCCGGGCGAGTCCGCGCACGTGACGAACGCGCGCGCGGCGCTCGCGCAACTGCTCGCTTGAGTTCAGGCGCTTTAGCCTGCGGCCTGAACCAGTTCGGCAAAGCGCAGCAGGTCGACGTTGCCCCCGGAGATGAGCACGCCCACGCGCTTGCCGCGCACGTCCACCTTGCCGTGCAGCACCGCCGCCGCCGCGAGGCAGCCGGTGGGTTCGACCACGAGCTTCATGCGGCTCGCGAAGAACTTCATCGTATCGACGAGTTCCGCGTCGCTAACGGTGACGATCTCGCTCACGCGCTCGCGCATCACCGCGAAGGTCAGGTTGCCGAGATGCTGGGTTTGCGCGCCGTCGGCAAGGGTCTTCGGCGTGTCGATGTGGACGATCTCGCCCAACTGCAGGCTGCGCTGACCGTCGTTGCCGGCCTCGGGCTCGACGCCGATCACCGTGCACGCGGGCGAGAGCGCATGCGCGGCGGTCGCACAGCCCGACAGCAGCCCGCCCCCGCCAAGCGGGGTGAGCAGCATGTCGAGCTCGCCCGTTTCCTCGAACAACTCCTTGGCGGCCGTGCCCTGCCCGGCCATCACGTGAGCGTGGTCGTACGGCGGAATGAGCGTGAGGCCGCGCTCGGCCGCAAGCCGTTTGCCGAGTGCCTCGCGGTCCTCGGTATAGCGATCGTAAAAGACGACCTCGCCGCCATAGCCGCGCGTGGCCTCGACCTTCACGGCGGGCGCGTCGTGCGGCATGACGATCACGGCCTTCACGCCGAGCAGACGCGCCGACAGCGCGATCGCCTGCGCATGGTTGCCCGACGAAAACGTGATCACGCCGCCCGCCTTCTGCTGCGGCGTGAACTGCGCGATCGCGTTATAGGCGCCGCGGAACTTGAACGCGCCCATGCGCTGCAGGTTCTCGCATTTGAAGAAGAGCTGCGCGCCCGTGCGTTCGTTCGCGGTGCTGGAAGTCAGAACCGGCGTGCGGTGCGCGACGCCACGCAGGCGTTCGTGGGCGGCGGCGACGTCTTCGAAGGTAATAGGCAGAGTGCTCATGGTCGTTCTTCGGCTGGCAGGTAGGTGTAGACGGTCGAGCGCGCCACGCCGAGCGTGGTGGCCACGTCGGCGAGCGCATGACGCAGGTTCAGCATTCCGTTTGTCGCGAGCTCGCGCACGGCCTCACGGCGCTGCGCGAGCGTCATGCCGATCGGTGTGGTGTTGCGCGTGGCAGCGAAGCGTTCGAGCGCCTCGCGCACACAGCCCACGCCGCGCGGTGCGAGCGTTTCGGCGACGGGCGCAGCCGCGCTCGTCTGGATCAGCTGGCCGAGGCCCGCCGTCACCGCGCCGATCAGCGACACATCCATGTTCAGGCAGAGGGCCGCGACGTACTCGCCCGCGCTGTTCTTCAGGCCGATGGATGTGCTCTTGGCCGGACGCCCGTCGGGAAAGCGGTTCGGATAGTTGGCCACGACTTCGGGAAAGCCGGAGTCGGTGATGCGCGCGAGGCCCATTTCGGTGGCGGCGTCGCCGACTTGCCGTCCTGACAAATTGTTCGCGATCGCCACGACCGAGTGCTCGGGCCGCGTGAGGTCGTGCAGCACCACCTCGACGAGCGGGGCGAGCGTCTGGCCGAGCGCCGCGACGATCTTCTCGCCTTCGCGCAGGAGCAGCGCATTTTCGTCAGTGGAAAGGCCGGAACGGGATTTGCGAGTTGGCATCATGGTATTGGACATTTTGACAGTTAATGACTGAATGTCAATCGCTTGAACAGAACGCTCGGAAGTGCCGTGCATGGCCGCCCGAGACGCGAAAAAAAACCCCGCCCGAAGGCGAGGTCAATCAGACACGAAGAAACACGACTCACTGCATTGCTGGTCAGACCGTGAAGCGTTCGCTCACGAACTGCGTGGACGGCACGCGTGCGCGCGCCGCCACCGCCTGCGCGGCGCTCACCATCGCGGGCGGACCGCAAACGTAGAGGTCGGGCGCCGCGCCAGCGTCTGCCAACGCGGCGGCGAGCGCGTCGACAGGGGTGCTGTGCGAGCCCTGCCAGCCATCGCCCGCTTCGCGCACGCAAAGCTCGACATGCAGTTGCGGCAACGCCTCCCGAAGTGCGTCCAGTTCGTCGAGCAGGAAAAGTTCGCTCTCGCGATTCACGCCGTAGAAGAGCCGCGCGTCGTTCATTTCCCCGAATTCGGCCATGCGGCGCAGCATCGAGAGCACGGGCGCGAGACCCGTGCCGCCCGCCACGAACCAGCGCGGGCGCAGACTGTCGGCGATCAAACCGAAGCCGCCCTGCGGGCCGTGAACGGTGAGCACGTCGCCCGGCTGCGCTCGCTCGCGCAGATACGCCGAAAACTCGCCTTGCGGCCGCAGCCGGATCAGGAACTCGAGACGCCCCTCCCAGTTGCTCGTGTTGGCAAGCGAGAACGGGCGCTTCACGCCGCCCTTCGGCAGCTCCAGCTCCGCGAACTGGCCCGCTTCGAACTCGGCGGCGCTGCCGCTCGTGTCGTCGGCGTCGAGCAGCAGTTCGAGACGGCGCGTGTCGTCGGCGATCGTGTCGAGCGCGGCGATGCGCGCCGTGCGCGCGGCAACCGGCTGCAGCAGCACCTTCGTGCCGTCGTACGGCGCGGCGACGCGCAAGTCGGCCGAAGGTCTCGTGCGGCACAGCAGAACCGCCTGCGGGTCGCCGGACGGCAACGCATCCGCATTGTGATCGCCGAGCGTGTACGCGCCTTCGGTCACGGTGGCATGGCACGCGCCGCAGCTGCCGCGCCGGCACTGCGAAGGCAGCGTGATGTCCGCGGCCGCCGCCGCGCTCAGCACGTCCTGCCCCGGCTCGCACGCGAAACCGAACGCCTGGCCGTCGCGCGTGGTGAGCTCGATTTGATAACTCATGACGTTCTCACCCGCGCTCAAGCGGCCTTGCGAGCGAGCGCCGCGGCGAGGTCCGCTTGCGCTTCGCCGATCGGCGAAATGCCGAACTGCTCGACGAGGATGTCGAGGACATTCGGCGTGAGGAAGGCGGGCAACGTCGGTCCGAGATGGATGTTGCGCAGGCCGAGCGCGAGCAGCGTGAGCAGCACCGCGGCGGCCTTCTGCTCGAACCACGACACCACGAGTGTGAGCGGCAGGTCGTTCACCCCGCAGTCGAAGGCCTTCGAGAGCGCGATCGCGATCTGGATCGCCGAATAGCTGTCGTTGCACTGGCCCAGATCGAGCAGGCGCGGAATGCCGCCGATGTCGCCGAACTGGTGACGGTTGAAGCGGTACTTGTTGCAGCCGAGCGTCATGACGACGGTGTCGTCGGGCGCGCCCTGTGCGAACTCGGTGTAGTAGTTGCGGCCCGGCGCGGCGCCGTCGCAGCCGCCGATCAGGAAGAAGTGGCGGATCTGACCGGCCTTCACCGCGTCGATCACCTTGTCGGCCACGCCGAGCACCGTGTTGCGCGCAAAGCCGATGGGGATGGTTTCCTCCGGCGTCGTTTCGCGGAAGCCCGGCAGCGCGAGCGCGGCCTGCACGACCGGCGCGAACGCGTGATGCTCGAGATGGCGCACGCCGGCCCAGCCTACCGGCCCTGTCGTAAAGATGCGCTGGCGGTACTGCGGCAGCGGCTCGATCAGGCAGTTGGAGGTCATGAGGATCGGGCCGGGGAAATGAGCGAAGTCCGATTGCTGGTCCTGCCATGCGCCGCCGTAGTTGCCTGCCAGATGCGGATAAGCCTTGAGCTTCGGGTAAGCATGCGCGGGCAGCATTTCTCCGTGCGTGTAAATCTGCACGTCGGTGCCCTGGGTGGCTTCGAGCAGCGCCTCCAGATCGCCGAGGTCGTGGCCCGAAACCAGGATGGCTTTGCCCGCCGCGGGCGTCACGCGCACGGCAGTGGGTTCGGGCATGCCGAAGCGGCCCGTGTTTGCCGCATCGAGCAGTTCCATGACCTTGAGGTTCAGGTTGCCGAGGGCGAGCGCATGTTCAAGAAGATCGCCGGCCTGCGTGGGTTCGCTCGCGAGAAACACGAGCGCCGCCTCCACGCCCGTGTAGACCTCTTCGCTCTCGTATCCGAGCACGCGCGCGTGATGAGCGTAGGCACACACGCCTTTGAGGCCGTAGAGCACGAGGGCGCGCAAGCCCACAACGTCCTCGCCTACCTTCGGCAGCCCGGCCTTGATGCCGACGAGCGCGGCCTGCGCCTGCAGTTCGGCGAGATCGTTGCCCGGTTGCCAGAGCGCGGCGCCGCCCGGCTGCGCAACGGCGACGCCTTGCGCGAGCGCGAGCGCATCGCAGGTCGACTTCACGCGATCGCGGTGTTGCGCCGCCTCGCGCAGCATCGCCACGAATCGGCTGGCGCTAAAGTTGACGTTGGTGAGCGTTGTGAACAGCGCGTAGAGCATGAAGCGGTCGGCTTCGCGATCGGGGCTGCCGAGGCCGCGCGCGAGCGCGCCATACTGTGCGATGCCCTTGGCCGCGTAGATCAGCAGGTCCTGCAGATCCGCAGTCGTGGCGTCCTTGCCGCAGTTGCCCTTGGCCGAGGCACAGCCCGGTATGGCCTGGGTGCGGTCGGTCTGTTCACATTGATAGCAAAACACGGCTTACTCCTTTTCCTTGTGGGGTGACGGCGCGAGCCGTCTTGTAAGATGCAAAATCAATGCATCTTTTAAATGGTCGCGCGCCGGCGGGAGTTTTGCCGTGACAAAAATCAGAAAACGTGTCGCTTGAGGCGGAGAATTGACTGTGTGCGCGAAAACGTCGCAGCGGGTCGGCGCTCGACTCGCGTGGTTCGCTCGGTCCGCACGCACAAATGAAAAACCCCGCCTCGACCGTGAGGTCGAGCCGGGGCTTCAGGTCCTGCCGATCCGTTCGAACGCTTTAGAACGGAATATCGTCGTCCATTTCGTCGAAGCCGCCGCCAGCCGGCGCGTTCGAACGGCCGCCGCCTGCGCCGCCGCCGGCACCGCCACCGCTCGAACGCGGCGCGCCGCCACCGCCCGAAGCACGGCCGCCGCCGCGCGGTGCGGACTGCTCACGGCTGTAGCCGCCGTCGTCGCCCATATCGCTGCCCATCGAGGCGCCGCCGCTGCGGCCGCCCAGCATCTGCATCTGGTCGGCGACGATTTCCGTCGAGTAACGGTCGGTGCCGTCCTGCGCTTGCCACTTGCGCGTGCGGATGCGGCCTTCGATATACACCGACGAACCCTTCTTCAGGTACTCCGAGACGATCTCGGCCAGGCGCCCGAAGAACGACACGCGGTGCCATTCGGTCATTTCCTTGAACTCGCCGGACGCCTTGTCCTTGTAGCGGTCGGTCGTGGCGAGGCGAATGTTCGCCACGGCGTCGCCGCTCGGCAGATAGCGCACTTCCGGATCGGCGCCGAGGTTGCCGACGAGGATCACCTTGTTCACGGATGCCATGAATTTCTCCTGTTTGATTCCGTTGCGAGGAGCGGCCGCGCGGTGCGCGCCGGCGAGCGCCTGATGTGTCATGCGCCTTCGCCGGTCGCGGACCGCCTCCGCGAATTGCGTTGCTGTGAACCGCTGGTTCTAACTCAGGCCCGCCCGGGTCAAGCCCGCGTGGCTTCTGCCCGCTTGGGCGGCGCCTTCATATTGGCCGCGATTATAAGCCAGCACAAGACGAGCCCCGAGCACGTGTAAAAGACGGCGCTCGCGCCCTCGTGCTTGAGGATCCATCCGCCCACCACGCCGCCGAGCGCGAGCCCGATCGACTGGGTGGTGTTGTACACGCCCGTGGCCGCGCCCTTGCGGTTGCCCGGCGCGAGCTTCGACACGAGCGAAGGCTGCGAAGCCTCCAGGATGTTGAAGCCCAGGAAGTACACGAACAGCACGGCCGACACGATGACAAGTGTATGCGCGAGCGAGCCGAGCAAAAGCTGGCCGATCAGGATAAGACCGATCGCAGAAACGAGCACGGCCTTCATCCTGCCCCGCTTCTCCGCGACGATGATGGCGGGCACCATCATGACGAACGCGAGGCCCATGACCGGCAGGTAGATCATCCAGTGCGACGCGACCGGCAGGCCCGCGTCCACGAGCAGGCGCGGCACGACGAGAAAGAGCGCCGTCTGCGTGGCGTGCAGCACGAGCACGCCGAAGTTCAGGCGCAGCAGCTCCACGTTGTGCAGCACCTCGGCGAACGGGGCGCGCACGTGCACGGGCTTGCTGGGCGCGTCGGGCACGACCCAGATCACCACGCCCACCGCGAGGATCGAGAACACCCCGACCAGCGCGAACAGACCGCTCATGCCGACCCAATGGAACACGATCGGCGCGCCGACGATAGCCACGGCGAACGACATGCCGATCGAGCCGCCCACCATCGCCATGGCCTTGGTGCGGTGCTCCTCGGCCGTCAGGTCGGCGATGAACGCCAGCACGGCCGACGACACCGCGCCCATGCCCTGGATCACGCGCCCGACGATGATCCACATCATGTCGTGCGCGCCCGCCGCGACAAAGCTGCCGATCGCGAAGATGACGAGGCCGGTGGCGATGACGGGCTTTCTGCCCACCATGTCCGAAACCCACCCGTAAAAAATATAGAGAAGTGACTGCGTGACGCCGTACGCGCCGAGTGCGATGCCGACCAGCAGCAGGTTGTCGCCGCCGGGAATGGTTTTCGCGTAGACGGAAAACACCGGCATGATCATGAACAGACCGAGCATGCGCAGCGCGAAGATCGCCGCCAGCGAGACGGTCGCGCGCAACTCGGGCGCGCTCATGCGTGAAGAGGTAGCGGGTGAATTGGAGGACATCGGAGCGTTATGTGTTTGGACCGCATGTGCCCGCACGTTGTTGACCGGGACGCCCCCTGACGCGCCTCTTTCGAGGCCCTTGCACTTGCCGCTCCGGGCCCTTTCAAAGACCGTCAGCAAGCCGTAACGGCGGTCTGGAAAAGTCGTTATAGTAGCAGGTTTGGTTTCCCTTTCTCCCGCAGGTTCATGGAACAGATCCGTATCCGTGGGGCCCGAACCCACAACCTGAAGAACGTCAATCTGGACCTGCCGCGCCACAAGCTCGTGGTGATCACCGGGCTTTCCGGCTCGGGCAAGTCCTCGCTGGCGTTCGACACGCTTTACGCGGAAGGCCAGCGCCGTTACGTGGAAAGCCTGTCGGCCTACGCGCGCCAGTTCCTGCAGCTCATGGAGAAGCCCGACGTCGACCTGATCGAGGGTCTGTCGCCGGCTATTTCCATCGAGCAGAAGGCCACGTCGCACAACCCGCGCTCGACCGTCGGCACCGTCACCGAGATCCACGACTACCTGCGGCTGCTTTACGCACGCATCGGCACGCCCTACTGCCCGGACCACGAGATTCCGCTCGAGTCGCAAAGCGTCTCGCAGATGGTGGACGCCGCGCTCGCCCTCCCCGAAGAAACGAAGCTGATGATCCTGGCTCCCGTGATCGTGGACCGCAAGGGCGAGCACGCCGAGCTGTTCGACGACATGCAGGCGCAGGGTTTCGTGCGCTTTCGGGTGCGCTCGGGCGGCGGCACGGCCAACGAAGGGGAAGCGAAGATCTACGAGGTGGAGTCGCTGCCCAAGCTCAAGAAGAGCGAGCGCCATACCATCGACGTGGTGGTGGACCGCCTGAAGGTGCGCCCCGACATGAAGCAGCGCCTCGCGGAGTCGTTCGAAACCGCGCTGCGTCTGGCCGACGGCCGCGCCATCGCGCTCGAAATGGACACCAACCGCGAGCATCTCTTCAGCTCGAAGTTCGCCTGCCCGATCTGCTCGTATTCGCTGCCGGAGCTGGAACCGCGCCTCTTCTCGTTCAACAACCCGATGGGCGCGTGCCCCGAGTGCGACGGTCTGGGCCAGATCACGTTCTTCGATCCGAAGCGCGTGGTCGCGCACCCGTCGCTGTCGCTCGCGGCGGGCGCCGTGAAGGGCTGGGACCGGCGCAACCAGTTCTACTTCCAGATGCTGCAGAGCCTCGCCGCGTTCTACGACTTCGACATCGACACCGCGTTCGAGGACCTGCCGGAGAAAGTGCGCAAGACCCTGCTCTACGGCTCCGGCAAGCAGGAGATTCCGTTCTCGTACATCAACGAGCGCGGCCGCACTTCGGTGCGCGAGCATGTGTTCGAAGGGATCATTCCGAACCTCGAGCGCCGCTACCGCGAGACCGACTCCGCCGCCGTGCGCGAGGAGCTGTCGAAGTACCAGAACAACCAGGCCTGCCCGCACTGCGAAGGCACGCGCCTGCGCCGCGAAGCGCGTTTCGTGCGCATCGGCGCGGGCGAAGAGGCGCGCGCCATTTATGAAGTGAGCGGCTGGCCGCTGCGCGACACGCTCGGCTACTTCCAGACGCTGCACCTCGAAGGTGCAAAGCGCGAGATCGCCGACAAGGTGGTCAAGGAAATCGTCGCGCGCCTCATGTTCCTCAACAACGTCGGGCTCGACTATCTCTCGCTCGAACGCAGCGCCGAGACGCTTTCCGGCGGCGAGGCGCAGCGTATCCGCCTCGCCTCGCAGATCGGCTCGGGCTTGACGGGCGTGATGTACGTGCTCGACGAGCCGTCCATCGGCCTGCACCAGCGCGACAACGACCGCCTGATTTCCACGCTCAAGCATCTGCGCGACCTCGGCAATTCGGTGATCGTTGTCGAGCACGACGAGGACATGATCCGCATGGCCGACTACGTGGTCGACATGGGTCCGGGCGCGGGCGAGCACGGCGGCATGGTGATTTCGCAAGGCACGCCAGGGGAAGTCGAACACGATCCGGCTTCGATGACGGGCCAGTACCTCTCGGGCGCGCGCCGCATCGACTATCCCGACGAGCGCATCGAGCCCGGCGAGCGCCGCCTGCGCATCGTCGAGGCCTACGGCAATAATCTCAAGCACGTGACGCTCGACCTGCCCGTCGGTCTTTTGACCTGCGTGACGGGCGTCTCGGGCTCGGGCAAGTCCACGCTCATCAACGACACGCTTTATCACGCGGTGTCGCAGCATCTGTATGGATCGTCGGCGGAACCTGCGCCGTTCGAGGCGATCGAGGGCCTGGAGCACTTCGACAAGGTCATCAACGTCGACCAGTCGCCGATCGGGCGCACCCCGCGCTCGAACCCGGCCACCTACACGGGCCTCTTCACGCCCATCCGCGAACTGTTCGCCGGTGTGCCGGCCGCCAAGGAACGCGGCTACGAGTCGGGCCGCTTCTCGTTCAACGTGAAGGGCGGCCGCTGCGAAAGCTGCCAGGGCGACGGCGTGCTCAAGGTGGAAATGCACTTCCTGCCCGACGTGTACGTGCCCTGCGATGTCTGTCACGGCAAGCGCTACAACCGCGAGACGCTGGAGATTCAATACAAGGGCCGGAACATCAGCGAAGTGCTCGACATGACGGTGGAAGCCGCCTACGAGTTCTTCAAGGCGGTGCCGGTGGTGGCGCGCAAGCTCAAGACGCTGCTCGATGTGGGCCTCGGCTATATCCGCCTCGGCCAGTCGGCCACCACGCTCTCGGGCGGCGAGGCGCAGCGCGTGAAGCTTTCGCTCGAGCTTTCCAAGCGGGACACGGGCCGCACGCTGTATATACTCGACGAGCCGACCACGGGCCTGCACTTCCACGACATCGCGCTTTTGCTCGAAGTGATTCACCGGCTTCGAGATCAGGGCAACACGGTGGTCATCATCGAGCATAATCTCGATGTAATCAAAACCGCCGACTGGGTCGTGGACATGGGACCCGAAGGCGGCGCGGGCGGTGGGCAGATCGTGGCCCAGGGGACGCCCGAACAGGTGGCGAAGTCGAAGGCAAGCTTCACGGGCCGCTATCTCGCGCCGCTGCTCAAGCGCCAGATCGCCGCGCTGGACACGGCCTCGGGCAAATGACCCGCCAGGCGGGCTGACGACCGGGCCGGAAATTTAGCAGTAGAAATAGCTGCAGCAACAACGGGGCAGGGGCGCGTGCGCCCCCGAAGTTTGGAGACGGAATACACCCAACATGGTCAAGCGCAACGAAGCGACGGAAGATAAACAGGTGCGCGACCTGCGGCCACGGCCGGTCAGGCTCACGAGCGACATGAGCCTGCCGAAGCTTTCGGCAGTGGAAATCGGCAGCTATGTGGCCGCGCTCGCCGGCATGCTGGCGGTGCTGCACCTGAACCTGCTCGGCGCGCTGCTCGCGGGCATGCTCGTCTTCCAGCTCGTTCATACCATTTCGCCGCTCATCGAGCGGCGCATGTCGAGCAGCCGCGCCCGCTGGCTTTCCGTGGTGCTGGTTTCCATCGTGATCGTGGGCGTGCTCACGGGGCTCACCGTGGGCGTCATCGAGCAGTTCGAAAACGACGTGCCGAGCGTGCAGAAGGTCATGGCGCAGATGATGACGTTCGTCGACCAGGCGCGCGGGCGCATTCCCGAGTCCATTGCCGCCTATCTGCCCGTGGACGTCGCCCAGATGAAGCTCAAGGCGCTCGCGCTCATGCACGAGCACGCCACCCAGCTCGGCCAGGGCGGCAAGAACGCCGCGCGCATCTTCGGACATATCGTGATCGGCATGATCATCGGCGCGATCATCGCCATTGGCGCGCAGAAGAACGCCACCCGGCTGCCGCTTTCGACCGCGTTCGTCGCGCGCGTGTCGCGTTTCGCCGACGCGTTCCGCCGCATCGTGTTCGCGCAGGTGAAGATTTCGGCCATCAACACGGTGTTCACCGGCCTCTTCCTCCTGCTCGCGCTGCCGTTGTTTCACGCGCCGCTGCCGCTCGCGAAGATGCTGGTCGTGGTGACCTTCGTGGTGGGCCTGTTGCCCGTGATCGGCAACCTGATCTCGAACACGCTGATCGTCGCCATCGCGCTCACCGTGAGCCTGCCCGCGGCGGTCACAGCGCTCGTGTTCCTCATCCTGATCCACAAGCTCGAATACTTCCTGAACGCGCGCATCGTGGGCGGCCAGATCGAGGCGCGCACGTGGGAGCTGCTCGTCGCGATGCTCGTGATGGAAGCGGCGTTCGGCATTCAAGGCGTGGTCGCCGCGCCGATTTTCTACGCGTATATCAAGCGCGAACTGATCTATCTGCGGCTCGTCTGAGCCCGTTTTTCCCAGGCCCGCGCGCGGCCTTCAGCGCCCGCGCGGCTCGCCGGGCACGTCGGTCATGCCGTCGTGCCCCATCGCGTAGATCGCCACCTGCACGCGGCTCGTGAGATTGAGCTTGCGCAGAATGTTGCGCACGTGAATCTTCACCGTGCTCTCCGCCAGGTCGAGCGCACGCGCAATCTCCTTGTTGCTCGCGCCGCGCGCCAGTTCGCGCACGATGTCGCGCTCGCGCGCCGTGAGCGCCTCCGCGCTCGCGCGCGCGGCGCCAGGCGTGCCGCTTGCGCCGGTCGACTGCGCAGGCTTGCGCATCTGCTCCACGAGCTTCGCCGTCATGTGCTCGGTAATCACCGGCTGGCCGCTCGCGGCCTTGCGGATCGCCGCGACGAGCGCGTCGGCGTCGATGCTCTTGAGCAGGAAGCCACGCGCGCCCTCGCGCATCGCGGCGGTGAGTTCGTCGGCTTCCTCGGAGACGGTGAGCATCACGACCGCCGTGTCCGGCAGATCCTCCACCAGCAGTTGCAGCGTTTCGAGCCCGGAGAGACCCGGCATGTTGAGGTCCAGCAGGATGACGTCGGGCAGGTGCTGCTTCGCGCGCTTGACGCCTTCCACGCCGTCCGACGCCTCGCCGACCACTTCCAGGTCAGGCTGGCGCTGCAGGAGCGCACTCACGCCCGAGCGAAAGAGCGTGTGGTCGTCGATAAGCAGGATGCGTATGGTCATGGGGATCGTTGTTTTGTCGCGATGTCTTCTGATTTTGATCGTAACGCCATCGACGAGGTTCATTGGCCATATTTACGCGGCCATGCGGCTCGCGGCGGGCAATACCAGTTCGACGCGCGCGCCGCGCCCCGGCGCGCTCTGCAGCGTGAGCACGGCGGCAAGACGTCGCGCGCGCTCATGCATGATGTGGAAGCCCACGTGCGATTCGCCACGCGAGGCGATATCGGCGGGATCGTAGCCCACGCCGTCGTCCTCGATCGTGAGGCGGAAGTCGCGCGCGTTCACGACACTCACCTGTACGTGCAGCGCCTGCGCATGCTTGCGTGCATTCGAGAGCGCCTCCTGCAACACGAAAAGTACCTGCAGCTGCTGGTCGGGCGGCAGCGGCGGCCCGTCTTCGTCGCGATAGTCGAGCGTCAGCTCGGCGTCCGACTGGCGGCGAAAGCGCGCCACGGTGTCCTCCACGGCGAGGCGCAGCTTGCCTGGGCTGAGCTTCGTGCGGAAATTCAGCAGCAGTTCGCGCACGTCGTCGTAGCTCTCCTCTACGCCGCCCGCGAGCAGCGGCACGATCTCGCGAATCTCGTCGAGATCGCCCTGCTGCGCCGCCCCATCGAGCAGGTGCACCTGCATCTTCAGGAAGCTCAGGCCTTGCGCGATGCTGTCGTGCAGCCCCTGAGCGACGAGATTGCGCTCCTCGGACACGGCGAGCTGGCGTCCGAGCGCCACGAGCCGCCGGTTCATGAGCGCGACGCCCAGGTGGCGGCCGAGCGTCTGGAGCAGCTGGACGCCCGAAGGCGGAATCTCCCGCTCGCGCCGGAAGTGCAGCGAGAACGTGCCGAGCGTCTCGTTCTGCGCGACGATGGCCGACACCGCGACGCTCAAGAAGCCCGCCTTCAGGCAGCGCTGCGTGAAAGCCCCGCTCAAGCCGCTTTCGCCGCTTTCTCCGCCGGCCGCGCGCGTGCCCGGCTGTGCCACCAGGCCGAATACGACCGGCGCCTCGGCCGTGGCACCGCCGCACGCACAGTCCGCCGCCGGCATGCACTGCTCTGCGCGCGTGATCGATTCGGGCATGCCTTCCGAGACGAGCAGATGCAGATTGCCGTCGTCAGGCGAAACGACGCGCACCGTGCCGCCGTCGGCGTCGAATTCGCGCATGACGCGCGTGAGGAAATCGTGGCACAGGCTTTCCGCCGGGCCCGGCGTGTTGAGAAACGCCGCCATCTCGTAAAGCGTGGCGAGTTCGCGGTTTTGCGCGGCCAGTTGCGCGGTCTTGGCGTCCACGCGCCCGGCAAGGTCCCGGTACAGCGCCTGCAGCTCCGCGACCATGCGGTTGAAGCCTTGCGTGAGATGGCCGAACTCGTCGTACGTTTCGACCGGCAACCGCGTGTCGAACTCCCGCGCCTCGATGCGCGCGAGCCCGTCCTGCAAGCGCTGCACAGGCGCCACGAACCACTGGTAAAGCAAATAGACGATCGCCATCGTGCCCACGCACGACAGCGCCGCGAGCGCGACCTGCGAAATGCGCAGCCACGCGGTCTTGCGCGCATTCTCGCGCTCGATCAGGCTGACGAGCCGGTTCGCGTCGTCGACGAAACCGGGCAGCAGGCCGATATACATCGAGGGCTCGCCCCCGCTGGCGGCGAGGTCGCTTAGCGCAGCGGGCCTGAGCGTGTGATTCCAGGCAGACGCGACGCGTTCGAACTGCGCATGGATGCCGGCGTCTGCGGGAAGAAAGAGCGGGCGCGCCGGATCGCCGTCGCGCAATTCGCGCAGCGTCTCGTCGAGTTGGTGCATCTGCGCGTCGACTTGCGAGGGCTGGCCGGTGCGGGCTTCCCATAGCGCGATCGCCACCGCGTTCGCGCGCATGCGCAGGCTGCCCGCGTCGTTGATCGCCGCGCCGCCGCCTTCGAGCTGCCAGGAGAGCCAGAGCGTGCCGCTGATCATCGCAAGCACGAGCGCCAGCGCAACCGTGGAGAGCACAACGATGCGCGTGGAGAGCCGCTTCGGGAACGGCGCTTCGTGCGCGCCGGAGGATACGGCGGAAGCGGCAGATGCGGTTGCGGAATCGGAAGACGGAGTCATGGCCGGGACCGGGAATCGGCTGCGCCGAAGCGGCGGCGCCTGTATCGACATTATCGGACCGAGTGCGGCCGATCGCGCGCTATGTCGCGGTCTGCACGGCCAACTGCGACACTATGCGTCAGGTCAGCTGCCTCCCGGGCGAGTCCTGGCGAACCACGTCGCGCCGCCCCTGACCTGGGCGCATCGCGAAAAAAAGCGGGGAATGCGAGTGGGTCTCGCTCCCCGCAATGAACGGCCATCCCCACGGCCGTCCAGAGGCAAACGTTGGCCGCTAGCGGCTGCGCACGAGCTGCCAGGCGCGCGACAGATAGGTGATCGAGGCGAACCCGCTCCACACGTGCACGAGCCGCGTGAACGGGAAGATCACGAACAGCGTCATGCCCATGAAGAGGTGCATGCGGAAGATGAGCGGTGCTTCTGCCACGTAGCTCGCTGCGTCGCCGCGGAACGTGACGATGTGCTGCGCCCAGGTCATGAGCCGCACCATCATCGCGCCGTCCATGTGGCTCGCCGATTCGCCGATGGTGCTCAGCCCGAGCAGCAGCGTGACGAGCAGCCACAACAGCAGCACCTTGTCGCCCACGCGCGTCACGGCCGAAACGCGGGCATTCGAAAGCCGCCGGTGCAGCAGGATCGCGAGGCCCACCAGACACATCGAGCCCATCACGCCGCCCGCGACCATCGCCACGAGCTGCTTGACCGCGTGCGGCACGCCGAGCCAGTCCCACACGGCGACGGGCGTGAGCAGACGGAACAGATGCCCGAAGAAGAGCCCGAGCACGCCGACGTGAAAGAGGATATTGCCGAGCCGCAAATGTCCGCGATAGAGCAGCTGCGAGCTGTCCGCCTTCCACGTGTACTGCTCCCGCTCGAAGCGCGCGAGGCTGCCGAACAGGAAGATGGCGGCGGCAATATATGGATAGATGCCGAACAAAAACTGATTGAACGTGTTCATGGCGATTCCTTTGCGCAGGCAGCCGCGGTGGTCGCAGTGGTCGCGGCAAACTGCGCTCGCGGGTGGAATTGAACGACCTGCGGCGAGTTGCTCGCGCCGAACGCGTGCACGAGCGGCTCCACGCCGTCCGCGCCGGTGCCGAAGCGTTCGAGCGCCTCGTCCATGTCGCGCACGGGGGCGTCCACGAGCGGCAGCGGCTCGACATCGGTCAGCTCGCACAGCACCGTGAAGATGCCCGCGTACGGGCTTTCGCTCTTCTCGAGCTGATTGCCGAGCGCCGCGAGCACGTGAATCGCCTCGCCCAGCAGCGCGCGCACCTCGTCCTCGCCAATCAGGCCGAGCACTTCGAGAAAGAGCGGCACGTAGTCGGGCAACTCGCTCGTCGCGACGTCGAGGCCATGGCTGCGGTATTCGTCGAGCAGATCGACCATCGCCTGGCCGCGCGCGCGGCTCTCGCCGTGCACGTGCTCGAACAGATGCAGCGAGTGGCGCGGATTGCGGTCGAAGGTGGCCACGTACGCCTCCTGCGACTCGACGAGCGAGCGCTCGCGCAGCGCCGCGATGAGCGGCGCCAGTTCGCGCGCTGCGAATGCACCGTTCGGCAGGGCCTCGAGCGCGGCTTCGATCTCGTCGAGCGCGTCGAGCAAGGGCTGCTCGGGATAATCGAGCAGCGCGGAGAGAACCGGATAAATCGACATGATGATGCCCTCCCGCTCAAGCTTCAGACGGCGTCTTGCGACGCGACTTCGGCATATCGACATACGCCACGCTGCCTTCGACCTTCGAGCCGAACAGCGAACCCTCGGAAACGCCGCCCGAACACCCGTTGCCGAACGAGAAGCCGCAACTGCCCTTCTCGTTGAACGAGTCCTCGACCATTTCCTTGTGCGACGACGGCACG
This sequence comes from Paraburkholderia sp. BR10872, assembly GCF_040965835.1. Lineage (NCBI taxonomy): Bacteria > Pseudomonadati > Pseudomonadota > Betaproteobacteria > Burkholderiales > Burkholderiaceae > Paraburkholderia > Paraburkholderia sp. BR10872. The sequence continues at coordinate 62,470 of NZ_JBFRCN010000010.1, forward strand.
ACGAAGCGGTCCTCGTAGTTCGCGATCGCCATGGTGCGGTACATGTCCTCGACCTGCTCGGGTGTGAGGCCTGCGCGCGCGAGAACCGCGTTGTCGTTCACGCCGTCCACGGCCTGGGTGCGCTTGTAGGCGCGCATCGCCAGCATGCGGTTGAGCGCCGAAATCACGGGCTTTTCGTCGCCGGCGGTGAGCAGGTTGCCGAGATAGCGCATGGGAATGCGCAGGCTCGCCACGTCGGGAATCACGCCGTCCATGCCGATATGGCCCGCGTCCGCGGCCGACTGGATCGGCGACAGCGGCGGCACGTACCAGACCATCGGCAGCGTGCGGTACTCGGGGTGCAGTGGGAACGCGATCTTCCACTCGACCGCCATGCGGTACACGGGCGAGCGCACGGCGGCGTCGAGCCAGCTCTGCGGCACGCCCTGGCGGCGCGCCTCGGCCTGAATGGCGGGATCGTGCGGATCGAGGAACACGTCGAGCTGCGACTGATACAGATCCCGCGTCGATTCAACCGAGGCCGCCTCGCTGATGCGGTCCGCGTCGTAAAGCATCACACCCAGATAGCGGATGCGGCCCACGCACGTTTCCGAGCAGACGGTCGGCTGCCCTGCCTCGATACGCGGATAGCAGAAGATGCACTTCTCGGCCTTGCCGCTCTTCCAGTTGAAGTACATCTTCTTGTACGGGCAACCCGAGATGCACATGCGCCAGCCGCGGCACTTGTCCTGGTCGACGAGCACGATGCCGTCGTCTTCGCGCTTGTACACCGAGCCCGAGGGGCACGACGCCACGCACGCGGGATTCAGGCAGTGCTCGCACAGGCGCGGCAGATACATCATGAAGGTGTTCTCGAAGGTCGAGTACATCTCCTTCTGCACGTTCTCGAACAGCTTGTCGCGGCTGCGCGAGGCGAACTCGCCGCCCAGGTCGTCTTCCCAGTTGGGACCCCAATGGATCTTGTCCATCTTCTTGCCGGTGATGACCGACACGGGGCGCGCGGTGGGCGGCGTCTGCGAGAGGCGCGCCTTCTGCAAATGCTCGTAGTCGTACGTGAACGGCTCGTAGTAGTCGTCGATGCCGGGCAGGTTCGGGTTGGCGAACAGGTTGGCCAGCACCTTGAGCTTCGGGCCCTGGCGCGGCTCGATCTTGCCGTTCGGGTTGCGGACCCAGCCGCCGTTCCACTTCTCCTGGTTCTCCCATTCCTTCGGATAGCCGATGCCGGGCTTCGTCTCGACGTTGTTGAACCACGCGTACTCGACGCCATCGCGCGACGTCCACACGTTCTTGCACGTGACGGAGCACGTATGGCAGCCGATGCACTTGTCGAGGTTCAGGACCATCGCCACCTGGGCGCGGATTTTCATGATGCTGCTCCTTCCTTCATCGGGCCTTCCAGCCACTCGACCTTCCTCATCTTGCGCACGATCACGTACTCGTCGCGATTGCTGCCGACGGTGCCGTAGTAGTTGAAGCCATACGCGAGTTGCGCGTAGCCGCCGATCATGTGCGTGGGCTTGAGCACCGTGCGCGTGACCGAGTTGTGAATGCCGCCGCGCATGCCGCTCGTTTCCGCGCCGGGAACGTTGATGATCTTTTCCTGCGCGTGATACATGAGGCACATGCCGCGCGGCACGCGCTGGCTCACCACGACGCGCGCGGTGAGCGTGCCGTTCACGTTGAACACTTCGACCCAGTCGTTATCGACGAGCCCGGCTTCTTTCGCCTCGGCTTCCGAGACCCAGACGTGCGGGCCGCCACGCGAGAGCGTGAGCATGCGCAGGTTGTCCGTGTACGTGGAGTGGATGCCCCACTTCTGGTGCGGCGTGATCCAGTTCAGCACGAGTTCGTGCTCGCCGTTGGGTTTCGCGCCGAGCATCGGCGAGGTCGTCTTCGTGTCGATGGCGGGCTTGTAGTTGCACAGGCCCTCGCCGAAATCGAGCATCCAGCGGTGATCCTGATAGAACTGCTGACGGCCCGTGAGCGTGCGCCAGGGAATCAGCTCGTGCACGTTCGTGTAGCCTGCGTTGTAGCTCACCTCTTCCGATTCGAGCCCCGACCACGTGGGCGCGGAGATGATCTTGCGCGGCTGCGCCTGCACGTCACGTAAGCGGATCTTGTCGTGCTCGCGGCCTTCGGCCAGATGCGTGTGATTCCGGCCCGTGATCTTCGAGAGCGCGTCCCACGCCTTCACCGCTACGTGGCCGTTGGTTTCCGGCGCGAAAGTGAGGATCATCTCGGCGGCGTCGATGGCCGTTTCCAGACGCGGGCGCCCCTCGGCCGCGCCGCGGTTCTGCTGGATGCCCGTGAGCCGGGCAAACTCGCCCACCTCGTGCACGGTGTTCCAGTTGATGCCCTTGCCGCCGTTGCCCAGCTTCTCGAGCAGCGGCCCGACCGACGTGAACTTGTTGTAGATCTCGCGATAGTCGCGCTCCACGAGCGTCATCGAAGGTGCGGTCTTGCCAGGGATCAGATCGCATTCGCCAAGACGCCAGTCCTTCGGCTCGAACGCCTGGCCGAGTTCGCCCGGCGTGTCGTGCATGAGCGGCGTGCACACGAGGTCCGTGCGCTTGCCCAGATGCGCGCCGCCGATCTCCGAAAACGTCTTCGCGATGGCCTTGTAGATCTCCCAGTCGGTCTTGCTCTCCCACAACGGCTGCACCGCCTCCGAAAGCGGATGGATGAACGGGTGCATGTCCGACGTGTTGAGGTCGTCCTTCTCGTACCACGTGGCCGAGGGCAGCACGATGTCGCCGTACAGGCACGTGGTGCTCATGCGGAAGTCGAGGACGGTGAGCAGGTCGAGCTTGCCTTCGGCCGCTTCGCGCACCTTCACTTCGGAAGGCTTGATCGTGTCGGCTTCGTCGCCGAACAGCGCGTTCTGCGTGCCGAGCAGGTACTTGAGGAAATACTCGTGCCCCTTGCCCGAACTGCCCAGGATGTTCGAACGCCACACGAACATGTTGCGCGGGAAGTTCGCAGGGTTGTCGGGATCGTCGCAGGCGAAGTTCAATGCGCCCGACTTCAGCTGATCGACGGTGTATTGCACTGGCGGCACGCCCGCGCGCTGCGCGGCATCCACCACGTCGAGCGGATTGGCGCCCAGTTGCGGCGCCGAAGGCAGCCAGCCCATGCGCTCGGACTTCGCGTTGAGGTCGAGCATCGACAGATTCTTGTAGCGTTCGCGGTCCGCGCCGGGGCCGAGGATCTCGTCGAGACTCACCTTCTCGTGGCGCCACTGGCTCGTGTGGTTGTAGAAGAACGACGTGCCGTTCATCTGGCGCGGCGGGCGCGACCAGTCGAGCGCGAACGCGAGCGGCGCCCAGCCGAATTGCGGACGCAGCTTTTCCTGGCCCACGTAGTGCGCCCAGCCGCCGCCGCTCTGGCCGATACAGCCGCACATCATCAGCAGATTGATGATGCCGCGGTAGATCATGTCGTTGTGGTACCAGTGATTGAGCGCCGCGCCCACGATCACCATGCTCTTGCCGCGTGTGCGGTCGGCGTTGTCGGCAAACTCGCGCGCCACCTGGATCACGAGCTTGCGCGGCACCGTGGTGTGCTTCTCCTGCCATGCTGGCGTGCAGGGCACGTCGTCGTCATACGAGGACGCGACGTTCGGGCCGCCAAGCCCGTGGTCGACGCCGTAGTTGGCCATCTGCAGGTCGTAGACGGTGGCGACCAGCACGCTCGTGCCGTCCGCCAGCGCCACGCGCTTCACGGGCACGCGGCGCGCGAGCAGCGCGCCATGTTCGCCGCCGAAGTACGGGAAGCCCACCTCGACCACTTCGTCATGCTGATCGACGAGCGAAAGGCGCGGATCGATTTCGCGGCCGCTGCCACCGTCCTTCATTTCGAGGTTCCAGCGGCCCACCTTCTTGCCGCCGTCGTGCTCGCCTTCGCCCCAACGGAAGCCGATCGAGCCGTTCGGCGCGACGATGTCGCCCGTGGTCGAATCGATGGCGAGCGTCTTCCACTGCGGGTTGTTCGCTTCGTCGAGATTCGCGGCGAGTTGCGACGCGCGCAGGAACTGGTCCGGCACCAGCGAGCCGTCGCGCTTCGCGAGCGCGACGAGCATCGGCATGTCGGTGTACTGCTTCACGTAATCGCGGAAGTACGCGGACTTCGCCGTAGCGTGAAACTCCTTGAGCACCACGTGGCCCATCGCGAGCGCGAGCGCCGCGTCGGTGCCCTGCTTCGGCGCGAGCCAGATATCGCCGAACTTCACCATCTCGCCGAAGTCGGACGACACGGCCACCGTCTTCGTGCCCTTGTAGCGGACTTCCGTGTAGAAGTGGGCGTCGGGCGTGCGTGTTTGCGGCACGTTCGAGCCCCACACCATGAGATAGGTGGAGTTGTACCAGTCGGCCGATTCGGGCACGTCGGTCTGCTCGCCCCACACTTGCGGCGAAGAAGGCGGCAGGTCGCAATACCAGTCGTAGAACGACAGGCACGCCCCGCCGATCAGGCTCAGATAACGCGCGCCCGCGGCGTACGAGACCATCGACATTGCGGGAATGGGCGAGAAGCCAATCACGCGATCGGGACCGTATTTGCCGATGGTGTAGGCGTTGGCCGCCGCGATCATCTCGGTGGCCGTGTCCCACCCGGCGCGCACGAAGCCGCCCTGGCCGCGCGCGCGCTTGTAGTGCGCCGCCTTCTTCGGGTCCTCGACGATCGAAGCCCATGCCTTGACCGGGTCGAGCGTCTTGCGCGCCTCGCGCCACATCTCGATCAGGCGCCCGCGGATCATCGGGTACTTCACGCGCTGCGCCGAATACACGTACCAGCTATACGAGGCGCCACGCGGGCAGCCGCGCGGTTCGTGATTGGGCAGGTCAGCGCGCGTGCGCGGATAGTCGGTCTGTTGCGTTTCCCACGTGATCAGGCCGTTCTTCACGTAAACCTTCCACGAGCACGAGCCCGTGCAGTTCACGCCGTGGGTCGAGCGCACGATCTTGTCGTGCTGCCAGCGGCTGCGATAGCCGTCTTCCCATTTGCGGTCCTCGTTCACCACCGCGCCGTGGCCTTTCGAAAACGTCGACTTCACGCGCGACATGAACTTCAACCGGTCCAGAAAATAACTCATCAGGTTCTCCGGGACTGCTGCTGGAATCGATCGATCGCGCCTGTCGCCGCCCGCTCGCGTTGCAAGCCTGGCGCCTCGCGCTCGTATCGTTCCGAGTATGGCGAGCAGGCACCTGCCTGCCCATTCATCAACGGGAGAGTTCGCACTACTCCCAAAGGACTAATCCGGTTCAGCAAGGCGTTGACGCGTTGCGGCGCGCATAGAAGAACCACGTCACCACCGCGCACACCACATAGAAGCCGATGAAGCACACGAGCGCGCCGACCGGCGAGCCGGTCATGTCGAGCGACGAGCCAAAGCTCTTCGGAATGAAGAAGCCGCCGTACGCGCCCATCGCGCCCGCGAAGCCGAGCACCGCCGCCGATTCCTTCCCCGCTTCGGCGAGCGCGCCGCGCTGTGCGTCATCACCCTTGCTCTTCGCGGCGCGTTGATGCTGCGTCAGGAAGATCACGGGAATCATGCGGAAGGTCGAACCGTTGCCGATGCCGGTGAGCGCGAACAGCACGACGAACATCGCGAGGAAGCCGGCGAAGCTGCCTTGTGCGCCGCCCAGCGCGCCGCCCGGCAGGAACGCGATCACGCCGATCACCGCGACGATCATCGCGAGGAAAGTCCACAGCGTGACTCGCGCGCCGCCGAGCCTGTCGGAGATCCAGCCACCGACGGGGCGCGTGAGCGCGCCGGCGAGCGGCCCGAGGAAGGCCCATGCAGTCGGGTTGATGGCGGGAAACTCCGCCTTCGTGAGAAGCGCGAGGCCGGCCGAGAAACCGATGAACGAGCCGAACGTGCCGACATAGAGAAAGCACATGATCCAGTTGTGCGCGCGGCGGAAGATCACGGCCTGCTCGCTGAACGAGGCCTTCGCGTCGGCGATGTCGTTCATGCCGAACCACGCGGCGAACGACGAGACGACGATGAGCGGAATCCACACGAAGCCGGCGTTCTGCAGCCAGATGCTGTGCTCGACGCCGTCCTTCACGTAGGTGTGCCCGTCGCCGAGCAGGCCGGCGAACACGGCTGTCGAGATGACGATCGGTGTGACGAACTGCACGAGCGAGACGCCGAGGTTGCCGATGCCCGCATTGAGGCCGGTGGCGAAACCCTTGCGCGCCTTCGGGAAGAAGAAGCTGATGTTCGCCATCGACGAGCTGAAGTTCGCGCCGCCCAGACCGCACAGCAGGGCGAGCACGAGCAGCGTCGAATACGAGGTGGACGGATCGCGCAGCGCGAAGCCCATGCCGAAGGCCGGGATCAGCAGACTCGCCGTGGAGATCGCCGTGAAGCGGCGGCCGCCGAAAATCGGCACGAGAAACGAATAGAAGATGCGCAGCGTGGCGCCCGAAAGCGCGGGCAACGCCGTGAGCCAGAAGAGTTCGTTCTTGGTGAAGTGAAAGCCGCCCTTGTCGAGATTGACGACCGTGACGCTCCACAGCGACCACACCACGAACGCCAGCATCAGCGCGGGAATCGAAATCCACAGGTTACGGGTGGCGATCTGCTCGCCGGAAGCCTGCCAGAACCTGGCGTTCTCAGGCTCCCATTGGGTCAGGAGATACTTGGACATGATTGTGCTCGTTCAGTAGGCGCCGCACGCGCGGCGCAAGTTGGATCATTCGGAGTACGTGGTTTCCTTCGGCGCCGGCGGCGCGGCTCGAACCTTGTGCGCGAGCTTCGCGCTGCCGTGGGCGAGCGCTTCGGGGCGGAACGAAAAGTGCATGAACAGCAGGCTCACCAGGGTGGCGCCGAACATCAACATGAAGCAGGTGGTACGCACGCCCGTGAGGTCGACGAGCAGGCCGAACAGGATCGGCAGCACGAAGCCCGCGAGACCGCCCGCCAGCCCCACGACGCCGGAGACGGCGCCGATGTTGTCGGTGTACTCGTCGCCGATGAACTTGAAGACCGAGGCCTTGCCTACCGCCATCGCAATGCCGACGACGAACATCAGCACCGTGTAGAACACCGGTCCCGTGCTGATATGCAGACCGAGCGGGCCATGCGCACTGTGGATCGTGAAGTCGGTCGGCGGGTAGCTCAGCAGGAAGAAGCACGCGAGCGCGACCCACATCACGGCCCACGTCGTGCGATAGGCGCCGTAGCGGTCGGAGAGCCAACCGCCTGCCGCACGCAGCACGCCGCCGGGCAACGAGAAACACGCCGCGAGAAACGCAGCCTGCTCGATGCCGAAGCCGTACTGGTTCACGTAGTACTGCGGCATCCACAGCGACAGGCCGACATAGCCGCCGAACACCACCGAGTAGTACTGCGCGTAGCGCAGCACACGCGGGTCGGCGAGCACGCGCAACTGGGCCGCCACGCTCTGCGTGCCAGGCACGCGGTGCGCCGGGTTGCTCGCGGAGAATATCCAGAACAGCAGCGCGGTCACGAGCATCGCAACGGCGTAGACCTTGGGCACGATGGTCCACGTGCCGGCCGCGACGATCAGCACGGGCGCCACGAACTTGTTGAGCGCGGCGCCCGAATTGCCTGCGCCGAAGATGCCCATGGCGAGACCCTGGCGCGACTTCGGGAACCAGCGTGCGACATAGGGCGTGCCGACCGAGAACGATGCGCCGGCGAACCCCACGAACAGGCCGAGCGTGAGGAATTGCCAAAGTTGCGTCGCGTACGAGACGAGCCAGATCGGCACGACGGTCGCGAGCATGGTGATGAAGAAGACGACGCGCCCGCCGAAGCGGTCGGTCCAGATGCCGAGCGGAACGCGGGCGAGCGAGCCCGTGAGCACGGGCATCGCGGCAATCAGGCCGAATTCGGTATCGGTGAGGTGAAGCTGCTTTTTGAGCGGAATGCCGAGGATCGCGAACATCATCCAGACGGCAAAGCAGATCGTGAACGCGAAGGTACTTGAACCCAGCACGCGCCAGGCACGGCTATCGGCGACAGGTTCCGCCTGCGGAGATGGGGCGGCTTTCATGAATTTCCCTCTTGTCGTTTAGTTGACGCGACAAGAGTAGGAAAGACGAAAGGTGCGGGCTATTCTCCGCAGGGAGTGCGCGACGATGCGCCACTAGAACTTAAGGAGTAGTACCGCGGGAACGAGTTGGCGCGGAAGAGAAATCGCATGCATGCGAACGCGCCGGAGAGCAATAAGATTAGTCCGAGAAGCCGTAGCGTGTCATGAAACACGCTACGGCATGGTGTCGCACGCGATCAACCAAAGATCAGCGGAACACGACCGTCTTGTGACCGTTGAGCACGATGCGATGCTCCACGTGCCACTTCACCGCGCGCGCAAGCGTCACGCACTCCACGTCGCGGCCGATGGCGGTGAGCTGATCCGGCGTCATGTTGTGATCCACGCGCTCGACTTCCTGCTCGATGATCGGGCCTTCGTCGAGATCGGACGTCACATAGTGCGCCGTGGCGCCGATCAGCTTCACGCCGCGATCGAACGCCTGGTAGTACGGCTTCGCGCCCTTGAAGCTCGGCAGGAACGAATGGTGGATGTTGATCGCGCGGCCTTCGAGCGCCTTGCAAAGCTGCGGCGAGAGGATCTGCATGTAGCGCGCGAGCACCACCAGATCGACGCCTTCGCGGTTCACCACTTCGAGCACGCGCGCTTCCTGCGCGGCCTTGTCGGCCTCGGTGCCGCCGAGCAGCGGGAAGTGATGGAACGGAATGTTGTAGCTCGCGGCGAGCTGATAGAAGTCCTTGTGATTCGAGATGATCGCTGGAATCTCGATAGGCAGCTGGCCGGTGCGATAGCGGAACAGCAGGTCGTTCAGGCAATGGCCGATCTTCGAGACCATGATGACGACGCGCGGCTTCACGTTCGCGTCATGCATCTCCCAGCGCATGCCGAACTCCTGCGCGAGCGCCTCGAATGCGCTGCGCAGACCGTCGAGGCCCGGGTCGCCGCCCACTTGCTGGAAGTGCACGCGCATGAAGAACTCGCCCGTGTGGCTGTCGCCGAACTGGGCCGAGTCGAGGATATTGCTGCCGCGCTCGAACAGAAAGCCCGACACGGCGTGCACGATGCCAGGCCGGTCGGCGCACGACAGTTTGAGGATGAAGCTGTGATCGGTCGACATGACCTTGGTAACTCCCGTCAAGACTTGGTGTTGCTAAAAGGGCTTTGGGCTTTGCTAAAAGAACCGGCGCCCTTTCACAGCGTCGGCGGTTCGAAGATCGCGGCAATGCCCTCGCACGCGTCTTCGTCTATCCATCGGCGGCGCAGCAGGCAGTCGAGCGTCGCAAGGCTCGCGTCTACCGTCATCGCGCCCTCCTCGATCCAGCGCGCGGCTTCGTCGATGCGTGCGAGGCGATGCTCGCCCACTTCGCCGTCCTGGTTGTGCGGCACGAAATCGGCCGGGAGCACGAGATCGTAGATGAAGATCTGCTCAGCCTGCGTGCCCTCTGGCAGCGACTGCAGCACGTGCACGGTGCGGCCCGCGCGCGCCTCGCGCGCCAGCTCCTCGGCAATGCCCGCCTCTTCCCAGCATTCCTTCACGAGCGTGGCCTCGATCCCGAAGCCCCAGCCGATGCCGCCCGCCACGACGTTGTCCAGCATGCCGGGGTCGGTGGCCTTGGTATCACTGCGCCGCGCGATCCACAATTGCGGCGCACCGGGCGCGCCTACGCCGGCCGCACCGGAATCTGCGTATTCTACGACGCCGTTCAGATGAACCGCGTACGTCATCGTGCCGAAAAAGCGCGAGGCCGCACGTTCGATAAAAGCGAGCGGCGGCGCATCGAAGGTGTTGCGGATCGCATAGGTTTCGTTGCGCCAGCCGGGAATGTGCCCTTGCGCCGCGAGTGCGCCGATCACCGAACCGAGCGCGGCGCTGCGTGCATCGACGCTATCGAAGTGCGGGGCGAGCGTCACGCGGGCGCTATCCGCATCGCCGTCGATTTCGAACACGTCGGGCCAGCGTGCGAGCCGCGCCACGTCGTTCTCGCGTATCCAGCCCACGCGCTCGTCACCGATGTGAAACGGCAGATGCGCGCCGGCATCGAAGCGTCGCGCGTCGATAATGCAAGGCAAGCTCATCGATCAGGACTCCATAGATCAGTCGCGCAGGGCGACGCGTATGCCGATGGCGATGAAGGTGATGCCGGCCAAGCGGTCGAGCCACAGGCCCGCGCGCGGCCGGCGCTTCAGCCAGCCGCCGATCGTGCCCGCGCACAGCCCGAAGAGGGAGAACACGACGACCGTCTGCGCCATGAACACGAGGCCGAGCTCGAGCATCTGCAGCGTGACGGGCTGCGCGCCATGCGGCTCGACGAACTGCGGCAGGAACACGACGAAGAACAGCGTCACCTTCGGGTTCATGATGTTGCCGAGCACGCTCTGGCGAAAGATCGCGGAGAGCGGCTGGCGCGGCTTGTCGCCGGCGGCGGCGAGGCCCTGGCTGCGCAGCGCCTTCACGCCGATCCACACGAGATACGCGGCGCCCGCGAGCTTGAGGATCTGGAATGCGAGCGGCGAAGAACGCAGCACGGCGGCCACGCCGAGTGCCGCGAGCGTGGTGTGGAACGTCACGCCCGCGGCGAAACCCAGCGCGGCCACGAGCCCGGCGGCGCGGCCCTGCGAAATGCCGCGCGCGAGCACCTGGAGATTGTCGGGACCGGGCGCGAACGTGATGGCGATGGAGGTGGCGAGAAAGAGCGCGAAATTCGGCATGAGATCGACTCGTGACGGTGGGCGTTCGGGTTGTTTCAGTGGCCGCCGAAGGCGGTCACGGTGAAGAGCGGCAGGCCGGCATCGGTGAGCAGCCTCGAGCCGCCCAGATCCGGCAGGTCGATGATCGCGGCGCCCTCCACCACGCTCGCGCCGAGGCGTTCGAGCAGCAGCTTGCCGGCCATCATGGTGCCGCCGGTGGCGATCAGGTCGTCGACGATCACGACGCGGTCGCCCTTGCTGCAGGCATCCTCGTGAATCTCGACGGTCGCTTCGCCGTATTCGAGCTTGTAGGTCTCGGAAACCGTCTTGTACGGCAGTTTGCCGATCTTGCGGATCGGAATGAAGCCAACGTTCAGCTCATACGCGACGATCGGCCCGATGATGAAACCGCGCGCGTCGAGCCCGGCCACGTAGTCGAGCTTCGCATCGACATAGCGCTCGACGAACAGGTCGATCAGCACGCGCAGCCCCTTCGGATGGCCGATGAGCGGCGTGATATCGCGGAACTGCACTCCCGGCGCAGGCCAGTCGGGCACCGTGCGGATCAGGCTGTTCACGAACTGGGCGGCTTCAGCGCTCGGGTTCGCAGGTGCGTTGGACATGATTTCTCCGGGTAATGACCAGACAAGAACGGTAGAGTTATTTAAACGGGGCTGGACCGCTTGGCGCGGTCTCGCGATCGCGCGAACGACGGCGTATCAGACCGCCGCCGCGCCCGCACCGGCCGCGCCCGGCTTGCGATGCCGCGAAAGCCGCTCCTCGGCCTGCGCGAGCTGCTCGGGCAGACCGCGCAGCACGACGATGTCGGCCTCGCGCAGTTTGGTCGATGGGTCCGGTTCCACACCGCGAATGCCGTGGCGGCGGATCGCCGTCACCTCGACGCCAAGCTCGTACAGGCCCAGTTCCGCGAGCGTGCGGCCCACGGCGTCGGCGCGCTCGTCGACCGGTACGGATTGTAGCCGCACCTGCTCGTGACCGTCCTCGCCCACATCGTCGGTACCGTGGAAGTAGCCGCGCAGGAGGCTGTAACGTTCGTCGCGCAGTTCCTCCACGCGGCGCACCACGCGCCGCATCGGCACGCCCATCAGCACCAGCATGTGCGAGGCTAGCATCAGGCTGCCTTCCACGATCTCCGGAATCACCTCGGTCGCGCCCGCGGCGAGCAGGCGTTCGAGATCGGCGTCGTCCACCGTGCGTACGATCACGGGCAAGGTGGGCTCCAGTTCGTGAATGTGATGGAGCACGCGAAACGCCGATTGCGTATTGGCGTACGTGATCGCCACCGCGGCCGCGCGGTGGATGCCCGCCGCGACGAGCGATTCGCGCCGCGCGGCGTCGCCGAACACCACCGACTCGCCGGCCGCCGCAGCCGCCGCGACGCGGTCCGGGTCGAGGTCGAGCGCGACGTACGAAAGGCCTTCGTATTCGAGCATGCGCGCGAGATTCTGCCCTGCACGGCCGTAGCCGCACACGATCACATGGCCGCTTTGCTTGATGCTTTGCGTGGCGATGCGCGTCATCATCAGCGACTGCTGCATCCATTCCGTCGAAGAGAGGCGCAGTACGATGCGGTCGGCGTTCTGAATCAGGAACGGTGCGGCGAGCATCGACAGCAGCATGGCCGCGAGGATCGCCTGGAGCAGCGTGGCGTCGACCAGATGCTTGTCGAGAATGAGGTTCAGCAGCACGAAGCCGAACTCGCCGGCCTGCGCGAGACCGAGACCCGTGCGCATGGCCACGCCCGGCGAGGCGCCGAAAATACGCGTGAGCGCCGTGATGAGCACGGCCTTCATCACGACCGGCCCGAGGAAGAACGCCGCCACCATGATGGGGTGCTGCCAGATCACGTGCGGGTTGAGCAGCATGCCCGTGGTCACGAAGAAAAGCCCGAGCAGCACGTCGCGAAACGGCTTGATGTCCTCTTCCACCTGGTGCCTGTACGGCGTCTCGGCGATCAGCATGCCCGCGATGAAGGCGCCGAGCGCGAGCGAGAGGCCGAACTTGTCGGTGATGAACGCGGCGCCCAGCGTGACGAGCAGCACGTTGAGCACGAACAGCTCCTGCGAGCGGCGGCGGGCGACCACATTGAACCAGCGCGTCATGAACTTCTGGCCGACGATGAGCAGAATGCCGAGCGCGAGCACGATCTTCACGGCCGCCGTGCCGAGCGACTCGACGAGCGACGCCGACGAACCGCCGAACGCCGCGATCACGATGAGAAGCGGCACCACGGCCAGATCCTGGAACAGCAGCACGCCCAGAATGTTGCGGCCATGCTCCGATTCGATCTCGAGCCGCTCGGAAAGCATCTTGCTGACGATGGCCGTCGACGACATGGCGAGCGCGCCGCCCAGCGCCACGCACGCCTGCCACGTGATATGCACCCACGGTTCCAGCACGAGCCCGAGCAGGAGTGCAACGACGATCGTGCCCATCACCTGCGAAAGCCCGAGTCCGAACACGGCGTGGCGCATGGCGCGCAGCTTCGAGAGCGAAAACTCGAGGCCGATGGAGAACATCAGGAACACGACGCCGAACTCGGCCAGGTTCTGCGCGCCGTGCGTGTCCGGCACGATGCCGAGCGAGCGCGGGCCCACGAGAATGCCCACCGTGAGGTAGCCGAGCATCGGCGGCAGATTCAGATAACGAAACAGCACGACGCCAACCACCGAGGCGAGCAGCAGGAACAGCGTCATTTCCAGCGGGGAGATCATCGTGTGAAGCGTCCTCGTTCGTCTGCGTCGTTACCGGCGATGCAAATTCTGCCCCGCGCCGGGTCAATGATCGACGCCAGGGCGGCTAAGGCCTGTTTACATGAATAACGGGCTAAATGGGAAGGGCTACGGAGAAACGGCTGGGCAAGCCCGGCGGCTCGCGCACGGGGTTTTGGCGCTGGGGGCGCCGGCGCGGCGCGCAGACGCCTTTGCTATACTCCGCGGATGATAGCGAAAATCAATGGCGACCGGGCGCTGAAGCTCGCTCGCAACGTGCTCGACATCGAAGCGGACGCCGTGCGCGGGCTTCGCGACCGGCTCGACGACAACTTCGTCGGTGCGGTCGACCTCATCCTCAGCTGCCGTGGACGCGTGGTCGTTTCCGGCATCGGCAAATCGGGCCATATTGCCCGCAAGCTCGCGGCCACGCTGGCCTCCACGGGCACCCCCGCGTTTTTCGTGCACCCGGCGGAAGCGAGCCACGGCGACCTCGGCATGGTCACCGCCGACGACGTCTTCATCGGCCTGTCGAACTCCGGCGAATCCGAAGAACTCGTGGCGATCCTGCCGCTCGTCAAGCGCATTGGCGCGAAGCTCATCGGCATGACGGGCAATCGCCCGCAATCGACGCTCGGCCAGCTTTCCGACGTGCATCTGGACGCCGGCGTGGAAAAAGAAGCCTGCCCGCTGAACCTCGCGCCCACCGCCAGCACGACGGCGGCACTCGCGCTCTCCGACGCACTCGCGGTCGCGGTGCTCGACGCGCGCGGCTTCGGTGCCGACGACTTCGCGCGCTCGCATCCGGGCGGCGCGCTCGGCCGGCGCCTGCTCACCTACGTGCGCGACGTGATGCGCACGGGCGACGAAATCCCGAAGGTGCGCGACGACGTGACCGTGCGCGACGCCCTCTTCCAGCTCACGGCCAAGCGCATGGGCATGACGGCGGTCGTCAACGCCGACAACCACGTGCAGGGCATCTTCACGGATGGCGACCTGCGCCGTGTGCTCGAGCGCGTGGGCGATTTCCGCGACCTGCCGATCGCTCAGGTCATGACGAAAGGCCCGCGCACGATCGGCCCGGACCAACTTGCCGTCGAAGCTGTGGAACTGATGGAGCGCCATCGCATCAATCAGATGCTGGTCGTCGATGCCGAGGGCACGCTGATCGGCGCCCTCAACATGCACGACCTGTTCTCCAAGAAGGTGATCTGATGGCTAGCCCACTCGACGCAACCGCGCGCGCCGCGCGTGTGCGCTTGATGATTTTCGACATCGACGGTGTGCTCACCGACGGTGGCCTGCTCTTCACCGGCGCGGGCGACACGATGAAGGCGTTCAACTCGCTCGACGGCCACGGCGCGAAGCTACTGCGCGAAGCCGGCATCGACACGGCCATCATCACCGGGCGCCGTTCGGAGATCGTCGCCGTGCGCGCGAAGGAACTGAAGATCACGCATCTGTGGCAAGGCGTGGAAGACAAGCGCGTCGCGTTCGCCGAGCTGCTCTCGCAAACCGGCATTGCGCCCGAAGCGTGCGGCTACATGGGCGATGACTGGCCCGACCTCGGCGTGATGCTCCAGTGCGGCTTCGCGGCTGCGCCCGCGAACGCCCACCCCGACGTGCTCTCGCGCGCCCACTGGGTGTCCGACAAGGTGGGCGGCCACGGCGCCGTGCGCGAAGTCACCGACCTGATCCTGCGCGCGCAGAACCGCTACGACGCCCTGCTCGCCGCGGCCTGCGCGCCGCTCGCCGGGATGCCGCGATGAACCACCAGAAGTTCCGCCTCACGTCGCTCGTGCCGCTCGTGTGCGTCGCCGCGCTCGCCGGTTTCACGTGGTGGCTGCTGCAGGCCGTCCAGCCGCGCGAGAAGGAGGCGGCGCCGCGTGCGCCCACGCATACGCCCGATTATTTCGCCGATAACTTCTCGGTGTCCGAGCTCGACCAGTCGGGCGCCACGCAGTACCGGCTCACGGCCACGCACATGGTTCACTACGAGGACGACGAGAACAGCGACCTCACGAACCCGGCCGTGCGCGCATTCCAGCCCGGCAAGCCGATCGTCACGGCCACCGGGCTGCGCGGCACGGTCAACGCCGACGCCTCGATCGTCAATCTGTACGACAACGCGCGCATTCTGCGCGCGGCCGGCGCCGGCGACCCCGAAATGCAGGCTGATTCCGAGCATTTCAAAGTGCTCGTGAACGACGATGTGATCCTGACCGAAAAGCCGGTTAAACTTCGACGCGGCCAGTCGGTCATGACGGCCACCAGCGGCATGAACTACAACAATGTCTCCCGGGTCATCCAGCTCTTCGGCAACGTCCGTGGAGCCATCGCCCCGGCAGACTCCGGCGGCTCGTCCTGAACGCCGGGCCGTCCACGCAAGGCACGATTGCATGAACGATTCGCTTCCCCGTCCACTGAACGGCCGTTCGCCTGACGCCCGCCGCGCACGCTTCGCGGCGCTGATGGCGCTCGCCAGCGCGCTGCTGTTCGCCGGCCTCGCGCCCGCGGCCCACGCCGAGCGCGCCGACAAGGACAAGCCGCTCAATATCGAAGCGGACAACATGACCTATGACGATCTGAAGCAGCAGACCGTCTTCACGGGCCACGTGGTTGCCACCAAGGGCACGATCCTCATCAAGGCCGACAAGCTCGTCGTCACCCAGGACCCGCAGGGCTACCAGTTCGCGACCGGCACCGTCGCGCCGGGCACGCCCGCCGACAAGCTCGCCTACTTCCGCCAGAAGCGCGAAGGCCTCGACGAATACGTCGACGGCACGGCCGAGCGCATCGACTACGACGGCAAGCAGGACCTCACCACGCTCACGACGCGCGCGACGGTGCGCCGCCTGCAGGGTCTCTCGACGGTGATGGATCAGGTCCACGGCAGCGTCGTCACGTACGACGGCCAGAACGACTTCTACACGGCGCGCTCCGGCAAGGACGTCGCGGGTCCCGGCAACCCCGGCGGCCGCGTTCGCGCGATGCTCTCGCCGCGCAACACCACCACCGGCGCACAACCGCCCGCCGGCGCCCCGGCCGCCCTCACGCCGTCCACCAAGCTGCAGGAAGCGCCGCCACAGTGAATACCGTCACCGCCACCCAAAGCTACGGCCGCCAGCTGGCCGGCAAGACGAGCACGCTCGTCGTGCGCAACCTGAAGAAGCGCTATGGCTCGCGCACCGTCGTCAAGGACGTGTCGCTCGACGTGAAGAGCGGTGAAGTGGTCGGACTGCTCGGCCCCAACGGCGCCGGCAAGACCACGTCGTTCTACATGATCGTGGGTCTCGTGCCGCTCGACGCCGGCGAGATCGACCTCGACGGCCGCTCCATCAGCCTTCTGCCGATCCACAAGCGCGCGGCGCTCGGTCTTTCGTATCTGCCGCAGGAAGCCTCGGTGTTCCGCAAGCTCACGGTCGAGGAGAACATCCGCGCGGTGCTCGAACTGCAGGTCGACGGCAACGGCAAACGTCTGTCGAAAGACGTCATCACCGAGCGCGCCGAAGCACTGCTCGAGGAGCTGCAAATCGCGCATCTGCGCGAGAATCCGGCGCTGTCGCTGTCAGGCGGCGAACGCCGGCGCGTCGAAATCGCGCGCGCGCTCGCAACCGATCCGAGCTTCATCCTGCTCGACGAGCCGTTCGCAGGCGTCGACCCGATCGCCGTGCTGGAAATCCAGAAGATCGTGAAGTTCCTGAAGCAGCGCAACATCGGCGTGCTGATCACCGACCACAACGTGCGCGAGACGCTCGGCATCTGCGATCACGCGTACATCATCAGCGACGGCAGCGTGCTCGCGGCCGGCGCACCCGGCGAGATCATCGAGAACGAGAACGTGCGCCGCGTTTATCTCGGCGAGCACTTCCGCATGTAAGCCCCCGGGCGCGCCTCGCGCGCCCGTTCACCGCAGTCCCGCAGCGCCCACCCGGGCGCGCGCGATCCGCTTTCGCGTTTTTCCGGCCTCATCTTTCGCGTTTCCCCGTGTAACTGCTCGACCTTGCCCCCAAAACGGTGCATGGCAGGCCCGGGAGCGCCCCTGTTTGCGCACCAAATTCCGGGCAGGCACCGGCGTGGCGCACGCTCGTTTTTGCGAGTGCCCCGTGGTTTCGTCCGCGTGGCAAACTCTTTACAATGGTTCGCACACCGCCATGAAAGCCAGCCTCCAACTCCGCCTCTCGCAGCATCTTGCGCTCACGCCACAACTGCAACAGTCCATCCGGCTGCTGCAGCTGTCGACGCTCGAACTGCAGCAGGAGGTCGCGACGGCGATCTCGCAGAACCCGCTGCTCGAGAACGAGGACGACTGGATCGCGAGCCCGCTGCGCGTGGCCGCGGACGGCTCGGTCATCGCGCAGCCGCCCGCGCCCTCCGGCGCCGAGCCGATGCAGGGCGCGAACAGTTCCACCTCGACGTCCAACGGCAGCGGCGAAAACAACGAGAGCGAGCCGCGAGGCGTGGACGAATACGACGGCCTTGGCGGCGACGCGAACGGCGACGCGAGCCAGTGGAACCTGGACGATTACGGCCGCTCGGGCAACGCCTCCGACGACGACGACCTGCCGCCGCTGCAGATCCACGAATCGACCACCACGCTGCGCGACCATCTCATGGCGCAGTTGCGCGAAACGAACGCGAGCCAGCGCGACCGCGCGCTCATCACGTTTCTCATCGAATCGCTCGACGAAGACGGCTACCTCAGCGCGACCTGCGAGGAAATTCTTGCCGACATTCCCGAAGAATTCGAAGTCGACGCCGACGAATTCAATGCGGCGCTAGCGCTGCTGCATAGCTTCGACCCCGCGGGCGTGGGCGCGCGCTCGGCCTCCGAGTGCCTCAAGCTGCAGTTGTTGCGCGTCACTTCGTCGCCCACGCGCACGCTCGCGCTCGAAATCGTGTCGAACTATCTCGAACTGCTCGCCGCGCGCGACTTCACGCGGTTGCGCAAGCAACTGAAGACGGGCGACGACGAGCTGCGTGACGCGCATGCGCTGATCCGTTCGCTCGAACCGTTCCCGGGTTCGTCGTATGGCAAGGCTGAAGCCGATTACGTGGTGCCCGACATCATCGTGAAGAGGACCGGCCAGAACTGGCATGCGGAACTCAACCCCGAGGTGGTGCCGAAGCTGCGCATCAACCACCTGTACGCGAATATCCTGCGCAACAACCGTGGCGATCCGGCTAGCGGTTCGCTGCGCCAGCAGCTGCAGGAAGCGCGCTGGCTCATCAAGAATATCCAGCAGCGCTTCGAGACGATCCTGCGTGTCGCGCAGGCTATCGTCGAGCGTCAGAAGAACTTTTTCGTGCACGGCGAAATCGCCATGCGCCCCTTGGTTTTGAGGGAGATTGCTGATACGCTGGGCCTACACGAATCGACTGTCTCGCGTGTGACAACCGGTAAATACATGCTGACTCCATTCGGGACACTTGAATTTAAGTACTTCTTCGGATCGCATGTATCGACGGACACCGGAGGCGCTGCATCGTCCACCGCCATCCGCGCCCTCATCAAGCAACTCATAGGAGCCGAGAACACCAAATCTCCTCTTTCAGACAGCCGCATAGCCGAACTGCTGGCAGAACAGGGCTTCGTGGTCGCGCGACGCACCGTTGCGAAGTATCGCGAGGCGCTGAAGATTCCAGCCGTCAATCTGCGCAAGTCTCTTTAGCCTGTTCCGGCTTTTTCGGAGCAGGCGTTTTCCGGCCGCTACGCCCGTTGGCGGACATGGCCGGCCGAGTTCGCCCGCCGTCGCAGGCCTTTCGGGGAGCCGCGTTCTGGCAGACAGTCGACCGGCATTGCCGCACTTCACGCGTCACGCGGCCATCAGCCTGGAGAAGCACTATGAATCTGAAGATCAGTGGACACCATCTCGAAGTAACGCCAGCGTTGCGAGAATACGTGATCACCAAACTGGACAGGGTGCTAAGACATTTCGATCAGGTAATCGATGGCAATGTGGTCCTCTCGGTCGACAACCATAAGGAAAAGGATAAGAGACAGAAGGTCGAAGTGAACCTTCATCTGAAAGGCAAGGACATATTTGTGGAGAGCGCGAACGGCGACATGTACGCCGCCATCGATCTCGTGGTCGACAAGCTGGACCGCCAGGTCGTACGTCACAAGGACCGCGTGCAGGGACATCAACATGAGGCGATCAAGCACCAGCCTGCGCCCATCATCGAAATCCCGCCGCAGTGATCCCACAGTGTCCTGTGTGGCGATTCACGCCATGAACCGGGGCTGGAGTCGATAGTTCATCCTCCGCCCCCCGAAGCGAAGCCGCCCAAACCGGGCGGCTTTTTCGTGAGTACGCGCAATGCAGGGTTTTACCGCTGGGTGCAACCGGGCAACGAGGGTTGCGCTCATGCGTGGCGCATCGCACCATCGGCGTGGACGCTTGTTCTATAATGGTCCAGTCGTATTACGGGGTCTAACGCGCCAACAGGTCCCCACGGTCCCGGCACCGGGCTTCGTCGCCAGATCCAAAGCTTCCGCCAAAGCGGTCAGCTGTCGGGGTGTGGAGCATTCAGGCCACGTTTTCGCCTGCCAACATGAATCGTTTAGCCAAAATACTTCCCATCGAGAACGTCGTCGTCGGCCTGTCCGTCACCAGCAAGAAACGCGTCTTCGAGCAGGCTGGCCTGATCTTCGAAAACCAGAACGGCATCGCCCGCAGCACGGTTACCGACAATCTTTTCGCACGCGAGCGTCTCGGCTCCACGGGCCTCGGCGAAGGCGTCGCGATCCCGCACGGCCGCATCAAGGGCCTGAAGCAGCCGCAGGCCGCCTTCGTGCGCCTCGCCGAGCCGATCGCCTTCGAAGCGCCAGACGGCCTGCCCGTGTCGCTTTTGATCTTCCTGCTCGTGCCCGAACAGGCCACGCAGCAGCACCTTGAAATCCTGTCCGAGATCGCACAACTACTGTCGGATCGCGAAACGCGTGAGCGGCTCCATACGGAAGAAGACCGCGAAACGTTGCATCGCCTGCTCACCCAGTGGCAACCTTGATGTAATGTGCGGCGTCTTGCGAGGCGCGGTCGCGGTACGCGCGGCCGAACAGCGCGCGCTCGACGCTCGTTGCAGGGGTGAAGCGTAAGGCGCCGGCAGCCGTGAACCACCCAGGTAGCGCACCCAGGCCAGGTCGCGCGGATTATTTAGCCAGCAATTCAGTCAGCCGTTAGGCGAGTCATCTCGCGGAGTCACCGACTCATGGACACTTCCAGCATCAACGCCCAAAGCATCTTCGACGACAACGCCACCACGCTGAAACTCAGCTGGCTGACGGGGCACGAAGGCTGGGAACGCGGCTTTTCGACCGAAACGGTGGCCACGGCCACGGCGAGCGCCGACCTCGTCGGTCACCTGAACCTGATCCACCCGAACCGCATCCAGGTGCTCGGCGACGCCGAAATTCACTACTACCAGCGCCAGACCGACGAAGACCGCTCGCGCCACATGGCCGAGCTGATCGCGCTCGAACCGCCGTTTCTCGTGGTCGCCGACGGCATGACCGCGCCGCCCGAACTGGTGCTGCGTTGCACGCGTTCTTCCACGCCACTCTTCACCACGCCGATGTCGGCGGCCACCGTCATCGACAGCCTGCGCCTCTACATGTCGCGCATTCTCGCGCCGCGCGCGACGCTGCACGGCGTGTTTCTCGACATTCTCGGCATGGGCGTGCTGCTCACGGGCGACTCGGGTCTCGGCAAGAGCGAGCTGGGTCTGGAGCTGATCAGCCGCGGCCATGGCCTCGTAGCCGACGACGCCGTGGACTTCGTGCGCCTCGGCCCCGATTTCGTCGAGGGGCGCTGCCCGCCGCTGTTGCAGAACCTGCTCGAAGTGCGCGGCCTCGGCCTGCTCGACATCAAGACGATCTTCGGTGAAACGGCCGTGCGCCGGAAGATGAAGCTCAAGCTCATCGTGCAACTCGTGCGCCGCCCGGACGGCGAGTTCCAGCGTCTGCCGCTGGAGAGCCAGACCGTCGACGTGCTCGGCCTGCCCATCAGCAAGGTCACGATCCAGGTGGCCGCGGGCCGCAACCTCGCCGTGCTGGTCGAGGCCGCCGTGCGCAACACGATCCTGCAATTGCGCGGTATCGACACCCTGCGCGACTTCATGGACCGCCAGCGTCTCGCCATGCAGGACCCCGACAGCCAGTTTCCCGGCAAGCTGATCTGACGCCCGAAGCGGTGAGGCCGGCGAGGCGCGCAATGTACGCCGTGCGCGCCCTCGAAACGAGCGCCTGCGGCCCGGAGAGCCAATACAGGCGCGCGGATCGGATGCTATGATGACCCAATCGGGTTCATCGACTCTCCCATGCGTATCATCCTGATCACCGGCATTTCGGGTTCCGGCAAGTCAGTGGCGCTCAATGCGCTCGAAGACGTCGGCTATTATTGCGTCGACAATCTGCCGCCGCGCTTTCTACCGCAACTCGCCCAATATCTCAGCGACGACGGCTACGAACGCCTCGCCGTCGCTATCGATGCGCGCTCGAGTTCGTCGTTCGACGACATGCCGGAGATGATCCGCGACCTGGCGCTTCGCCACGATGTGCGCGTGCTCTTCCTCAACGCGAGCACGCAGTCGCTCATCCAGCGCTTCTCGGAAACGCGCCGCCGCCATCCGCTTTCGGGCTCCGCCGCGCACGACGCCAACGTGGGCATGCTCAAGTCACTCGAAGAAGCGATCGAGCACGAGCGTGAACTCGTTTCGAACCTCGCCGAGTTCGGCCATCAGGTCGACACGAGCAACCTGAGTTCCAACGCACTGCGCCAGTGGGTGAAGGTGTTCGTCGGCGGCGAGCGCGGCTCGCTCATGCTCACGTTCGAATCGTTCGGCTTCAAGCGCGGCGTACCGCTCGACGCCGACCTCGTGTTCGACGTGCGCACGCTGCCGAACCCGCATTACGACGCCCGCTTGCGGCCGCTCACCGGGCTCGATCAGCCCGTGATCGACTTTCTCAATGCGCAGCCGGCCGTCCACGAAATGATCGACGATGTCTATGCGTTCGTCGCGAAGTGGCTGCCGCATTTTCGCGCCGACAACCGCAGCTATCTCACCGTTGCGATCGGCTGCACGGGCGGACAACATCGATCGGTGTACATCGCCCAGACGCTCGCCACGCGCTTTGCCGGCGAGTCGAACGTTATCGTGCGTCACCGCGACGCGCCTCTCGATGTCGGAGAGTCGTCACGGCTGATCGCCTAACCGGCTGCGCATCGCGCGGCCCTTAACCGAAAGCGTTGCGCCATGTCCTCGTCTCCTGCCGTGCTTGGCCGTTTGCCGTTGTTCCCGCTGCATACGGTGCTGTTCCCCGGCGGCCTGCTGCCGCTCAAGATCTTCGAAGCGCGATACCTGGACATGGCGAGCGAGTGCCTGCGCGAGCACACGCCGTTCGGCGTGTGCCTGCTCAAAAGTGGCGCGGAAGTCGCGCAGCCCGACGAGACGACTGCCGTGCCCGAATCCGTGGGATGCCTCGCGCTCATCGAGCAATGCGATGTCGAGACCGTCGGCATGCTGCATATCCAGGCTCACGGCACGCAACGCTTTCATCTGCTCTCGCATCGCGTGGAAGCCGACGGCCTGCTCGTGGGCACGGCCGAGTTGATCCCCGAAGATATTCCACTGGAAGGCGGCAAACAGCTCGCGCAATTCGGCGCGTGTGCGGAAGTGCTCGAGCGCATCATCGCGACGATCCGCGAGCGCGATTCCGCGAGCCTGCCGTTTGCGGAGCCGTTCCGCTTCGACGATCCCTCGTGGGTATCGAACCGTCTGGCCGAGGTGCTGCCGATCGCGCTGCGCGCGCGTCAGAAGCTCATGGAATTGAACGACGCGGGCGCGCGTATCGAAATCGTGCATCACTACATGCAGCAGCATCAGCTGCTTTGATGCAGCGTTGATGCGGCTTGCTCGCTGACTCAGATCAGCGGTCCACGCAAACCATCGAGCAGTTTGCGCACCGGCGCGGGCACGCCATACGCGTCGATGTTGCCTAGCGACACCCATGCGCTCTGTCCATCATTGGCTTCGAGCGGCGCGGCATTGCGCTTGAGTTCGATCACGCGCGGCTCGATGTCGAGCTTGAAGTGCGTGAACGTATGCGTGAGCGGCATGAGCGCCGAACTCGACGCCGCGCGCTCCGGCGTCACTCCGAAGTCTCGCGCGCGCTCGGCGAGCGCGGGTTCGTCCGCGGCTTCGGGCAAGCTCCACAACCCACCCCAGATACCCGATGGCGGGCGCTTCTCCAGCATCACCGCATCGCCGTCGAGCAGCACGAGCATCCACGTGCGCCGCGTGGGCACGGCCTTCTTCGGGCGCGCGGCGGGTAGTTCGCGTTGACGTCCCGTCGTGTTCGCCACGCAGTCCTGCGCGAACGGGCAGCGCGCGCAGTCGGGCTTGCCCCGCCCGCACAGCGTCGCGCCAAGATCCATCAAGCCTTGCGTGTACGCGCTCACGTCGGCGTCGCTCACTTCGGGACCCGGCACGAGCGTTTCGGCGAGCGTCCACATCGCGTTCTCCACGCGCTTTTCACCAGGAAAGCCTTCCACGCCGAACACGCGCGCGAGCACGCGCTTCACGTTGCCGTCCAGGATCGTTTCGCGCGCGCCGAACGCGAACGACGCGATCGCCGCCGCCGTCGAACGGCCGATGCCGGGCAGCTCCGCGAGCGCCTCGACCGTCTGCGGAAACTTGCCACCGTGGGTATCGGCCACGACCTGCGCGCAGCGGTGCAGATTGCGCGCGCGCGAGTAATAGCCGAGGCCGGCCCAGAGCGCCATCACGTCGTCGTCGGGCGCGGCAGCGAGCGCTTCGACCGTGGGAAAGCGCTCGAGAAAACGCGCGTAGTACGGAATCACGGTCGAGACCTGAGTCTGCTGCAGCATGATTTCCGAGAGCCAGATGCGGTACGGGTCGCGCGTGTTCTGCCACGGCAGGTCGTGACGGCCATGCTCGCGCTGCCAGGCGATCAGGCGCGGCGCGAAACCGGTGAGCAGCTCAGCGGGATACGCGCCAGCCGGTAGCGGCGCGGAAGTGGAAGAAGTTCGGTACATGGAAATGCCTGGCGCTCAGCGCTGGCAGCGCGGACAGAAATAAGTGGAACGCTGGCCCTGCACGATCTGCTTGATCGGCGTGCCGCACACGCGGCAGGGTTGGCCCGCGCGGTCATAAACGAAGTATTCGAGCTGAAAATAGCCGCTTTCGCCGTTGCTGCCGACGAAGTCGCGCAGCGTGCTGCCGCCCTTCTCGATGGCCGAGGCGAGCACGGCGCGCACGGCATCCGCGAGGAGTTCGTAGCGCGCGAGCGAAACGCGGCCCGCCGGGGTCGTCGGCCGGATACCGGCGCGGAACAGACTTTCCGATGCGTAGATATTGCCAACGCCCACCACGATATCGCCCGCGAGGAGAGCCTGCTTGACGGCGACCTTGCGGCCGCGGGTCTCGCGAAAGAGCAGTGCGCCGTCGAAGGCCGGTGTGAACGGCTCGATGCCGAGCGCCGCCAGCAGCGGATGGCCGAGCACGTCGCCAGCCTCGCGCGGGTGCCAGAGCACGGCGCCGAACCGGCGCGGGTCGCGAAAGCGCAGCGTGAAGTCGTCGAAGAACCAGTCGACGTGATCGTGCTTCTCCGCGGCCGGCGGCTTCGGCAGATTGCGCAGCACGCGCAGCGTGCCGGTCATGCCGAGATGCACGATGAACCAGCCTTCGTCGACCTCGAACAGCAAATACTTGCCGCGCCGCCCAACCGAACGTATCGTGCGGCCGCGCAGCGTACGGGCGAGCGTAGCCGGCACGGGCCAGCGCAATGCGGGGTTGCGCACCTCCACGCGCTCGACGCGGCGGCCCGCGACCCACGGTTCGATCCCCCTTCGGGTAACCTCAACTTCTGGCAACTCTGGCATATCTCGCGGCC
This sequence comes from Paraburkholderia sp. BR10872, assembly GCF_040965835.1. Taxonomy (NCBI): domain Bacteria; kingdom Pseudomonadati; phylum Pseudomonadota; class Betaproteobacteria; order Burkholderiales; family Burkholderiaceae; genus Paraburkholderia; species Paraburkholderia sp. BR10872. The sequence goes on from NZ_JBFRCN010000010.1 coordinate 87,828, forward strand.
TGATTCGGATGCTGGTCCGGGTTGGTCTGCAACTTGCGTAAACGTGTGTGCGCGTTGTGCGCGTATTGTAGCCAGCGCGTTACAATCGACCGAAACATTCGACGGAATTCCATGGAACTGTCTTTCGTTAAGCTGTTCGCGAAGCGTCCCGCGACGCCCCGCGCCCCTGCCGCCTTCGCGCGTCGCCTCGTTGGCGCCGCAGTTCTCGCCGCCTGGGCGTTGACCACGTCGAGCGCATATGCGCAGGATCCGTCCCCTGACACGGACGACACTTCCGTCACCATGCCGGACGCTTTCGGTCCCCCCTCGCCCGACGAGAAGAAGGATCTGCCGGCCGTTCCGCTGTCGAGCCAGATCGTCTTCCAGGTGCTCGCCGCGGAAATCGCGCTGCAGCGCGACCAGCCTGCCCCCGCCTTTCAAACGTATCTCGCGCTCGCGCGCGACACGCACGACCCGCGCATGGCGCAGCGCGCGACGGAAATCGCGCTCTCGGCGCAAAGCCCGTCCGACGCCCTGAATGCGGTGCAGCTCTGGCAGCAGTACGCGCCCGATTCCGAGCGCGCGGCGCAGCTCGACGCGTCACTCCTCGTGCTCGCGGGCAGGCCCGACGACGCCCAGCCGCTGCTTGCGCGCGAACTCGCGAAGGTACCGGCCGACAGCCGTGGCCAGGCGATCCTCTCACTGCAGCTTCTGCTTTCGCGCGGTCCCAATCGCGTGGGCGGCCTGAATGTGCTCAAAACGCTGCTCAAGGACGACATGAACCGTCCCGAGGCGCAGCTCGCGATCGGCCGCCAGCAACTGCTCGCCGACGACGCACCCGGCGCACGCAAGTCGTTCGAGCAGGCGCTCGCGCTCAAGCCCGACTACCTTCCCGCCGCGCTGATGCTCGCGCAGATGGGGCCGGAGGAGCGCGCCGAAGGCATTGCGTCGATCGAAAAATACGTCCAGCAGAACCCGAAGTCGCGTGAAGGGCGTCTCGCACTCGCGCAGACCTATCTCGCTGCCGACCGCCTCGACGACGCGCAGAAGCAGTTCGAGATTCTGCACAAGGACAACGCGACCGACCTGATGCCGCTCATGGCGCTCGCGCTCATCAGCGTTCAGCAGAAGAAGTTCGACGCCGCGCAGAAGTATCTGACGCAATACGCGCAGGTTGCCGAGAAGAATCCGGCCGCCGACCCAGGTCAGGCCTATATTTACCTCGCGCAACTGTCGGTCGAGCAGAAGGACGACGCCGGCGCACAGAAGTGGCTCGACAAGATCCAGCCCAACAGCCAGCAATATGTGCCGGCCCAGATCACGCGCGCACAGATCCTGGACAAGGAAGGCAAGACCGACGACGCGCGCCGTCAGCTCGCGAGCATTCAGGCCGACGATCCGCGCGACCAGGCGCTGATCGCGCGCACCGACGCCGCGATCCTGTTCGACGCGAAGCGCTACCCGGAAGCCGAAGCACGGCTCGCGAAGGCGACCGCCGACTTCCCGGACGACCCGGACCTCACCTATGACTACGCGATGGCTGCGGAAAAAACCGGCCACTACGACGTCATGGAAGCGCAGCTGCGCAAGCTGATCAAGACGCAGCCCGACAATCCGCAGGCCTACAACGCGCTCGGTTACTCGCTTGCGGACCGCAATCAGCGCCTGCAGGAAGCCGACAAACTGGTGGAAAAAGCCTCGTCGCTCGCACCGGACGACGCGTTCATCATGGACAGTGTGGGCTGGGTCAAATACCGCCTGGGTGACAATGCCGACGCGATCAAGCTCTTGCGCAAGGCCTACAGCCTCCAGCCGAACGCGGAAATAGGCGCGCACCTCGGTGAAGTGCTCTGGAAAAACGGCGACCAGGACGGCGCACGCGCCGCGTGGCGCGAGGCCCGCAAGCTCGAACCCGACAACGACACGCTCCTGAAGACGCTCAAACGCTTCCAGGTCAACGATCTCTGATGGCAGATTTTTTCACTTCGATTTCCCCCCAGGCCCTCACCGTTGCGCGCGCAGCCAGTTTCGTACGGCGCGCGTCGCTCGGCGCAGCGGCGGCCGCGCTCCTCGCGCTGACGGGTTGCGCGACGCAACAGCCGCCGCGCCAACCTTCCACCTCGAACGCCACGACCTCGCTCAGTACGCAGACGAACCGCGCCTATCATGGCCGCTTCGCCGTTCAATATGTCGATCAGAACGGCCAGCAGCGCAACGCGTACGGCAACTTCGACTGGCACGAGACCGATTCGACGGTGACGCTGCAACTGCTCAATCCGCTCGGCCAGACACTCGCGCTCGTCACTTCCGCGCCGTCGCAAGCCACGCTGGAACTGCCCAACCGCCAGCCGCTCACGGCCGACAACGTGAGCACGCTCATGCAGCAGGCGCTCGGCTTTGCCCTGCCCGTGGAAGGGCTGCGCTACTGGCTGCAGCCTTCGGTCGCGCCCACCTCGCATGCGCGCACTACGCCCGACTCGCAGAATCCGCAGCGGCTTTCGCAGATCGAGCAGGACGGCTGGACCATCGATTATGTCGCCTATGCCGACGCGCCGGCCAATGGCGTGAAACGCGTCAATCTCACGCGCGAAGCACCGCCGCTCCAGATCAAGCTCGTGCTCGACCAGTAAGCGGGCCGGTTGCGGTCTCTCATCAGCAATATCTGGCCGGCACGCGCCGGTCAGTATCCAGGCATCATCCCAAGAGCATCATGATCGAAACCCAGGACTCGCTGCGCGACTGCCTAGCGCCCGCGAAACTCAATCTCTTCCTGCACATCACGGGCCGGCGCCCCAATGGCTATCACGATCTGCAGACCGTGTTCCAGTTGCTCGACTGGGGCGACACGCTGCATTTCACGCGCCGCCACGACGGCCGCATCACGCGCACCGTGGAAGTGGAAGGCGTACCTGCCGAGCACGACCTCACCGTGCGCGCCGCGACGCTGCTCAAGGAACACACGGGCACGAGCGAGGGTGTCGAGATCGATATCGAAAAGCGTCTGCCGATGGGCGCGGGTCTCGGCGGCGGCAGCTCCGACGCGGCCACGACGCTGCTCGCGCTCAACCGCCTGTGGAAGCTCAACCTGCAACGCGAGCAATTGCAGGCGCTCGCGCTCGAGCTAGGCGCGGACGTGCCCTTCTTCGTGTTCGGGAAAAATGCGTTCGCGGAGGGTGTTGGCGAAGCCCTCGAGGCTGTACAATTGCCCCCGCGTCATTTTTTGGTCGTGACGCCGCGGGTTCATGTTCCTACTGCCGAGATTTTTTCAGAAAAATCGTTGACAAGGGACACAAAGACCTGCACAATTGCAGTCTTTCTTGCACAGCAAGCAACGCAGAACGGATGGCCAGACAGCTTCGGTCATAACGATATGCAAGCGGTTGTCGCAGGAAAATACGCGGAAGTAGCGCAGGTGCTTCGATGGTTTGAGAGTGTCTCGAGCAGCATCGCACCAGCGCGGATGACCGGATCGGGTGCCAGCGTTTTTGCAGCATTCGCCAGTCGGTCCGAAGCAGAATCGGCACAGGCCAGACTGCTTGCGGAACAACCGGACTGGCGAAGCGCGGTAGCCTCGAGTCTGAACAAGCATCCACTCTTCGCTTTCGCGGCATAGTTTTGCATGGTTGATCGTCCTACCGGTCAGTCAGGCTCAAAGTTGAGTGTAGGGGAGTCGCCAAGTTGGTTAAGGCACCGGATTTTGATTCCGGCATGCGAGGGTTCGAGTCCTTCCTCCCCTGCCAAAAATTCCAGGCAGTTCGCTCTGTGGGTTACCCGGAGCAGTTCGCCCAAGTAGTTCCTCTCGCCCTCCAAAGTCCGCAGCAGGTGCATGATGAGCAGCCATGACGGCCTGATGGTTTTTACTGGCAACGCAAATCCCGCGCTTGCCCAGGAAGTCGTCAAGATCCTCGGTATTCCCCTCGGTAAGGCTATGGTTAGCCGATTTTCCGACGGTGAAATCCAGGTCGAAATCCAGGAAAACGTGCGCGGCAAGGACGTCTTCGTCCTTCAGTCGACTTGCGCGCCGACCAACGACAACCTGATGGAACTGATGATCATGGTCGATGCGCTCAAGCGCGCATCCGCAGGCCGGATCACCGCAGCTATTCCCTACTTCGGCTATGCCCGTCAAGACCGCCGCCCCCGTTCGGCGCGCGTCGCCATCTCGGCGAAGGTCGTGGCGAACATGCTGGAAATCGCCGGCGTCGAGCGGATCATCACGATGGATCTGCACGCTGACCAGATTCAGGGCTTCTTCGATATTCCCGTCGACAACATCTACGCAACGCCCGTGTTGCTCGGCGATCTGCGCAAGCAGAATCACGAGAACCTGCTGGTCGTTTCGCCGGACGTCGGCGGCGTGGTGCGCGCCCGTGCGCTCGCCAAGCAACTGAATTGCGATCTCGCCATCATCGACAAGCGTCGTCCGAAGGCGAACGTCGCCGAAGTGATGAACATCATCGGTGAAGTCGAAGGCCGCACCTGCGTGATCATGGACGACATGGTCGACACCGCCGGCACGCTCTGCAAGGCAGCGCAAGTGCTGAAGGAACGCGGCGCGAAGAAGGTGTTCGCTTACGCCACGCACCCGGTTCTCTCGGGTGGCGCAGGCGAGCGCATCGCCGCTTCGGCTCTGGACGAACTCGTCGTGACCGACACGATTCCGCTGGGCGCCGAAGCGCGTTCGTGCGCGAAGATCCGCTCGCTCACGAGCGCAGGACTTCTCGCCGAAACGTTCTCGCGTATCCGTCGCGGCGACTCGGTGATGTCGCTGTTCGCGGAAAGCTAAAAAGAATTGACGCGCAAGGCGCGGTGTTCGCAAGGACGCCGCGCTTTTGCACGTAATCGGCGCGAACGGACGATGGTTCGCGCTGCATCGCTGGGGCCGGAAGGCAGGCATTCTGCTGAAAAGGCCCCGTTTTACTGCCTGGTCGCGGGCAGTGCAATGGAGAATCAAATGAAAGTCATCGCTTTCGAGCGTAACCTGCAAGGTACGGGTGCGAGCCGCCGCCTGCGCATTGCTGGCAAGACCCCTGGCATCGTTTACGGTGTCGGCGCCGAGCCGCAACTGATCGAAATCGATCACAACGCGCTGTGGCACGCCCTCAAGAAGGAAGCCTTCCACTCGTCGATCCTCGACCTCGAAGTGGCCGGCAAGTCGCAGCAAGTGCTGCTGCGCGACGTGCAATACCACCCGTTCCGTCAGCTCGTGCTGCACGTGGACTTCCAGCGCGTGGATCCGAGCAAGAAGATCCACACGAAGGTGCCCCTGCACTTCATGAACCAGGAAACCAACCCGGCTGTGAAGACGGGTGGCGCGATCATCTCGCACGTTCTGGCTGAAATCGAAATCCAGTGCCTGCCGGGCCAACTGCCGGAATTCCTCGAAGTCGACCTCGCCAAGATCGAAGCCGGTCAATCGCTGCATGCCAAGGACATCACCCTGCCCGCAGGCGTGACGCTGGTTCAGCACGTCGAAGTGGAAAACCCGGTCATCGTGTCGGCACCCGTGCCGGCTGGCGCCCAGGCGGCTGCTGAAGGCGAAGAAGCGCCGGCTGCGGAGTAAGCGCAGCGGCCTCAATGAGCCGATCCTCTCGATCCGTTTCCCTGAAACGGTCGACGTGACCCGCCGCGGTTCGCCCCGGCGGGTTTTTTTTCGCACTTTTTCGTACACTTGCGGGTCAGTTCATCGATTGACGCAAGCGGAACACCACAATGATCAGGTTGATCGTCGGGCTCGGCAATCCGGGCGCCGAATACACGGCGACGCGCCACAACGCGGGCTTCTGGCTCGTGGACCAGCTCGCGCGCGAAGCCGGCACGACGCTGCGCGACGAGCGGCGCTTCCACGGCCACTACGCGAAGGCGCGACTCTACGGCGAGGAAGTGCATCTGCTCGAACCGCAGACCTATATGAACCGCTCGGGGCAATCGGTCGTCGCTCTCGCGGCCTTCTTCAAGATCCTGCCCGATGAGATCCTCGTCGCGCACGACGAGCTCGATCTGCCGCCCGGCACCGTCAAGCTCAAGCTCGGCGGCGGCAGCGGCGGCCACAACGGCCTGAAGGACATATCCGCGCATCTGTCGACGCAGCAGTATTGGCGTTTGCGCATCGGCATCGGCCATCCGCGCGACCTGATTCCCGAAGGCGCGCGCGCCGGTGCAAAGCCCGATGTCGCGAACTTCGTGCTCAAGCCGCCGCGCCGCGAAGAGCAAGAGGTGATCGACGCATCGATCGAACGCGCGCTCGCCGTGATGCCGACGTTCGTGAAGGGCGAGGCCGAACGCGCGGTGATGCAGCTGCATCGCAACGGTTGAAACAAGGAGAGCGTCTTGAGTCGTTACTGGAGTGACATCGTCGACCGGCTCGTGCCCTACGTGCCGGGCGAGCAGCCCGCGCTCGCGAAACCGGTCAAGCTCAACACCAACGAGAATCCGTATGCGCCCTCCCCGCGTGTGCTCGAGGCGATCCGCCACGAACTGGGCGAGACGGGCGAGTCGCTGCGCCGCTATCCCGACCCCGTCGCGAAGCGTCTGCGCGCCGCCGTGGCCGCGCATCACGGCATCCGCGCGGAGCAGGTGTTCGTCGGCAACGGCTCGGACGAGGTGCTCGCTCACGCCTTCCAGGCGCTGCTCAAGCACGACGAGCCGATCCTCTTTCCCGACATCACCTACAGCTTCTACCCGACCTACGCGCGGCTCTACGAGGTCGAGTACCGCACCGTGCCGCTCACGGAACAGTTCACGATTCGCGTCGACGATTACCGCCAGCCCAATGGCGGCGTAATTTTCCCGAATCCGAATGCGCCCACGGGTCACGCGCTGCCGCTCGCGGAGATCGAGCGGCTTGTCGCGGCGAACACGGAATCCGTGGTGGTGATCGACGAAGCGTATGTGGATTTCGGCGCCGAGTCGGCGATTGCGCTGATCGACCGCTATCCGAACCTGCTGGTCGTGCACACAACTTCGAAATCGCGCTCGCTCGCGGGCATGCGCGTGGGCTTCGCGTTCGGCCACCCCGATCTCATCGACGCGCTCAACCGCGTAAAGGACAGCTTCAACTCGTACCCGCTCGACCGCCTGGCACAAGCCGCCGCGACCGCCGCTTACGAAGACGGCGAGTGGCTGAAGACCACGAGCGCGCGCGTGATCGCCAGCCGCGAGCGCCTGACGGCCGCGCTCACGGCGCTCGGCTTCGACGTGGTGCCTTCGGCGGCGAATTTCGTGTTCGCGACGCATCCTGCGCACGACGCGGCGGCAATTGCGGCCAAGCTGCGCGAAAAGGAGATCTTCGTGCGCCATTTCAACGCGCCGCGCGTGAGCCAGCATCTGCGTATCTCGATCGGCACGGATCTCGAGTGCGACACGCTCATCGACGCATTGAAGGCCATCGTCGCGTAAGAAGGCGGCAGGATGAAATAAAAAACGCGCCAGTTGGCGCGTTTTTTATTTTCCGCAGAATTGCGCGATTCAGGCGTTGTTCTTCGCCGCCGTCAGCGCGTGGTACTTCTGCATCAACTGCTCGGGCGACTCGACGTGCTCCGGATTCTTGGGAATGCACTCCACCGGGCACACCTGGATGCACTGCGGCTCATCGAAATGGCCGACACATTCGGTGCACTTCTTCGGGTCGATCACATAGATTTCCGGGCCCATCGAGATCGCGTCGTTCGGGCACTCGGGCTCGCACACGTCGCAATTGATGCACTCGTCGGTAATCATCAGGGCCATGCTGTTCTCACTTCCCGCCGGCGCGAAGGCCGGCTCACACGTTGCTTAGCCCGACAGTTTACGCTGCTTTGGCCGGGCGTTCACACCTTCGTAACCGGGGCGCCCATCGAGGCCACCTTGTCCTGCAAGCGCTTTTCCACGGACGGAAACACGAACTTGCTCACGTCGCCGCCCAACTGGGCGATTTCGCGCACAATCGTGCCCGAAATGAACTGATACTGGTCCGATGGCGTCATGAACATCGTCTCGACGTCGGGCAGCAGGTAACGGTTCATGCCCGCCATCTGAAATTCGTACTCGAAGTCCGACACCGCGCGCAGGCCGCGCACGATCACGCGTGCGTTGTTGGTGCGCACGAAGTCCTTCAGGAGCCCCTTGAAGCTCATGACCTGCACGTTCGGATAGTGGCCGAGCACCTCGTGGGCAATCTCGAGCCGCTCGTCGAGCGAGAAGAAAGGCTTCTTGTTGCGGCTGTCCGCAACGCCGACTACCAGCGTGTCGAAAATGCTCGACGCGCGCCGCACGAGATCTTCGTGGCCGCGCGTGAGCGGGTCGAAGGTACCGGGGTACACGGCGACTACCATGAGGCTTCTCCTCTCAACAGAAATGGGGCGCAATGCAGTGCCGTGGCGACGCATGCGCACGTGCGTGCGTGACGGCCAGGCCGCCCGCCGCTTCTTATCGAACGCGCATTATTCCTCATTTTCGCGCTGCAGCAAATGATAGTGAACGGCGCCGGCCCGGCCCTCGCGCACCACGCTCCAGCCCGCCAGCGCGGGCCGCGCACTGGGATCGATACGCTCACCTGACTCCACGTAAAGCCAGCCGTCCGGGGCGACGAGCGGCGCAGCCAGGTCGAGTGAGCGCTCGAGCAGCGCGGTGTCGCCGAACGGGGGATCGAGGAACACCACATCGAACGAGCCTGGCGCGAGATTGGCCGCGAGACGCAGTGCGTCGGCTTCTGCGATTTCGATCATGCGCGCGCCAAGGCGCGCCTGGTTCGAGCGCAGTTGCGCGGCGGCGCGCGCGCTGCGCTCCACCATCACGACGCGCGCGGCGCCCCGCGAGGCCGCCTCGAAGCCGAGGCCGCCGCTGCCCGCGAAAAGGTCGAGGCAACGCAGACCGTCGAGACGCTGGCCAAGCCAGTTGAAGACCGTCTCGCGCACGCGATCGGGGGTCGGACGCAAACCGTCGAGGTCGAGCACCGGCAGCGGCGTGCGCTTCCAGTCGCCGCCGATGATGCGGATCGTGTGCGCACCGCCGCCGCCACGTGCGCGGGGATCGGGCTGATGGGTGCGGCCGCCTTGGCCACGTGAAGGTGAGGAACGGGTCATGCGTTGGGTCGTACCGCTGCGTGCATTTGACCGCTGGCAGTCAACTTGCCGGCGGAACTCGACTGTGGGGTTCGACGCTTTCGCATCGCGCCCTCCAATGCGCGCACGTTACCACAGGGGCGCGCAGGTGCCGCGTGCGCGCCGCAACGCTCCCACCGCGATGCCGCAGCGACTCCAGCTAACGCGCCTGATAAAATGCCATGTTTTCCGCGCGTTACCTCTTCCATGCCGTCGCTGACCGCCCCTCGGTCCGACCCGCAGCGCGCCTGACCCACCCCAGACCATGTTCAGTTTCTTCAAACGATTCCGCGGCTCGAAGGACGCCGAGAACGCGCCGGCCGAGAATGCGCAGGACGAAGCCACTCTCGAGGCGCCGGACGAGGCCGTTGATAAGGCCGTTGATGAGGCCGCCAGCGCGCCGCACCAAACGTCGCCCGCGCCCTCCGCTCCACCGGCCGTGACCGCTCCGGTCGAGCCGCAGCAAGCCGTCGACAATGACGACGAACCGGAAACCGTCGAGATTGTCCCGCCGCCCGCGCTCGAGCCCGAAGCCAGGCAATCGTGGCTCAAGCGCCTGAGGTCGGGGCTCTCGAAAACCGGCTCGAACATCCAGAGCATCTTCGTCAACGCGAAGATCGACGACGATCTCTACGAAGAGCTCGAAACCGCGCTGCTGATGTCGGATGCGGGCGTCGACGCGACCGAATATCTGCTCGAAACGCTGCGCCAGAAGGTACGCGCCGAGCGCCTGACCGACGCACAGCAGGTGAAGAACGCCCTGCGCGAGCTGCTCATCGGCCTGCTCAAGCCGCTCGAGAAGTCGCTCATGCTCGGCCGCGCGCAGCCGCTCGTGATGATGATCGCGGGCGTGAACGGCGCGGGCAAGACCACCAGCATCGGCAAGCTCGCCAAGCATCTGCAAAGCTTCGACCAGAGCGTGCTGCTCGCCGCCGGCGACACGTTCCGCGCTGCCGCGCGCGAACAGCTCGCCATCTGGGGCCAGCGCAACAACGTGACGGTCGTGCAGCAGGAAAGCGGCGACCCGGCAGCGGTGATCTTCGACGCCGTGAGCGCCGCGCGCGCGCGCCGCATCGACGTGGTGATGGCCGACACCGCTGGCCGCCTGCCCACGCAATTGCATCTGATGGACGAGCTGAAGAAGGTCAAGCGCGTGATCGGCAAGGCGTTCGACGGCGCACCGCACGAGGTGGTGCTCGTGATCGACGCGAACACGGGCCAGAACGCGCTCGCACAGGTCAAGGCCTTCGACGACGCGCTCGGCCTCACCGGCCTCATCGTCACGAAGCTCGACGGCACCGCCAAGGGCGGCATCCTCGCCGCGATCGCGCGGCAACGCCCGATCCCCGTGTATTTCATCGGCGTGGGCGAAAAGGTCGAAGATCTGCAGCCGTTCGTGGCCGAAGAATTCGCCGACGCGCTGCTTGGCAGCTGATAGCGCGCAATTACCCGGCTTTGAATGTACGAAGGGCGTCGTTCTCACGAACGACGCCCTTTTTCATTGTCGCGGCCAGTGCAAACCGGTCATGCGCTCATTCCGTGTCCGGCTGCACGCCCGGCGCGGCGCGCGCGAACGCGTCGAGCGCGAGCGCGTAGTCGTTGATACGCTGAATGGTCGGGTAACGCGTCGTGTCGATCTTGAAGCGGTTCGCGTTGTAGACCTGCGGCACGATGCAAAGATCGGCGACGGTCGGCGTGTCGCCGAAAGCGAGCTTGCCGGTGCGCGGATCGCTGGCGAGCCGCTGTTCGAGCGTCGCGAAGCCCGCCTCGATCCAGTGGCGGTACCACGCGTCTTTCGTCGCGTCGTCGGCGCCTACGGTGTGCTTGAGGTACTTGAGCACGCGCAGGTTGTCCACCGGATGAATCTCGCACGCCACCTGCAGCGCGAGCGAGCGCACATGGGCGCGATCGATGGGCGACTTCGGCAGCAGCGGCGGCTCGGGATGCGTCTCTTCCAGATATTCGATGATCGCGAGCGACTGCTGAAGCGTGTGCCCTTCGTCGTCGACGAACGACGGCACGATCGCATCGGGATTCACCTGGCGGTAGGCAGGCTTGAGCTGCTCGCCGCCGTCGCGCACGAGGTGAACCGGGACGTACTCGTACGACAGGTTCTTCAGATTCAGCGCAATTCGCACCCGATACGATGCCGAACTGCGGAAATAGCTGTAAAGCTTCATGCTCCTCTCTTGCTCCTCTTGAATCGTGATGCGGCGCGCGCCGCTCAGACGACCCGCACGGCGAATTCGCCGATTCCTGCCACACCGCCCGTCATCAGATCGCCCTTGACCACGGCGCCCACGCCTTCGGGCGTGCCCGTGTAGATCAGGTCGCCGGCCTTGAGTTCGAACAGCGTCGAAAGGAACGCGATCGTGTCGGCAACCGGCCAGATCATCTGCGAGATATCCGAGCGCTGTTTCTCCTCGCCGTTGACTGCGAGCCAGATTTCGCCCTTCTCGAGCTGGCCGATCTTCGAAACCGGATGGATCGGGCCGATCGGCGCCTAATGGTCGAAGCCCTTGGCCGTATCCCACGGACGACCGAGCTTCTTCGCCTCGCCCTGCAAGTCGCGGCGTGTCATATCGAGGCCGAGCGCGTAGCCAAACACGTGGTCGAGCGCGCTCGCGACCGGAATGTCCTTGCCGCCTTTGCCGATTGCCGCGACGAGTTCCATCTCGAAGTGCACGTTCTGCGATTGTGCGGGGTACGGAAATTCGGCGGTCGAGCCCGGTGCGACGTAGAGCACGGCGTCGGCGGGCTTGGAGAAGAAGAACGGCGGTTCACGGTTCGGATCGTGGCCCATCTCGCGCGCATGCGCTTCGTAGTTGCGGCCAACGCAATAGATGCGCCGCACCGGGAAACGCGTGTCGGTGCCTGCCACCGGCACCGAGGCGAGTGCCGCCGGTTCGAATACGTACGTCATGGAGTTCTCCGTCTTTGTGATGGCGCGTGCACGAAGCACGCGTGCCTGTCGATCGCGCGGCTTGCGCCGTCAGAACAATCGCGAGTGTAACGCGCGGCGGTAGGCGTGCGCGGCGGCGTCTTCACGCGGCCGGCCGGGCGCGGCCGGCGATGCGTGCCCGGCGAGGCACCGCGTGCTCGTGCGATACTTCCCGCATCCCCATTTCAATACGACGGCGGCCCTCGGCACGCCGTCGAACGAACCGCGCCCATGACCGCCGCCGACTCCACCGACATCTTCCCGTGCGCCCGCTTCATCAAGGAGATCGGCCGCGGACCGCACGGCGCTCGCTCGCTCTCGTCCGAAGACACGCACGCCCTTTACGCCGCCATGCTCGACGGCCGCGTGCCCGAGCTGGAGCTAGGCGCGGTGCTGCTCGCCTACCGCCTCAAGGGCGAAACCGCGGATGAGCTGGCCGCCATGCTCTGCGCGGCGCACGCCTCGTTCGCGCCGCTCGCGGTGCCGCGAGGCGACTATCGGCCTGTCTCGATCCCAAGCTACAACGGCGCGCGCAAGCAGCCGAATCTCGTGCCGCTGCTCGCCTTGCTGCTCGCGCGCGAAGGCGTGCCGACGCTCGTGCACGGCGTCGTGACCGATCCGGGTCGTGTCACGAGCGCGGAAATCTTCGCGGCGCTGAATCGTCCCGAAGCACGCGATCACGCCGAAATCGAGGCGCAACTGGCGTCGGGCCGCGTGGCGTTTTCGTCGATCGACACGCTCGCGCCCAAACTCGCGCGCCTGCTCTCGATGCGCCGGCGCATGGGCGTGCGCAACTCCACGCATACGCTCGTGAAGCTGCTGCAGCCGTTCGCGGAGCCGGGCCTGCGTCTCGTGAACTACACGCACCCGCCGTACCGCGAAAGCCTCAGCGCCCTCTTCGCGGCGCATCCGGAAGCGGCGGTGGGCGGCGCGTTGCTCGCGCGCGGCACTGAGGGCGAAGCCGTCGCCGATACCCGCCGCCAGGTGCAGGTCGACTGGCTGCACGACGGCATCTGCGAAACGCTGGTCGAACCGGAGCGCTCGTCGCCCGGCGCGCCCGAAATCGATCTCCCCGAAGGCCGCGATGCACCGACTACAGCCGCCTGGATCGATGCCGTGCACCGCGGCGAAGCGCCGGTGCCGGATGCGATCACGCGCCAGATCGAGACGATCAAACGCATCGCGAAGCGCTGACGATCGAACCCGAAAACCCGGCGCTCAAGCCGCCGAGGGCCGCGCGGGGCGGGCGACGCGCGTGTTCCGCCGCAAGCGTATCGGCGCGCTTCGTCGGCCATCTTCACGCATCTTCACGCGCCCAACCAGCAAATTCGCTGTTGACACGCGCAGCCGCCCTGATTTACATTGGACGAATGCGTTCCTACCCGAACACCCTCCGAATTACCTTCGGCCGACTATCGGCCCTATCGCTACGCCTGGCCTAAAGCTGGTGTAGCGCCGCAACGACCCCTCCTCCGGTCACCGCGGTCCTCCCAAAGCAGTTCTCGCAGTACCCCAGATCCGCTGTATCTCTACAACTTGTCGTCTGCATTCGTCCGCTTACCGTTCGGACGAGTCGCGAGGTCAAAATGCACGTTGCATGGGCATCGTTCACGTCCGCTTTCGCCGCGCCGGTTACCGCCGTCACCGTGGCCGTCTTCTTCGCGTCCGAGGTTGCCGCCCGTACGCGTGAGGTTTCGCGCATCGTGCTCCGTCGCCAGCCCGCCAACCGCCCGCTGCCGACCACCATCGCAAACGACACCATGAAGAACGAGGCTCGTCATGTTGCGTAATCCCGCCGAGAAGTACCGCCCCTTCCCCGCCATCCGATTGAACGGCCGCAAATGGCCCACGCGCGCCGTCGAGCGCGCGCCGATCTGGATGAGCACCGACCTGCGCGACGGCAACCAGTCGCTGATCGAGCCGATGAGCATCGAGCAGAAGACCGAATTCTTCGAAATGCTCGTCGCGATCGGCTTCAAGGAAATCGAAGTCGGCTTTCCGTCCGCTTCGCAGACCGACTTCGATTTCGTGCGCAAGCTGATCGACGAAAAACGCATTCCCGACGATGTGACGATCGAAGTGCTCGTGCAGGCGCGCGAAGAATTGATTGCACGCACGTTCGAAGCGCTCGAAGGCGTGCCGCGCGCCATCGTCCACCTCTACAACGCGATCTGCCCGTCGTTCCGCAAGATCGTGTTCGGCCAGTCGAAGGAGGAAGTGAAAGCGCTCGCGGTCGAAGGCACGCGCATCATCCGCGCACACGCCGACAAGAACCCGCAAACGCACTGGATTTACCAGTATTCGCCCGAAACCTTCAGCATGACCGAGCTGACCTTCGCGCGCGAAGTCTGCGACGCGGTGGCCCAGACGTGGCGCCCGACGCGCGATCACAAAATGATCGTGAATCTTCCGGCGACCGTCGAAGCGGCGATGCCCAACGTCTACGCCGACCAGATCGAGTGGATGGACCGCAATCTCGCGTACCGCGACAGCATCGTGCTGTCGGTGCATCCGCACAACGACCGCGGCACGGCGGTGGCCGCCGCCGAGTTGGCGCTGCTCGCGGGCGCGGACCGGATCGAAGGCTGCCTGTTCGGCAACGGCGAGCGCACCGGCAACGTCGATCTCGTCACGCTCGCGATGAACCTCTACACCCAGGGCATCGACCCGGGCCTCGACTTCTCGGACATCGACGCCGTGCGCCGCGTGGTCGAGCGCTGCAACCAGTTGCCCGTGCATCCGCGTCATCCGTATGCGGGCGACCTCGTGTTCACGGCGTTCTCGGGCTCGCACCAGGACGCGATCCGCAAGGGCTTCGCGCAGCAGCAGCCCGACGCCGTCTGGGAAGTGCCGTATCTCCCGATCGATCCCGCCGACCTCGGCCGCAGCTATGACGCGGTGATCCGCGTGAACAGCCAGTCGGGCAAGGGTGGCGCGACTTATCTGCTCGAGCGCGGCATGGGCTTCACGCCGCCGCGCCGCGTGCAGATCGAGTTCAGCCACGCCGTGCAGACCGTCGCCGATACGTCTGGCGAAGAGATCACGGGCGAGGCGGTCTGCGCACTGTTCGCGCGTGAGTACTTCGAAACGCGCGGGCCGGTTGCCAACGCCGGTTCAGGCCGCGTGCGCTGGGAAGGCCGTGATGTGGCCATGCCGGCTGCCACGAGCAGCGATGAGGCACATGCGCAAGCTGTGGCCGCCGCCATCGCGGCACTCGCCGGCGAGCACATTGAAATCACGTCGTTCGAGACTGAGCGCACCTCGCAGGGCGGTACGGCCGTGTTCGTCGGCGCGCGCGTGGGCGGCCAGCCGCTGCGCCACGGCGTCGGCGTGGGCGAAGACGCGGTCCATGCGTGCGTCGCGGCAGTGGTCAGCGCGGTGAACCGCGCGGCCTGGCCGCAAGTGGATCGGCGCGCGGCGGCCTGACGCCTTTCGCGCGTGTCGCGCGCTGTGCGCGAAGCAGTTTGGGTTTCAGCAGGGAAATCGGCGGCATTGTTGAGCGCCGGCGGCAAAACGGGCCGCCGGCGTGCGCCTGAAGCGCCTACACGGCGTTTCAGCGAGTGGACTTACCGGTCATCACTCGATCGCGCAACGCGTCGCCTGCCATGCGAGCAGACGCCAGTGGCCCCCTTCCTGCGTCTGGATCGCCGTATAGGCAATCGGAAAGAGCAGCGCACCGTTGTTCGCTTCCATCTCGATCAACACGCGGCCGGAGACCACGCAGGCCTCGTTGCCCGCGTGCAGCACGTCCTGCGACTGGATCTCGATCTGGCGGTAGCGGCGGCGGCCGGCCGTGATCGCGTCGATGAACTGCTGCTTGGTCTCGCGTTTGCCGTTGGTGTGGACGAAGGTCGCGTGATCGGACAGCAACTGGTCCAGCGACGTGCCGTCGCCGTCGACCATCGCGCGAAAGCGCTCGCGCTCAAGTCCGCGAATCGCATCGATCAGTTTTGCCGCCATCGCTCGAGCCCCTTGCGCGTTGGCCCGCGCCTGAGCGCAGATCTCCGCCGAAGATTTCTGCATACGTCTGGCTGAAATTTATACCAGGTTTTGGCACAAGGATACTTGCGATCAAAGACATCGCCTCCATCTATGGTGGATACGCCACGCGCCCGGTGAGAACTGCGCCTGGCGTAGCGACATCTCCGCGGCCGCGCCCGGATGTCGCAGCGCAGCACTTTCCGCTTTATCCGATGTCTATTTCTCAGATTGTGTGACAAGGTCCTGGCGCTGCGCGGCCCCTCGAACGTCGCTGATTTCACCCCTTATTTCCCGCGCACTTCGCGCCGGACGCTGTCCCGTACTAGAGTGTTCCTTCGGCCTGCCCCTTGCGCAGGCCAGCGCCGGGCGCCGGGCCCCGCCCTGCTTGATTGCCGGCGTTTAGTGTAATCTATCGATACAACCATTTCGATAGGAATCAAGGAACCTTGAAGCCCCTACAGACTCCAAGTATTAGCACTCGGGGATTCAGAGTGCTAACATCCACCGTGGAGTCGGTGTCTGACTTTCGCAAGATTCCTGAGGAGTTCGCTACGTGAGCAACGCAATGACCATGACCCTTCCGAGTACGCTGAGCCCGTCGTCGGCCAAGGCCGGGGGCTCATTGGCGCTCGCGAATGCTTCCCTGTTGCCCGGCCAGCTGGGCAACATCGACGCTTATATTCAGGCCGTGAACCGGATCCCGATGCTGACGCCACAAGAAGAGCGTCAGTTCGCGACCGAGTTTCGCGAGCAGAACAATCTTGAAGGCGCGCGCCGCCTGGTGCTGTCGCACCTGCGCCTCGTGGTGTCGATCGCGCGTAATTATCTCGGCTATGGCCTGCCGCACGCCGACCTGATCCAGGAAGGCAACATCGGCCTGATGAAGGCCGTGAAGCGCTTCGACCCCGAGCAGAACGTGCGCCTGGTGTCGTACGCCATGCACTGGATCAAGGCTGAGATCCACGAATACATCCTGCGCAACTGGCGCATGGTGAAGGTCGCCACGACCAAGGCGCAGCGCAAGCTGTTCTTCAACCTGCGCAGCCACAAGCAGGGCCTGCAGTCGTTCACGCCGGAAGAGATCGACGGCCTCGCGCAGGAACTGAACGTGAAGCGCGAAGAGGTCGTGGAGATGGAAACGCGCCTGTCGGGCGCCGACATCGCGCTCGAAGGCCAGACCGAAGACGGCGAGGAGTCGTTCGCCCCGATCGCCTGGCTCGCCGACTCGCACAGCGAGCCGAGCGCCGTGCTCGCCGCACGTTCGCGCGACCGCCTGCAGTCGGACGGCATTGCGAGCGCGCTGGAAGCGCTCGACGCACGCAGCCGCCGCATCATCGAGGCGCGCTGGCTCAACGTGGACGACGATGGTTCGGGCGGCTCGACCCTGCACGAGCTGGCCGACGAGTTCGGCGTTTCGGCCGAGCGCATTCGCCAGATCGAGGCGAGCGCCATGAAGAAGATGCGCACCGCCCTCGCCGACTACGCGTAAGCGTCGCCAGGTCTCACCGGCACACCGAAAACCCCGTTCCCGCGAACGGGGTTTTTCTTTTGCGCGCACCACACGCTGCGCACCTTCGCACCGGCCTCGCTGATTCCACCCTAAGATGATTTCGAGGTGGTGAGCCAGAGGCCGCGCCGCGGTCTGGCCTCGTAACGCGTTCGAGGGCACCCGTCGCCATGATCCCGGCATCCGGTCAACGCCAGCGCACATCGTCGCTGCTGCGCACGCGCATCCTCCAGTGGATGCGCGGCCCCACCTTCGCGCGCGATATTGCCCTCGTTCTCGCCGTCAAGCTCGTCCTCTTGATGGCGCTCAAATACGCATTCTTCAATCATCCGCAGGCAGAAGACATGAACATGCCGCCTGCCGCTGTCGCGCAGGCCATCCTGGCCGTGCCCGAGTCTACGGCGCTCAAGCCGTCAGTGTCCCAATCCCCGACCATGCCGCCCCCGCGAGGAGACCGTCATGCCCACGATTGAATCGGTGGAACTCTCGCGTCTTCAGTTCGCCATCACCGCGCTCTACCACTTCCTGTTCGTGCCCCTCACGCTCGGCCTCTCGTGGCTGCTCGTCATCATGGAGTCCGTCTATGTGATGACCGGCAAGGAGATCTACAAGGACATGACGCAGTTCTGGGGCAAGCTCTTCGCCATCAACTTCGCGATGGGCGTCACCACCGGCCTCACGATGGAGTTCCAGTTCGGCACCAACTGGTCGTACTACTCGCACTACGTGGGCGACATTTTCGGCGTGCCGCTCGCCGTGGAAGGGCTCGCGGCGTTCTTCCTCGAATCGACCTTTGTCGGGGTGTTCTTCTTCGGCTGGAATCGCCTGTCGAAAGGCGCACACCTCTTCACCACGTTTCTCGTCGCGCTCGGTTCGAACCTCTCGGCGCTGTGGATTCTCATCGCCAACGGCTGGATGCAGAACCCCGTGGGTGCGTCGTTCAACTACGAAACCATGCGCATGGAACTCACCAGCCTGTTCGCGGTGATCTTCAACCCCGTCGCGCAGGTGAAGTTCGTGCACACGGTTTCGGCCGGCTATGTGACGGCGTCGATGTTCGTGCTCGGCATTTCGTCGTGGTACCTGCTGCGCCGGCGCGACGTCGAGTTCGCGCTGCGCTCGTACGCGATCGCCGCGGGCTTCGGCCTTGCGTCCACGCTATGCGTGCTGATCCTCGGCGACGAATCGGGCTACACCGACGGCGTGGTGCAGCAGGTCAAGCTCGCCGCCATCGAGGCCGAATGGGAAACCGCGCCCGCCCCCGCGCCGTTCACGCTATTCGGTTTGCCTAACCAGAAGGAAGAGCGCACCGACTACGCGATCCGCATTCCCTGGCTGATGGGCATCATCGCCACGCGCTCGATCGACACGCCCGTGATCGGCCTGAAAGACCTGATGGGCCGCGCCGAAGTGCGCATCCGCAATGGCATGCTCGCCTACGCCGCGCTGCAAAAGATGAAGGAAGGCACCGCCGACACCGAAACGCGCGACGTGTTCGAGGCGCACAAGGCCGATCTCGGCTACGGCCTGCTCTTGAAGCGGTTCACGCCGAACGTGGTCGACGCGACTTCCGGCCAGATCAGGGCCGCGTCGCGAACCGCGATTCCGGCCGTCGCGCCGGTGTTCTGGTCGTTTCGCGTGATGGTGGGTCTCGGCATCCTCTTTCTCGTGACCTTCGTACTCGCCTTCTGGTTCTGTGCGCAGCGCTCGCTGCTCAAGGACAGCCGCCGCTGGTTCCTCGGCTGGGCGCTGGTGGCGATTCCGCTGCCGTGGCTCGCTGCCGAGTTCGGCTGGGTCGTCGCGGAAACCGGCCGCCAGCCGTGGACCATCGCGGAAGTGCTGCCCACGCGTCTTTCGGCTTCGAGCCTCGCACCCGGCGACGTGATGCTGAGCATCGCGGGCTTCGTGATCTTCTACACGCTGCTCTTCATCATCGAGATCACGCTGATGTTCAAGTACGCGCGCCTCGGGCCTTCGTCGCTGCACACCGGTCGCTACTTCCACGAGCAGACGGCCGCGCTGGCCACCAGCGGCAAGGTCTCGTGATCGCTGCAAGACACCGAAAGACGCGAGGAAACACGCCATGGACTACGCAACGCTCAAGTTGATCTGGTGGGTGCTGATCGGCGTGCTGCTGATCGGCTTCGCGCTCACCGACGGTTTCGACA
This sequence comes from Paraburkholderia sp. BR10872, assembly GCF_040965835.1. Classification (NCBI taxonomy): domain Bacteria; kingdom Pseudomonadati; phylum Pseudomonadota; class Betaproteobacteria; order Burkholderiales; family Burkholderiaceae; genus Paraburkholderia; species Paraburkholderia sp. BR10872. The sequence goes on from NZ_JBFRCN010000010.1 coordinate 107,484, forward strand.
TGGGTGCGGCCGTGCTGCTGCCCTTCGTCGGCAAGACCGACGAGGAGCGCCGCATCGTCATCAACGCGGTCGGCGCGACGTGGGAAGGCAACCAGGTGTGGTTCATCACGGCGGGCGGCGCGATGTTCGCCGCGTGGCCGCTCGCCTATGCGGCGTCGTTCTCGGGCTTCTACTTCGCGATGCTGCTCGTGCTGTTCTCGCTGTTTTTCCGTCCCGTGGGCTTCGACTATCGCGGCAAGCGCGTCGATGTGAGATGGCGCCAGGGCTGGGACTGCGGTCTTTTCATCGGCGGCTTCGTGCCGGCGCTCGTGTTCGGCGTGGCGTTCGGCAATCTGCTCCAGGGCGTGCCGTTCGCCTACGACACGGACCTGCGCGTGACGTATCACGGCAGATTCTTCGCACTCCTCAATCCGTTCGCGCTCGTCTGCGGACTGGTGAGCCTGTGCATGCTCACCGCGCACGGCGCGGCGTTCCTGAAGAGGAAGACCGATGGCGTCGTCGCCATGCGCGCTTCGAAGGCGCTACGGCTTTTCTCGGCGCTCACGATCGTGTTGTTTCTCGTGGCGGGCGCGCTCGTGGCGACGCTCATCGGCGGCTATACGATCACGTCGCCGGCGCCGCTCGATACCGTGGCCAATCCGCTCCTGAAGCGTGTCGATTCGGGGCCAGGGCTCTGGCTCGCGAACTACGGGCTTTATCCGTGGATGGCGCTCGCCCCTGCCGTGGGCGTGCTCGGCGGCGTGCTCGCATTCGCACTCGCGGGCTCGCGCTTCGAGCGGCTCGCGTTCGTGAGCACGGGGCTGCAGATCGTCGGCGTGATTCTGACTGCGGGCTTTTCGATGTTCCCGTTCATCATGCCCTCCTCGCTCGACCCGCGTTCGAGCCTCACCGTCTGGGACGCAACCTCGAGCAGGATGACGCTCGAGATCATGCTGGTGGCCGTCATCATTTTTCTGCCGATCGTGCTCGCCTACACGGCGTGGGTCTATCGCGTGATGCGCGGCAAGATCACCGCCAGCGCGATACAGGACAACCACCATACGCTGTACTGAGCGCCCAGGCGACTGAGCGGCGCTGGAAACGAAAACGCCGCGGCAGGTGCCGCGGCGTCTTTCACAGGCATACAGCGAATCGATTACGCCGGCTGGAGCGCCAGCTCGCGTGCATAGCGCGGCGCAGCGTCGCCGACCACGATGTGCAGCGTATCCGCCGAAGTCCACACCGCGTCGAGCGCGCCGAGCTTCTCGCGATCCACGGCCGCCGGGTCGCGCACGATCACGCGCAGGCGCGTGGCCGCCACCGCGTCGAGCGAAACGATATTGCCAACGCCGCCGAACACCGCGAGCCAGCGCGACGGATTCGGATCGAGCGGGCCATGCGCGATATCTGCGCTCGCGCTCGCCTGAGCAGCCAGAACAGCCTGAGCCGCAGGCTGCGCCGCGGGAGCCGCCTTGCCAGCCGCGGAACCGCCGCGGGCGATCTCACCGCGAATCTCATCGGCGATGATGTCCGCTTCCGGCCCGATGACGACCTGCACGCTTTCGCCGCCGCGCTTGAGCACGCCGCGTGCGCCGATCGCCTTCAACGCCGGCTCGGAAACATGCGCGGGATCGGCCACCGTGAGACGCAGACGCGTCGTGCAGGCATCGACCACCTTGAGGTTGGCCGCGCCGCCCAGCGCATCGATGTAACGCGCCGCACGCGATAGCGATGCCGTCGCCGCGCCGCCGGCTGCCACCGCAACGCCCGACATCGACGAGGCGATTGCCGTATCGCCCGCCGAAGCTTCACGGCCCGGCGTGGGCAGATTGAAGCGGCGGATGAAGAAGCGGAACAGCCCGTAGTACACGACCGCATAGACCGCGCCGAGCGCAATTGCATACCAGCCGTGCGTGGAGAGCCCGTAGTTCAGCACGTAGTCGATCGCGCCGGCCGAGAAGGTGAAGCCGAGCTTGATGCCGAGCAGCGAGCAGATCGCGAGCGACAGCCCCGTGAGCACCGCGTGGATCGCGTAGAGCACGGGAGCGAGGAACATGAACGTGAACTCGATCGGCTCGGTCACGCCCGTGAGGAACGAGGTGAGCGCCATCGAAAACAGCAGGCCGCCCACCATCGCGCGCTTGTCCTTCGGCGCTTCGTGCAGCATCGCGAGACACGCTGCCGGCAGGCCGAACATCATCACCGGGAAGAAGCCGGCCATGAAGCTGCCCGCCGTGGGGTCGCCCGCGAAGAAGCGGTGCAGGTCGCCCGTGACCGCCGCACCGCCGGCTGCCGGCGTGAACGAGCCGAACACGAACCACACGAGCGAGTTGAGGATGTGGTGCAGACCCGTGACGAGCAGGAGCCGGTTGAGCAAGCCGTACACGAAGGTGCCGATCGCGCCCGCCGTGGTGAGCCAGTGGCCGGCGGTGTCGATCACGCCCTGCACCGGTCCCCAGACGTAGCCGAACACGATGCCCAGCGCGAGACACGTGAGCCCCGTGACGATCGGCACAAAGCGTTTGCCACCGAAGAACGCGAGGAACTCGGGCAGCTTGATGTCCTTGAAGCGGTTGTACAGCATGCCCGCGACGACGCCGGCTACCACGCCCGACAGCACGCCCATGTTGAGCTTGTCGTTGATGTCCTTCATCACGGCGGTCTGGACCAGATAGCCCAGCGCACCCGCGAGGCCGGCGACGCCGTTGTTATCCTTGGCGAAGCCCACCGCAATGCCGATCGCAAACAGCAACGGCAGGTTATCGAAGATCGCGCCGCCCGCGTCGGCGATGATCTTGATGTTGAGCATGTCGGCCTGGCCGAAACGAAGCAGGATGCCGGCGACCGGCAGCACTGCGATGGGAAGCATCAGCGCGCGGCCGAGGCTTTGAATCTTGAGAAACGGATTGCCATCCATTGAACTGCCTCCAGTCTCTATCTCTTGCTTGACGTGTGTGGGTGAGAGAAGCCGGCGCGCGATCGCTGCGCACGCCGGCATGTTTCTAAGGATTACTTAGGGTGGGTGAAACAGAAATCATCAATCGAGCGGCCAGCTTTCGCGGCTTGCCGCACGCACGGCTTGCGCCGATTCGAGTGCGAGGGCGTTCTGCGCACGCTGGCGGCAGTCGTTGTAGTCGAGCGTGCGCACGCGCGCCTTGATCGACGGCACCGAAACCGGATCGACGGAAAGCTCCGTCACGCCGAGGCCGACGAGCAGCGGCACCGCGAGCGGATCGCCCGCCAGCGCACCGCACACGCCGACCCACTTGCCGTGCTTGTTCGCGCCTTCGACCGTCGCTGCCACGAGACGCAGCACGGCCGGGTGCAGCCCGTCGGCTTGCGCCGCGAGGTCAGGCTGGCAACGGTCCATCGCGAGCGTGTACTGCGTGAGATCGTTGGTGCCGATCGAGAGGAAATCGGCGTGGCGCGCGAGCTGGTCCGCGAGCAGCGCCGCCGAGGGCACCTCGATCATCACGCCCACTTCGACCGGCTCCGTGCGGCCCGCTTCGCGTGCCAATGTGTCGATGCGCTCGCGCAGACGCACGAGTTCGCCCACGTCGGTCACCATCGGCAGCAGGATGCGCACCTTGCCCGCCGGCTTCACGGCAACGAGTCCGCGCAGCTGATCGTCGAGCAGATCGGGCCGCACCTGCGCGAGGCGGATGCCGCGCAGACCCAGCGCCGGATTCGGCTCGGGCGGCAGCGTGAGATAGTCGACTTCCTTGTCCGCGCCCACGTCGAGCGTGCGGATGATCGCCGTGCGGCCCGCCAGTGCGTCCGTGATGGCCTGGTAGCTCTGAAGATGTTCGTCCACCGTGGGCGCGGCCTGGCGATGGATGAAGAGCAGCTCCGTGCGCAGCAGCCCCACGGCGTCCGCGCCGTTATCCACCGCCGTGTTGGCATCCTCCAGCGTCGCGATGTTCGCGGCGACTTCCACCGCGTGGCCGTCGCGCGTGGCTGCGGCCTCGTGCGACGTGCGGCGGTTCGCTTCGCGCACGCCGGCCAGGCGCTGCTTTTCGCTGCGCGCGCGTTCGATGTCGAGCGCGCTCGGCGTGTACGCAAAGCGGCCGGCGCTCGCATCGATGACGACTTCGGTGCCCTCGGGCACCGCATGCAGCGCGTCGCCGAGCGCGACGAGCGCCGGAATGCCGGCCTGGCGCGCGATGATCGCGGCGAGCGAGGTCGCGCCGCCGCGCGCCATCACGAGCGCCATCACGCGCTTGCGGTCGAGCGAGGCGAGATCGGAAGGCGTGAATTCGTCGGCGGCGAGCACGGCTTCTTCAGGCAGCGTACGCGCGGCCGCGTTCGACAGACCGAGCGCGCGCAGCACGCGCTTTTCGAGGTCGCGCAGGTCGGCGGCGCGCTCCGCGAGCAGCGGATCGTCCACCTTGCCGAGCACCGCAATCTGCGCGCGAATCGCTTCGCGCCACGCGTAGCCCGCGCTCTTGCCGAGGCTGATCGCGTCGCGCGCGGCGTCGACGAGCGTCGGGTCTTCGAGCAGCACGCGGTGCATCGTGAAGATGCCCGCCTCGCCGATCGCGCCGCGCTGCGACGCCGTGCGCACGCTCTGGTTCAGCTCGGCGTCGACAGCGGCGATCGCCTTGTCGAGCGCGCGGCTTTCCGCGGCCGACGTACCGCTCGCGAGTTCGGGCGGCGTCAGTTCGGCTTCGTCCCAGCGCACCAGCTTGCCGACCGCGACGCCCGGCGCGGCGCACACGCCCGCGAGCACGCCCGGCTCGGCGGAGGACGCCACGGCGGCCGCGGCTTCCTGCATCACGGGCGCGGGCGATTGCTGCCGCGCCGGCGCTTCGCCGTGCTCGCCGGGCGCTTCGCGCAGGAGCTCGTTCGCGACCGCGTCCACGGCGCGCTGCGCCTCCAGGCCGATGCCGACGAGTTCGATGGTCGCGCCCTCGCCCGCGCCGAGGGCGAGCAGGCCGACGACGCTCTCGATGGCGGACTTGCGCTCGCCGAAGCGCACCTCGACGCGCGCGTCGATGCCGCGCACCGCTTCGCGCGCCCGCGCCGCGGGCCGCGCATGCAGGCCGCCCGCATGCGTAAGTGTGACGCTGCGGCGCACTTCGTTTGCGATCAATTCATGGGCGGCTGCGATCTCCGCGCCGTCACGCACGCGCAGCACGAGCAGCGCGGACTTGCCCGCTTCGACGTGACCCGCGCCCGCGCGCTCGATCACTTCGAATGCATCCGAATTGGCGATCGCGACGACCGAAACGAGGCTCGGTGCATTGCACGCCACCACGTCGAGATCGAACTCGATCAAGGTGTCGCCGAGCCGCACCTGCGCGCCCTGCTTGACCTTCGGCGTGAAGCCCTTGCCGTTCAGCTCGACGGTGTCGATGCCGACGTGCACGAGCACCTGTGCGCCTTCCGCCGATTGCAGCGTGACCGCGTGGCCGGTGCGTGCGAGATGCACGACGATGCCGTCGCACGGCGCGACGACGCGGCCGACGAGCGGATCGACGCCGATGCCGTCGCCGAACAACCCTTCCGAGAACACCGGATCGGGCACCGACGCGAGCGGCACAACCGGGCCGGTGAGCGGAGAGACCAGTACGATGTGCCCCTCGGCGCGAGTATGCGGATCCATCAGGCGAGACTCCTCGATGCGTTCCATTCGCTTTCCAATCTAGTGTGTTTCGGTGACTTTGTTCAGGTAACGCGGCTCGTCAGGATTGCGGCCGCGCGCGGCGGCAAGGCCCGCCGCCATCACGTAGAACGACAAAATGGCCGCGATGGGATCGAGTGCCGCGTCGGCAGCCGTTTCGAGCGGCAGCGCAGCGCCAGCCACGTCGGCGGGCGCCGCGAGCAGCACGCGCGCACCGCGCTTTTCCATGTCGCGGGCGAACTCGATCAGGCCCGCCTGCTCCGGCCCGCGCGGGGCGAACACGAGCAGCGGGTAATCGCGGTCGATCAGCTCCATCGGGCCGTGGCGCACCTCGGCGCTCGAAAACGCTTCGGCCTGAATGCCCGAGGTTTCCTTGAGCTTGAGCGCAGCCTCCTGCGCAACGGCGAGGCCCGGACCGCGACCGATCACGATCATCTGTTTCACGTCGCGCAATTCTTCGACGGCCTTCGACCAGTCGAGCGTGCCCGCGCGATCGAGCGCGTCGGGCAGCGCGCGCACGGCGTCGAGGAACGCGGCGTCGCGCTGCCAGAAGCCGACGAGTTGCGCCGACATCGCGAGCATCGCGATATAGCTCTTGGTGGCCGCCACGCTCAGCTCGGGACCGGCGAGCAGCGGCAGCTCCATGCCGGCGGCCTCGGCGAGCGGCGAGCCCGCGACGTTGACCATCGCCGCCGTCAGCGCGCCGGCTTCGCGGAGCGCCTTGATCGTCGCAACCAGATCAGGACTCCTACCTGATTGGGAGAAAGCGAGGGCAAACTGGCTGCGCACACGTAAGGGCGCCTGCTGGAGCGTTGCGATCGACATCGGCAGCGTGGCGACCGGTATGCCGATGCGGCTCATGGTGAGCGCAGCGAAGTAGCTCGCCGCGTGGTCCGAACTGCCGCGCGCGACGGTGAGCGCGACATGGCGCGGTTCGGCCTCGAGCGCGCGGGCGAGCGCCTCGACGCGCGCGGTGTCCGCGAGTTGCGCGGCGACAACGCTGGCCGAGGCCAGCGCTTCCTTAAGCATATTCGACAATCGATTCTCCTTCGACGTAGGTCGCGGTGAGCGCCAGCTCGCGATCGAACACGTTGACATCGGCCCATGCGCCGCGCGCGAGGCGGCCACGGTCTTCGATGCCGAGGTAATCGGCGGCATAGCGCGACAGGCGCGCGGACACGTCTGCGATCGGCAAGCCGATCGAGACGAGGTTGCGCAGCGCCTGGTCCATGGTGAGGGTGCTGCCCGCGAGCGTGCCGTCGGCGAGGCGCACGCCGCCAAGGCACTTCGTCACGTGCTGGCTGCCGAGGCGGTATTCGCCGTCGGGCATGCCGGTGGCCGAGGTGCTGTCGGTCACCACATAAAGGCGCGGAATGGCGCGCAGCGCGGCGCGGATCGCGCCCGGATGCACGTGCAGCAGGTCGGGAATGATCTCCGCGTACTCGGCATGCGCGAGCGCCGCGCCGACTACGCCCGGGTTGCGATGGTGCAGCGGCGACATCGCGTTGAAAAGGTGCGTGAAGCCGCAGGCGCCATGCTTGAGCGCGGCCACGGCGTCGTCGTAGGTCGCGAGCGAGTGGCCGATCTGCACGCGCACGCCGCGCGCCGCCATCTCGCCGATGATCTCGATATGGCCCGCGATCTCGGGCGCCACGGTCACCACGCGAATCGGCGCGATCGAGAGGTACTTGAGCACTTCGTCGAGCACGGCCGAAACGGCGGCGTCGGGCTGCGCGCCGAGCTTGCCCGGATTGATGTACGGCCCTTCGAGGTGCACGCCCAGCACGCGCGCGCCACCCACCGTGCGGTTGCGCGTAACGTTGCCGAGGCCCGCGACCACGTTCATCAGCTCGTCGCGCGGGGCGGTCATGGTGGTGGCGAGCAGGCTCGTGGTGCCGTAGCGGGCGTGGGTGCGCGCGATGGTTTCGATCGCGTCGCCGGCTTCCATCACGTCGGCGCCGCCGCCGCCGTGCACGTGCAGGTCGATGAAGCCCGGCAGGATGTAGGGCGCGTCGTTGTTCGCCGGATCGGTGGCCTCGCCCGTGATCGCGGTGATGCGTCCGTTCTCGAACGACAGCGTGCCGTGGATCCAGCCTTCAGGGGTGAGTATGTTTCCGCTCAGCATGAGAGTTTTCCGATGAGGCGCATCGAAGCGCGGTAGGACGTTTCGGTGACGTGCATGAGAGAGACTGCGGCGGCGCTCACTGGCGCAGCTCCGCAACGAAGTCGTAATAGCCGTCGCGGCAATAGGTGTCGGTCAGCTCGATGGCCCGCTGATCGGCGGAAAAGCCCACGCGCGTGATGACGAGCAGCGCCGCGCGCGGCTCGACGCCCATCAGCGCGGCGATTTCGCCCGTCGCGTTGACCGCGCGAAAGTGCTGCAGGGCGCGTACCACGGGCACGCGATGCTGCTCGAGATACGCATACAGCGAGCCCTCGATGGCTTCCGGGTCGGGCACGATCGACACGGGCAGCGCCGAATGCTCGACGGCCATCACGGTGCCGTCGGCGCGGCGCAAGCGGCGCAGGCTCGCGACCGAGGCGCCCGGAGAGAGGCCGAGCTGCACGATCTCCTCGCGGTGCGCGGGCCGTACCTCGCGCGCGAGCCACACCGAGTCGGGCGTGAAGCCGCGCTGCTCCATTTTCTTCGTGAAGCCCGTGAGGCGCGAAAGCGGATCTTCCACGCGCGGCGTGATGAAGCTGCCCGCACCGCGTGCGCGCCGGATCAGCCCCTGCTCCACGAGCAGCTCGATCGCCTTGCGCGCGGTGATGCGCGACACGCCGATGGCGTCCGACAGCGTGCGCTCCGAAGGCAGCGCTTCGCCGGCCGACCACACGCCGCAGTGAATGGCCGTGGCAAGGTTGCGCGCCAGCTGCAGATAGAGCGGCGTCACATTGCGCGCATCGGGCATCAGGGCAGACCAACGGGTTTCCATGGACTTGGCGCCAGCGGTTGGACGTTCGTGGGGGGCCGGACGGGCACGCTGCGTGGCAGTGCCGGTGGTGCAGATTGGTCCGGTGTGGAAGCGAGCCCATTATATAACCACAATAAGACCAGTCAACAGAGGCTATCTCGCCGCGGCACATAGAAAATTATCGTTAAAAATCAATGCATTGCACGAATACATAAGGCTCAAACGGGGCGCAGCCTAGCATCAGGATTTACCCTGGCGCGGTATCCGGGCGCCCCACAACGGGACCAGAGTGGCAACAACAGGTTATCTGACATAGCCCACCGTAGTACCGCCGTAGGACCAGCACGCGACTTGGAAAGAGCGCGCGGCTCCGAGAGTGCACGCGCAATAAAAAAACGCCGTGGCGGTGGCCACGGCGTTCGGGTCCTGCTGGGCTCCCGCGTCAATTGGACGCAGGCAGCCACTGCTCGAAGGTTCCTTAGAACGACGGAACCATCGAGCCCTTGAACTCGTTCTTGATGAACTGGCGCACGTCTTCCGACTGGTACGCGGCGACCAGCTTTTTCACCCAAGGCTTGTCCTTGTCCTGGGTGCGAACGGCGATCAGGTTCGCGTACGGGCTGTGGATGTCCTCGATGGCGATCGCGTCTTTGGTCGGCTGCAGGCCGGCCGCGAGCGCGTAGTTCGTGTTGATCACGGCGGCGTCCACGTCGCCGAGCGCACGCGGAAGCTGCGCGGCGTCCAGTTCGACGAGCTTGATCTTCTTCCGGTTTTCGGCGAGGTCGAGCGGCGTCGCGTTGTTGCCGTTGACGCCCGCGCCAGCGCGCAGCTTGATCAGGCCCTTGCTTTGCAGGAGCAGCAGCGCGCGGTTTTCGTTCGACGGGTCATTCGGCACGGCGACCTTCGCGCCTTGCGGCAGATCGTTCAGCGATTTGAGCTTCTTCGAGTACACGCCGATGGGCGAGATGTACGTGAGGCCCGCGTTCACGAGCTTGTAGCCGCGCTGCTTGATCTGGCTGTCGAGATACGGGCCGGTCTGGAAGCTGTTGGCGTCGAGCTCGCCGGCGTCGAGCGCGGCGTTCGGCTGCACGTAGTCGTTGAATTCGACGACCTTGACGTTCAGGCCTTCGCGCTTGGCGACCTTCTCGACGACGGCCCAGACTTGCGCGTCCGGACCCGAAACGGTACCGACCTTGATGACCTGGTCGTCGGCGCGTGCGCCGAAGCTGGCTGCGAGCGTGGTGGCGGCGATGCCGGCGAGGAGTGCTTTAATCAGATTTCTGCGCTGCATGAAGAGGATGTTCCTGCGTGGTTTTGGTATTGCTCCGGTTCCGTGGCGTTGAGCGCCATCTGCCGGACGATATAAATCGTCTCATATGGAACCGGTTGCGGGAAATAATGAATTCGCATACTGGTATGCCCGTGCAGCCCTGAGGCGTGCGGCGCGCGTTCGCCTCTCGAGGCGAACACGCCGCGCTTCCCTTAGTCGGGATTCGAGCCGAGAAGGATCTTCAGATCGTGCAGCCAGGGCGTGACGCCCTGCCCGTCGCGCGCAAAGAGGCGCAGCTTGCCGGTCGTGTCGAACACGTAGCTCGCGGCGGTGTGATCCATCGTGTAGCTATCCGGCGTGTTGCCGGGCACCTTCGCGTAGTACACGCGGAAATCCTTCGCCACCTGCTTGAGCTGGTCCTCGTTGGCCGGGCGCAGCCCAATGAAGGTCGGATTGAACGCGGCCGCGTACTGGCCCAGGATCTGCGGCGTGTCGCGCTCGGGATCGACGGTGACGAACAGCACCTGCACGCGCTTCGCCGCATCGGGCCCGAGCTGCTGGAGCGCCTGCGAAAGCTCGGCCATGGTGGTCGGGCAAACGTCCGGACAGTGCGTGTAGCCGAAGAACAGCACGACCACCTTGTCCTTGAAGTCGGCGAGCGTGCGCGTCTTGCCGCTGGTGTCGGGCAGCGCGAAGTCCTTGCCGAACTGAGTATTGCCGGTGATGTCGAGGTTCGAGAACGCGGGCGGCTGCTGGCCGCAGCCCTCGAGAACCAGCGTGCCGCCGAGTGCGCCTGCAGCGGCAAGCGCGACGACCGTGGCGCGCACGAAGCGCGCAAGCGTGCGGTGGGCCATGTCGTTACGCCGCGATGAGCGCATGCACGTAATGGTCGACGAGCAGCGCCATGAACAGCAACGAGAGGTAGACGATCGAATAGCGGAAAGTCTTGCGCGCCAGTGCGTCGGAATATTCGACGTAGATCTTCCACGCGTAGGCGAGGAATACGGCGCCGAGCAGCACGGCCGAAGCCAGATACAGCACGCCGCTCATGCCCGAGATGTACGGCATGAGCGTGACCGCGAACAGGATCACGGTGTAGAGCAGGATGTGCAGACGCGTGTACTTCTCACCGTGCGTGTTGGGCAGCATCGGCAGACCGGCGTTTTCGTAGTCCTTGCGGCGGTAGAGCGCGAGCGCCCAGAAGTGCGGCGGCGTCCACACGAAAATGATCAGCACGAGAATCCAGGCGTCGCCGGGCACGTGGCCCGTCACCGCGGCCCAGCCGAGTGCAGGCGGCATGGCGCCCGAGGCGCCGCCGATCACGATGTTCTGCGGCGTGGCCGGCTTGAGCAGCAGCGTGTAGATGATCGCGTAGCCGATGAAGGTCGCGACCGTGAGCCACATGGTGAGCGCATTGGTGAACGTGTACAGCACCCACATGCCCAGGCCGCCGATCACCGCCGAGAAGATCAGGATCTGCGTGCTCGTGATCTCGCCGCGCGCCGAAGGACGCCAGGCAGTCCGACGCATGCGCGCATCGACCTTTTGCTCGACGAGACAGTTGATCGCGAAGGCCGCGCCGGCCGTGAGCCAGATGCCGACGGTGCCGCCGATCAGCTGCTTCCAGGGCACCATGCCCGGCACGGCGAGGAACATGCCGATGACGGCGCAAAACACGGCGAGTTGCGTGACGCGCGGCTTGGTGAGCGCGAGATATTGGGAAATCCGGCTACCGGGCGTCTGGGATAGGGTTGTACTTTCCATAGGGCGGGATCACACCGCAGCGGTGTCGCGCGCTGGGAGAACGGCGCGGCCGGGGCGGCTACAAGCAATTCGAAAGTTTAGCACGACGACCAAAAGCAGCAGGATCGCCGCGCCACCGTTGTGCGCCACTGCCACGGGCAGCGGCCACTGCAGCACGATGTTGGATAGCCCTGTCAGAAATTGGATAAAGATCACGATCATGATCCAGTTTGCCGGGCGTCGCAGCGAGGCATAGCGTCGCAACTTGAGGGCGAACCATACCAGATAAGCGATCACGACGAACGCGAAGGTACGGTGCGTCCAGTGGATTGCGACGAGCGCGTCCTGCGTGATCACGTCGCCGTTGCCGTCCATGCCGAGCGCGCGCCACAGGTGGAAGCCGTGATGGAAATCCATCGGCGGAATCCACGCGCCGTTGCAGGTCGGGAAGTCGGTGCAGGCCAGCACCGCGTAGTTCGTGCTCACCCAGCCGCCCAGCGCGATCTGCAAAACGAGCAACACGAGCGCCGCCAGCGCGGCCACGCGCCAGCGCGCGGCGTCCGGCTCGTACGCGGGCAGCGGCGTCATGCGCGCGGCGAGCCAGGCGAGCGAGCCGAGCAGCGTGAGGCCGAGCAGCAGGTGCGTCGTGACGATGATGGGTTGCAGCTTCATCGTCACCGTCCACGCGCCGAACACGCCCTGCACGAGGATCAGCCCGAGCAGCGCCGTGGGCCACCACGGCGACACATGCAGCGGCAGGCGCTTGATGCGCGCGCGCCAGGCAATCGCCATCTGCGCGATGATCAGCACACCGATCGCCATGGCGAAATACCGGTGGATCATCTCGATCCATGCCTTCGTCATGCTCACGGGGCCGCTCGGCATGGCCAGATGCGCCGCGGCAATCTGCACGTGCGCGATGAACGGCGACGACGTGCCGTAGCAGCCCGGCCAGTCAGGACAGCCGAGGCCCGAGTCGGTCAGGCGCGTAAAGCCGCCGAACATCACGAGGTCGAGCGTCATGAACGTCGTGAGCCACACGAGCTTGCGAAACTTGTTGTCGTCGGCCTTGACCCAGACCCACGAGAGCGGCAGCAACGCGATGCACAGGCCGATCAGGCCCAGCTCCAGGATAAACATCTCTCTTACTCTTCTCTGTCAGACTCGCGCTGCGCACCTTAACCGATGCGGGACCACTTGAGCAGTTTAGTGACGTCTTGTTTGATTTTCGACGGATCGGCTTGCGCCGGGAATCGCATCATCAGGTTGCCGTTCGGATCGACCAGATAGATGTGGTCGGTGTCGTTCGTCGTCTGCGTCGCGGGCAGCCACGCCGCGACGGCGACCGGATCGGCGCGCAACACGCGCGTGTCCGCGTAGGCGCCCTTCACTTTCGCGGGGACGCTCGTGTCGTCGGTGCGCAGCCAGACCGTGACGATGCGCTCGCGCTCCTGGCCCTGCGTCGCGCGCACCTGGCGCATGAAATAGAGCTTCGTGGCGCAGGCTTCGTCGCAGGCGCCGCCATTCACCGAGATCATTAGCCAGCGGCCCTTGAGCGAGGCGAGCGGCACTTCATGGCCGTCGTCGCCCGTCACCATGAGCGCGCCGGGAATGGGCCGCTGCGGCTCGATGAGCGTGCCATAGCTCGTCGAGCCGCCCTTCGGCTTGATCACGTAGTACGAGAAGTACGAAATCGCGATCGGCGCGCCGCAGATGAGCATGATGATGAGCAGCGTCCAGCGGCCACGCCGCTTCGCGTGATTCTGCGCGGACATGGCGGCCGGCTGTGCGGCTTGTCTGGCCTGGGCGGAACGGGGGGATTGCGTCGACACTCTCGTGGAACCTCGCTTCTGTCGCTTTCAGTTGTCCATGTGCTGCACGCGCAGCGCCATTGTCCGGATCATGTCGGGATCGAATCGATTCGTCCGACGGATCATCAGGCGTCCTTCGCGCTGCCTGCGTCTTGCCCTTCGGGCTATTCGGCGTGCCGCCCGGCTTCGCCTTCGGTGCGCGCTTTTGTCGCAGCGCTTTTCGCAGCTTTACGGGCCGCAAACAGACCGAAACCGAGGGCCGCGAGCGCCATGCCCCACCACTGGAGCATGTAGCCGTAGTTGCGCTCGACATCGGTATCCGGCACCGGCCAGTCGCGCACGAGCCCGTCCTTGAAGGCCGGCACGAAGCCGGTTTGCTGGATCACGAACGATTGCAGCGGCAACCCGGTTTCCGCAGCGTAGGAAGCGACGCCGAGATTCTGCCGTATCTTCTGATGCGCTGCAGAGCCACCCGCACCGAGTTCGAACGCACGCGAGGCGTTTGCGCGCGCAATGCCTTCGACTACGACCGGCCCAGGCGGCGTGACATAGGGCGCGATTGCGGTGCGGTCCGCGACGTTGCGCGGCAGCCAGCCGCGATTGACCAGCACGTAGCCGCCGCCTTCGAGTTTAAGCGGCATCACGACATAAAAACCCGGCTGGTCGTTATACGGACGATTGTCGAGATACACCACGCGCTCGGGCAGGAAGGTGCCCGTCGCCCGCACGCGATGGAACTCGATGTCCTTCAGTGGGAGCGGCGCGGCGCCCACCGGTTGCGGCGCAGACGATTCGTACTGCGTGATTTGCGCCTGCAGCGCCTCCTTCTGATGCGCGCGGTCGCGCTGCCAGAAGCCGAGCCGGATCGTCACGGCCATCACGATCAAGATGAGCAGCGTGGGGACGAGCCGGATTTTCATTGGGCACGTCCGATGCGTGAGATACCGGTGATCGAACCCCGCGCCACGCAGCGTGGTGCGATAATGAGACAGACGTTTTCAGGCATGCCAAATTCCGTGAACTTCATGCACATACTCGTCCCGGTTGCGTTCGCGCTGATCATCGCGAGCATGATCTCCGCGCTCTACTTCATGATGCACGACCGGGGCCGCACCAAGCGGATGGTCTGGTCGCTCGCCACGCGCGTGGGCCTTTCCATCTCGCTCTTTCTGTTCATCCTGTTCGCGCACTGGATGGGCTGGATTCAGTCCACCGGGATTCCCTACGGTCGCTGAGCACCGCTGACCGTCACCGAACACCGCCGCGCAAACCGCATTCCGGAAAACACAAGGCGCCGCGCCGACGAGGTCGGGCGGCGCCTTGTTTCGTTCCCGGCTCGCGCGCCGCGGCCTGCGCGGCGCACCCCGCATCACAGCCAGTACACGACGACGTAGAGGCCGAGCCACACCACGTCGACGAAGTGCCAATACCATGCCGCGCCTTCGAAGGCGAAGTGATGCTCCGCGGTGAAGTGGCCGCGAATGAGCCGGATCATCACGACGGTCAGCATGGTGCCGCCCAGGAACACGTGGAAGCCGTGGAAGCCCGTGAGCAGGAAGAAGGTCGAACCGTAGATGCCCGAAGCGAGCGTGAGATTCAGCTCGCCGTACGCGTGGATGTACTCGAACGCCTGCAGGAAGAGGAAGCACACGCCCAGCACGATCGTCGCGGCGAGCCAGGCGATGGCCTTCGAGCGATGGTTGTCGCGCAGCGCGTGGTGCGAAACGGTGAGCGTCGCGCCCGAGGAAAGGAGCAGCGCCGTGTTGATGGTCGGCACGGGCCACGGCGTCATCGAGCGGAAGTGCGAGACCAGCGCTGCGGGACCGTTGTTCGGCCACACCGCGGAGAAGTCCGGCCAGATCAGCCTGTAGTCGAGGCTGCCGAGCTGATGAAGGGCGATCGCACGCGCGTAGAAAAGCGCACCGAAGAACGCGCCGAAGAACATCACTTCGGAGAAGATGAACCAGCTCATGCTCCACCGGTACGACACATCGACTCGCTTGCCGTACATGCCGCCTTCGGACTCGGCGATGGCGTCGCCGAACCAGTGCCACAGCGTGAAGAGCAGCCACAGCAGGCCGACGAGCACGCCGATCGGCCCCCACGACTCGCCGTTGATCCACGAGGCGAGCGACCCGAGCATGACCACAAGCCCAATGGACGCGCTGATCGGATGCCGCGACGGGTGCGGTACGAAGTAGTACGGGCTATCGTTTTGGCCGCTCATGCCTGTTTCTCCAGTTTCCAGTTGCACCGGACATCGCCGGCTGCATTTGTCCGAGTGTGTCCTCGTTATTCACTGCTTCGTGCGCAGCGTTGCGCGCACTTGCTCATCCCACCACCGCGTGCACGATCAACAGCAGCACGACGATGAACAGCACTGCGCCGATGATGCCCGCGATGATCAACTGCACGGGGTGCAGGTTCGCCGCGTCGTCTTCGAGGTCGGCGCGCTTGCGCACGCCGAGAAAGGACCACGCCACCGCTTTCATCAACTGCAGGATGCCGCCTTTCTTCTTCGCCGGCCCCGCTCCGCCATGTTCGTCACTCATGCGCCCTTCGCCTCCTGGCATCGTTGACTTCGGCGCTGAAGGCTCACGCGCCCGCCGATTGCTTCGGCGGCGGCGGCACAGCCGGCTTGTTCAGCTCGAAGAACGTGTACGACAGCGTGATCGTCTTCACGTCTTTCGGCAGCTTCGGGTCGATCACGAACACCACCGGCATGCGTTTCGTCTCGTTCGCCTTCAGGACCTGCTGCGTGAAGCAGAAGCATTCGATCTTGCGGAAGTACTCCGTCGCCTGCTTGGGCGCATAGCTCGGAATGGCCTGCGCGTCGATCGTGCGTCCTTCGTTGTTCGAAATGTCGTACATCACCGTCATGACTTCGCCCGGATGCACGTCGAGGCTCGTCTGCTCCGGCTTGAAGCCCAGCAGCCCGCGTGCGTTCGCGTCGAACTCGACCGAGATCGTGCGTGTCATGTCCACCTGCGTGTTGCGCGCCTCGCGCTCCGTGGCGTCGCGCTGCACCAGGTTGTTGATGCCTGTGACCTGGCAGATCGCTCGATACATCGGCACCAGCGCAAAACCGAAACCGAACATCAGCAGCGCCACCACGGCGAGCTTGATGAGCATCGACCGGTTGAATGCGCGATCATTTCCAGCTTGCGTGGACATCGAACTTCCTCGAACGATCTTCCGGCAAACGCCCTGCGCGTCAGTGGCCGGGGAAATACACCTGCTTGACGACGGCCGCCACAAAGAAACCGACTACGACAGCCAGCAAGATGAGGCCGAGCCGTAGATTGCCCGCGCGAATCTGCTCAGGCGTGCGTCTTTTTTGTGGATCCCGGGTCATGCGTTCAGCGCGGCTGGCCGCGGCTTCTCCTTGCATCGTGAATCGCCTCTCGTACGTGCTCCGATGAAGACTGCGTGAAGACCGCGTGCTTCGTTCGCGTCCGGCTGCGCACAGCCGGACGCCACCCACTCAACGGGTTACTCGACCGTCGGCGGGTTCTCGAACGTGTGGAACGGCGCCGGGCTCGGCACGGTCCACTCGAGGCCCGTTGCGCCGTCCCACGGCTTGTCGCCGGCCTGTTCCAGTTCGCCGCCGCCGCGATACGCGGGCAGCGCGACAAAGAACAGGAAGTACACCTGAGAAAGCCCGAAGCCGAAGGCGCCGATCGTGATCACCTGGTTCCAGTCGGTGAACTGGGCCGGATAGTCGGCATAGCGTCGCGGCATGCCGGCCAGGCCGACGAAGTGCATCGGCAGGAACGCGAGGTTGAAGAAGATGAGCGAGCACCAGAAGTGGATCTTGCCGCGCGTCTCGTTGTACATCCAGCCGGTCCATTTTGGCGCCCAGTAGTACCACCCTGAGAACAACGCGAATAATGACCCCGCCACCAGCACGTAGTGGAAGTGCGCCACCACGAAGTAAGTGCCGTGATACTGGATGTCGAGCGGCGCCATGGCGAGCATCAGGCCCGAGAGACCGCCGAACGTGAACACGATCAGGAAGCCCACGGCCCACAGCATCGGCGTTTCGAACGAGAGCGAGCCGCGCCACATCGTGGCGACCCAATTGAACACTTTCACGCCCGTCGGCACGGCGATCAGCATCGTCGCGTACATGAAGAAGAGCTGGCCCGTGACCGGCATGCCGGTGGCGAACATGTGGTGCGCCCAGACCATGAACGAGAGAATCGCGATCGACGCCGTGGCGTACACCATCGAGCTATAGCCGAACAGCGGCTTGCGCGAGAACGCCGGAATCACCTGCGAAACGATCCCGAACGCCGGCAAGATCATGATGTAGACCTCGGGGTGCCCGAAGAACCAGAAGATGTGCTGGTACATCACCGGGTCGCCGCCGCCGGCCGCGTTGAAGAAGCTCGTGCCGAAGTGGCGGTCGAACAGCAGCATCGTGATGGCGCCCGCGAGCACCGGCATCACGGCGATCAGCAGGTAGGCGGTGATGAGCCACGTCCACACGAACATCGGCATCTTCATGAGCGTCATGCCGGGGGCGCGCAGATTCAGGATCGTCACGACGATGTTGATACCGCCCATGATCGACGAGGCGCCCATCATGTGCAGCGCGAAGATCGCGAAGTCCATGCCCGGGCCCATCTGCGTGGAAAGCGGCGCGTAGAGCGTCCAGCCCGCGGCGGTCGCGCCGCCCGGCGAGAAGAACGAGCCGACCAGCAGGCAGCCGGCGGCGGGCAGCAGCCAGAAGCTGAAGTTGTTCATGCGCGCGAACGCCATGTCCGAGGCGCCGATCTGCAGCGGAATCATCCAGTTCGCGAAGCCCACGAACGCCGGCATGATCGCGCCGAACACCATGATGAGACCGTGCATCGTGGTGAGCTGGTTGAAGAACTCGGGGCGCATGATCTGCATGCCCGGCTCGAACAGCTCCGCACGAATGGCGAGCGCCATGACGCCGCCCGAGAGGAACATCACGAACGAGAAGAGCAGATATAGCGTTCCGATGTCCTTGTGATTCGTCGCGAGCAGCCAGCGGCGCCAGCCGTGGGGCGTGGCGTGCGCGTGGTCGCCGTGCACGTGACCGTGCCCGCCAGCTACATCGTGTCCGATGCTAGACATGTCTTATCTCCTGTCGGTCCGGAGTTGGCGCTTTGGCGCCTGACTCCAGCCCCATGCAATTGAAATGCTGAAGCGAATTGCTTTTGCGTCTCTTGCTGCTTGTTCTTATGGCGCGGGCCCGTTCAGGCCGCCGCGCTGATCTCCACCCGACGCGCTTCTTTCGCGTTCGCGCCGCCCGTGATCGTTTCCGGCTTCTTCAGAATGATGTGGTCTTCCGCAATGCCTGCCGCCTTCATCGCGTCGCGCACCGCTTGCGCGCGGCGCTTTGCGAGGTCGGCGTTCGTGCTGGCGTTGCCGCTCGAATCGGTGTAGCCCGACAGCGTGAACTTCGCGTCCGGATGCGCCTTCGCGTAGTCGGCTGCCGCCTGGATGGCGTCCTTAGCGTCGGCGGGCAGCGTGCTCTTGCCCACTTCGAAGTAGACGCTCGCCGGCAACGCGGCTGCGCTCGGCGCCGCTGCGCCCGACGCCTGATCCGCGCCGCTTGCGGGGACCGCGCCGCTCGCCGCGCTCGCTTGGGCCGCGCCGCTGGCGGCTTCCGCGCCGCTTGCCGCGGCCGCGCCGCTCGCGGCGCCCTCGCCCGCGGCCGCCGTCGTGCCGCCGCCCTCGGGCATTTTGCCGTTACGCGCGTCGGCCACCTGACGCGGCTGCAGAATGTCGCCGGTGTGGTTGCCCCACGAGTTGCGCTCGAACGTGATGACCGATGCGATCTCGACGTCGTTGAGCGTCGGCGCCCATGACGGCATGGCGTTCTTGCCGTGCAGGACGATGCTCACGTGCTCCGCGAGCGGACCCTGAACGACCTTGCTGCCGTCGAGCGCCGGGAACGCGCCCGCGCCCTTGCCGGTGGGCTGGTGGCACACCGCGCAGTTCGAGTTGTAGATCTTTTCGCCGCGCTCCTTGAGCTCGGCCAGCGTGTAGGTCTTGTTCGGGTCGTCGTTGGCAGAGGCCATCTTCGCCTTTTGCGTATCGACCCACTTCGCGTAGTCCTCGTCGGAGAGCACCTCGACGACGACCGGCATGAACGCGTGCTCCTTGCCGCACAGCTCGGTACAGAAGCCGCGATAGGTGCCGACCTTGTCGGCCCTGAACCACGTGTCGCGCACGAAGCCCGGAATCGCGTCCTGCTTCACGCCGAACGCGGGCACGTACCACGAGTGCACGACGTCGTTGGCCGTGGTGATGACGCGGATTTTCTTGTTGACCGGCACCACGAGCGGATTGTCGACTTCCTGCAGGTACGTATCGGTGATCGGCACGCGGTTGTTCACCTCGGAGCGCGGCGTGCTGAGCGTGGAGAGGAAGTTGATGCCTTCGCCCGGCCCCTTCACGTAGTCGTAGCCCCATTTCCACTGGTAGCCCGTGACCTTTACGGTGAGGTCGGCGTTGGAGGTGTCCTTCATCGCGACGACGGCCTTGGTGGCGGGCAGCGCCATCAGCACGACGATGATGAACGGCACCACCGTCCAGATGATTTCGACCGTGGTGCTCTCATGAAAGTGAGCGGCCTTGTGGCCCTTCGCCTTACGGTGCGCGTAGATCGAATAGAACATGACGCCGAACACGCCGACGAAAATCACGACGCACAAGAGCAGCATCATCATGTGGAGGCTGTAAAGCTCTTCGGCGATGCGCGTGACGGGCGGCTGGAAATTGATCTCGTTGACCGCAGGGCCGCCTGGGCTGTCTCCGACTGCGAGTGCCGCGCCGGCGACGAGGAATCCGCTGCACGCCAGCACGCCCTGGAGGGCTCGCTTGATTGTTTTCATAGCTTCCTTACCCATAATTTCCATTCAAACCCTCGACCCCGCAGGAAGGTTTTGCAACCAGGGCGCCCCCTGGGACGCTCGTACCGCCAACCGGCAAGCTCACGCGCCGCGCATCAAGGCGCGCGCGCAAGCCAGGCACGCAGTTCCCGCGCGAACTGCGCTCGCCGATATTGCGGCAGATGCAACCCGACAGCGACCGCCTGACCGCGGGACACGAGACGCACCGGGTCGCGTGGGGTCGCGCCCGGCTCGACCCGGACCCAGCGGGGATTGAATTCGAACTGCGTGAGCGCGTCGGCGCTCATCTGTTCGATCACCAGCCGGTTCGGATAAAGCCTGATACGTTCGTAATCGACAGCATGGCGCGCATAGATGACAAAAGCGCCGCCTACTACCAACAGATCGATACCGGTAAACGGCAAAACCAGCCAGGCGCCGTGGATCAACAACAGAACGGCGATCGCGATGGAAACCAGCGCCAGCGAAACATAGAAGAACACGAATTGCCTGGGCGAAACCGAACAGTTGCGCTTCATGATCCAGTCTTTCAGGACCGGTTCCGGACTCGCCAGCAGATCAGACGCCTGCATCGCTCGCTTCCCCCACTTGCAACTTCGCCAGACTATCGCCGCGTCGCGCCTCGCACAACTACGGGAACATCTGGACTTGCCACAACGGAATTTGGGGACCCTTCCGCGCAGCAAACTGACGCATTATAGGCGCGATCCCCAGCCCTCACAAGCAAGGCCCAATCGCCCGCGAACCCATACCAGACGGGCTTTACAGCGATTTTTCAAGCATTTCCCCAGGGCTTTTCCGGCGCTAATTTCAGGCATAACGAAAGCCCCCTTACCACGTTACCGATTCCTTGCAGGACCCCGGCCGATGTCTTCGATGCGCACGATGCCATGGCCTTCGGCGGTCGTGCGCGGCACGGCCTTCCACGCGTGGCCGTAGATGATCTCGAAGGTCAGCGGGATCGTGCCCGCGTGCGGACCGTCCGTGCAGCGGCGCGCCTCGAGCGCCGCCACGAGCGCACGGTGCAGGCGCCGCGCGGTGCCACCGTTCTCACTGTCGCCATCGCCGTTGCGCTCGAACGGATACGCGCCCCAGCGGCGCACGTCGGCGAGCAGCTTCTCCGGCGTCTTGTAGGTGATGGTGAGCGTTTCCTGGTCCATGACCGGAATCTCGAAACCGTTCTCGACGAGCATGTCGCCGAGATCGTGCATGTCGACGAAATCGATGACGTGCGCGCGCGTCGGCACGCCGTGCGCGGCTTCGACTTCGGCGAACGCGCCGCGCAGCTCCTTGAGCGTGTCGGGGCCGAGCGTGCTGAACATGAGCAGGCCGTTGACCTTAAGCACGCGCTGCCACTCGCCGAACACGAGGTCGGGGCGCGGATGCCAATGCAGTGCGAGATTCGACCACAGCAGCTCGAACGCACCGTGCGCGAACGGCAGTTCGGCGAAGTCGGCCTGCGCAACCCGCGGACCGCGCGAACCGAGGGCGCGGCCGACCGTTGCAGGCAGGAAACGCCGCCAGCTCGTGTCGGGGGCGTCGTGCTCGCGGGCACGGCGCAGCATGGCGAGGGAGAGATCGGTGCCGAACACGGGCGCTTCGGGAAAGCGCTCGCGCAAGCCGGGCAGGTCGTCGCCCTGGCCGCACGCGATGTCGAGCACGGCCGCAGGTTTCACCTTAATGTACTCGAGGCGCTCGCGCATGCGTTGCGCGATTTCACGCGGCAGGAAGGCAACGTCGTCGAAAGTCGCCGCACGGCGATCGAAGATGCGCCGCAGGTGCCGGGTGTCATAGTCCGGACGGCCAGTTCTTGCGGGAGACGGGGACATGTCGGTCGTATTGGCGAAGTCTGCGAAGTATACTCGCTCACTCCTTTCCTTTCAGTCACGCGAGCCCGCTGCCCAGGCCGTCCTTCGATGCCGCCGCGCCCTTCTTCACGTGATGCACGCAATGCAGCGGGCGTCACACCGCCCGCTTCGCACCGCACTCGTCTTGCGGGCGTTGCGCGCGTCTGTCGAAAAGCGCGGGCGCTGCCGTCACAGCTTGCCCACTTCGTGCTGCCCAATCTGTGCCCATTATGCGGCAATTTGACGCGAGCCACGCTCTGTGTGTGCTGCGATGCCGCGTACTGGAACGAGCCGCGCCTGCGCTGCACGGTCTGTGCGATGCCGCTCGCGCACAGGCGCGGTGCGGCGGGACGCACACGCTACCGCTGCGAGGCCTGCACCGACGCACCGCCTGCATTCGACGCCACGCTCGCGCTCGCCGATTATCGCGCGCCGCTCGACCTGCTCGCGCGTGGCCTGAAGTTTCGCGCGCGCCTCGCACTCGGCGAGGAATTTGCGCGACGCCTGGCGCTGGCCGCACACGATATGTGCGAAGAGCACGATATGCCCGAGATCGTCGTGCCGGTGCCGCTCTCGCGCGAACGCCTGATCGAGCGCGGCTACAACCAGGCCTGGCAGATCGCGCGGCCGCTCGCGCGCCGGTTGGGCACGCCCGCGGACGCCACGCTCGTACGACGCATCCTGCATACGGCGCCGCAATCGAAGCTCGATCGCGAGACGCGCCGCCGCAACGTCGGCCGGGCCTTCGCGCTCGCGCGGCCGCTTGCCGGCCTGCACGTGGGCGTCGTCGACGACGTGATGACCTCGGGCGCCACGCTCGACGCGCTCGCGCATACGCTCAAGGCCGCGGGCGCACGGCGCGTGACGAATTTCGTCGCGCTACGCACGCCGAAAGACTGATCGGCCTCACACTATTCAAGACATCGAGAGAGTTTCATCGTCATGTTCAACGTCGTTCTCGTCGAACCCGAAATTCCGCCGAACACGGGCAACGTGATCCGCCTGTGCGCGAACACCGGTGCGCGGCTTCATCTGATCGAACCGCTCGGCTTTCCCCTCGACGACGCGAAAATGCGCCGCGCGGGCCTCGATTACCACGAGTACGCGCAGATGCACGTGCACGCCGACTGGGATGCCTTCATCGCCAAGGAAGCGCCGGACCCGTCGCGCATGTTCGCGTTCACGACGCGCGGATCGGGCCGCTTTCATGCGCATGCGTTCCAGCCGGGCGACTGGTTCGTGTTCGGCGCGGAAACGCGCGGCCTGCCCGACGCGGTGCTAGAGCGCTTTGCGACGCCACAGCGTGTGCGCCTGCCGATGCGACCCGGCAATCGCAGCCTGAATCTCTCGAACACAGTTGCGGTCGTGGTGTTCGAAGCGTGGCGTCAAGCGGGGTTCGAAGGCGGCGAATGACGCGGGTACGTTGTACCGCGTCGCCCTACGCCCTGCCGCGCGCCGCAAGCTCACGCTCGTAGCGCGTGAGCATCGCATTGTCGAAGCACGCGAAGATCACGTGTTCGAGCGTCGGATATTTCGATAGCTCGTCGATCACGGTCGATACCGCAATCGCCACGGCCTCGTCGGCAGGAAAACGGTAGACGCCGCAACTGATTGCCGGAAACGCGATGCTCGTCACGCCGGCCTCGCGCGCGCACTCGAGTGAGCGCCGGTAGCAGGACGCGAGCAGATGCGCTTCGTCACGGCCGCCGCCGTACCAGACGGGGCCCACGGTGTGGATGACGTGTTTGGCGGGAAGGCGATAGCCGCCGGTGATTTTGGCGTCGCCGGTCGGACAGCCGTTCAGCGTCTCGCATTCGCGCAGCAGGTCCGGCCCGGCGGCGCGATGAATCGCGCCGTCCACGCCGCCGCCGCCGAGCAGCGATTCGTTCGCGGCGTTGACGATCGCATCGACCTTCAACGTGGTGATGTCGACGGCCTGCGCTTCGATGCGGCAGTTTCCGATGGTCAGCATACGGTCCTCCTTTGCGATCCGGTCCACGCAAAGCGTGCTCAGCACCTGGCGCAGCAGGACCGAAGCGCCCTACTCCGCCTTCGCGTCGCGCCGCAGCAGCGCGCTCACGGCGTCGCGCGGCGTGACACCGTCGAACAGCACGGCGCATACCGCCTGGGTGATCGGCATGTCGATGCCGTGCGCGCGCGCGAGTGCCAGCACGGCCTGCGCGCAGCGCACGCCTTCGGCCACGTGGCCGAGTGCGGCGAGGATATCGTCGAGCGTGCGGCCGCTCGCGAGCTGCTTGCCCACGGTGCGGTTGCGCGAGAGGTCGCCCGTGGCGGTGAGGATGAGGTCGCCGAGGCCGGTCAGCCCCGTGAAGGTCTCGGCACGCCCGCCGAGCGTGACGCCAAGGCGCGTCATCTCGGCGAGACCGCGCGTGATGAGCGCCGCGCGTGCGTTCAGGCCGAGGCCCAGACCATCGGCAATGCCGGTCGCGATCGCGAGCACGTTCTTGACCGCGCCGCCCACCTCCACGCCGACCACGTCGTCGCCGGTATAGATGCGCATCGCGCGGTGATGGAACGCAGCGAGCGTGCGCTCGCGACAATCGGCGGAGGCGCTCGCCACCGTCAACGCGACAGGCAGGCCCTCGCCGACTTCGCGCGCGAAGCTCGGCCCCGAAAGCACGCCGTTGCTCGCATGGCCCGGCAGCTCGGCCGCCACGACCTGATGCGGCATCAATTGCGTTTGCGCTTCGAAGCCCTTGCAGAGCCAGACGAAGTGCGCCGGCACGCGGCCCATGTCGCGCAGTGTGCAAAGCATGCCGCGCAGGCCGGCCACGGGCGTAGCGAGCACGACGAGATCCGCCTCGCCCGACGCATGGTCGAGCGCGGCGGCGAGATCCGTTTCGTATTCGAGATTGCTGGGCAGCGCGACGCCCGCGAGGTAGCGGGCGTTTTCGTGCGTCTTGCGCAAGGTGTCGACGAGCGCGCCATCGCGCGCCCACAACAGCGTGTGATGCGCCTGGGCGAGATGCCCTGCCAGCGCGGTGCCCCACGCTCCGGCGCCGAGAACGGCGATGTTCATTCCGATACTCCGCACCGGTAGTTCGTGGAAACGATCAACGTACGCTTTAGTGCGTTGCGCTGCTTGCGCCGTCTTGCTGGGCGAGTTGCTGCAGGCGTTGCTCGTAGAGCGCCTGGAAGTTGATCTCGGCCAGGTGGATCGGCGGGAAGCCCGCGCGCGTGATCGCGTCGGCGATATTCGAGCGCAGGTACGGGAACAGGATGGTCGGGCATGCGATGCCGACGAGCGGATCGACCTGTTCGGCCGGGATGTTGCGGATGTCGAAAATGCCGGCTTGCTTGGCTTCGATCAGGAACGCAACCTTGTCCTTGACCTTGGCCGTGACGGTGCCGGTGACGATGATCTCGAACACCGATTCGGCGAGGCGCTCGGCCTTGACGTCGACTTCCACTTCGACCGAAGGCATGTCCTGCTCAAGGAAGATGGCCGGCGAATTCGGCTGCTCGAGCGACATGTCCTTGAGGTAAATGCGCTGGATATTGAAGAACGGCTGGTTGTTCTCGTCAGACATGGTGTATGGCTTCCCTGATTGAATGGATCGCGGCGGCATCCTCGTGACATCTCAGCGTCCCGAAAATGCGCCGCGCTACGGCAATGAACGGCAACAGGCCCGCGCAAGCCTCACTGGCTCGCGCGGGCCGAAACCCTGCGTCGCTACGTCACGCTGCGCAGCCCGCCTGCGGACCGAGGCCGCAAGGCTATCGGGCTGCGAATCAGGCCTTGAATCCGCCCGTAACCTCAGGCGGCTTCGAGCAGCGGCATCAAGCCGCCCGCACGGTCGAGCGCGGAGAGGTCATCGTAACCGCCCACGTGCGTCTCGCCGATGAAAACCTGCGGCACGGTACGCCGGCCGGTGCGCGTCATCATCTCTTCGCGCCGCGCCGGGTCCCGGTCGATCAGCACTTTCTCGATGTGTTCGACGCCGCGCGACTTTAAAAGACGCTCGGCCATCTGGCAATACGGGCACACCTGGGTGCTGTACATGACCACTTTGCTCACTTCGAACCTCCTTGTTTCACGACCGGCATACCGGCCTGCTGCCAGGCGTTCACGCCGCCGTCCAGCACGTGGACTTCGGCAAAACCGGCGTCCTTCACGAGGCGCAGCGCCTTGTGCGACTGCTGGCCCGTCTGGCAGACCAGCAACACCGGGTTGCTCTTGTTCTTCACGAGCTGGCCGATCTTCGTCTCGAGTTCGCCGAATTCAACCTGGCGCGCCGAGGGCAGATGACCCTTCGCGAACTCACCCGCGGGACGCAGGTCGACCACCACCGCGTTGCGGCGGTTGATGAGCTGCGTCGCCTCGGCGGTGGAAACCCCGCCGCGGCCGCCGCGCTTGAGCGTCGGCCACAGGAGCAACCCTCCTGAGATGAGGACGATCGCGATGAGTACAAGGTTGATGTAATTGGTGAAGAACGTCACGGAGGGGCCGCCGGAAAAAGGGAAAGTCGGAGAAATCGTGCGAAATCGGATTCGGACAATCCGCTCATTATAAAATAACCGTTTGTCGCAGGGTTACCGCCCCCCAGCCCGGGCGTGCCACCCGCCGGACCTGGACCGCCGCCATGGCGCAGCTGCCGTGTTGCGTCTTCCGTCCCCGATTACCGCTTCCTTCACTACCGACCGGCATCCTCATGTACAAACTCGTACTCATCCGCCACGGCGAATCGACGTGGAACAAGGAAAACCGCTTCACCGGCTGGGTGGACGTCGACCTCACCGAGCAGGGCAACCGCGAAGCGCAGCAGGCAGGCCAGCTGCTCAAGGAGTCCGGCTACACGTTCGACATCGCCTACACCTCCGTGCTCAAGCGCGCGATCCGCACGCTCTGGCACGTGCAGGACCAGATGGACCAGATGTACCTGCCCGTGGTCCACTCCTGGCGCCTGAACGAGCGTCACTACGGTGCGCTTTCGGGCCTGAACAAGGCCGAAACGGCGGCCAAATTCGGCGACGAGCAGGTGCTGGTCTGGCGCCGCAGCTACGACACGCCGCCGCCGGCGCTCGAGCCGTCCGACTCGCGCACGTCGTACAACGACCCGCGTTACGCCAAGGTGCCGCGCGAGGAACTGCCGCTCACCGAGTGCCTGAAGGACACGGTCGCGCGCGTGATGCCGATCTGGAACGAGTCGATCGCGCCGGCCATCAAGGCGGGCAAGAAGGTGGTGATCGCCGCGCACGGCAACTCGATCCGCGCGCTCGTGAAGTACCTCGACAACATTTCGGATGACGACATCGTCGGTCTGAACATCCCGAACGGCGTGCCGCTCGTCTACGAGCTGGACGAGAGCCTCAAGCCCATCAAGCACTACTATCTGGGCGACGCCGAAGCCATCGCGAAGGCGCAGGCCGCCGTGGCGAACCAGGGCAAGAAGGCGGGCTGAGGCTTGGTGCTTCCCCTCGTCGGCCGCATCCTGGCCCTGCCTGGTTGATTCAGGAAGCCGCCGGTCCGTCGGGCCGGCGGCCTGTCCGCAGGCCATGCCCTCCCGCCACGCGAAGCGCCGCGCGGCTTCGCCCCGGCACTCTGGCCGCGCTGGAATTCGTTGCACATTCCCCTTTTCTGTCTTTTTCGGGCCCTGGCTGGCAGGATTGCCAGCGCACTGCCAGCACCGTGCCAGAAGCAAAATTGCGGCACACGGTTTGCGAACCTGGCGGCTGCAGCACTGTCTTAGTCCCCATCGTACGCGCCATATACACAGCCACGGCGGGTGTGCAGTTATACTTGTCCGTCGCTTTTCCAATAGACGCTGCCACGCGCCTTTTCGACCGCACGCAACATACTCTATGCGAAAGAACCTGAAAAACATCGGCCTGATCGCCGCTGGCCTCGCGACCGGCGTATTTGCCACCCTGCAGATTTCCGCCGAGGCGCAGCAAACCCAGCAGACGGTCGTAGAACCGCTGCCGCTCGACCAGCTGAGGCTCTTCGCCGAAGTCTTTGGTCAAATCAAGCATGAGTATGTCGTGCCGGTGGACGACAAGAAGCTCCTCACCGCCGCCATCAAGGGCATGGTGTCGAGCCTCGACCCGCACTCGTCGTATCTCGACAAGACCGATTACCAGGAACTCCAGGAGCAGACCAAGGGTCGCTTCGCGGGCCTCGGCATCGAAATCTCGTCGGAAGACGGCCTGATCAAGGTCATCTCGCCGATCGAAGACACGCCCGCCTACCGCGCCGGCATCCGTCCGGGCGACCTCATCACGCGCATCAACGACAAGCCGGTGCGCGGCATGACGCTCGACCAGGCCGTCAAGCAGATGCGCGGCGACCCGGGCACGAAGGTCACGCTCACGATCTTCCGCAAGACCGACGACCGCACCTTCCCGCTCACCATCACGCGCGCCATCATCAAGGTCCAGAGCGTGAAGTCGAAGATCGTGCAGCCGGGCTACGCGTATATCCGCATCACGAGCTTCCAGGAGCGCACGGTCCCCGACCTCGCCCAGAAGCTGCAAGATATCGCGCGCCAGGAGCCGAACCTCAAGGGCATCATCCTCGACCTGCGCAACAACGGCGGCGGCCTGCTGCAAAGCGCCGTCGGCGTTGCGGGCGCGTTCCTGCCGCCGGATTCGGTCGTCGTCTCGACGAACGGCCAGATCCCGGACTCGAAGCAGGTCTACCGCGACACCTACGAGAACTACCGCCTGCCGTCGTTCGACGGCGACCCGCTCAAGGGCGAGGCGGCCGAGTTCAAGACCGTGCCGATGGTCGTGCTGACCAACGCCTACTCGGCGTCGGCCTCGGAAATCGTGGCGGGCGCGCTGCAGGACTCGAAGCGCGCGCTGATCGTCGGCAAGACGACGTTCGGCAAGGGCTCGGTGCAGACCGTGCGCCCGATGACGGCCGACACGGCGCTGCGTCTCACCACGGCGTACTACTACACGCCGAGCGGCCGCTCGATCCAGAACAAGGGCATCCGTCCTGATATCGCGGTCGACCAGTACGCAGACGGCGATCCGGACGACGCACTCGTCACGCGCGAAGTGGACTACCAGAACCACCTCGCCAACACGCAGGATCCGGACGAGAAGAAGGAGCAGGAAGTGCGCGAGCAGGAGCGCATGGACATGCTGCGTCAGCTCGAAGAGCAGAACGACAAGAAAACGCCGGATCAGCGCCAGAAGGATCGCGAGCGCAAGCCGGTCGAGTTCGGTTCTACCGACGACTACATGCTCCAGCAGGCGCTGAACAAGCTCCAGGGCAAGCCGGTGGCCGAATCGAAGTCGCCGATGGAGCGCCGCCTCGCGCAGCAGAAGCCGCCGACCTCGGCTTCCGCGCCGATCGCCGTGAAGCCGGGCGCGCTCATCATGGCGCCGGCTCCGGGCTCCGCTGCCGCGCCGGCCTCCGCTCCCGCGCCGGCGAAGTAACACGCCGTACCGCCTCGCGACCCGTGCGCCTCGTGCGCCGGTCGCGAGGCCGCCCCTCCTCCAGCCGCTGGCGTCGTTACAATAACGGCACGGTATTTCCCCGGCGCGCGCTCCCCCATTCAGGGCCATTCAGGCTCTCGAGTCCATCGCAGCGCCATCGAACCAGCGCATCGCGATGAACGACGACCAACTCCTTCGCTATTCCCGCCATATCCTCGTCGACGAGATCGGCATCGAGGCGCAGCAGCGCTTTCTCGACGCGCATGCGATCGTCGTGGGCGCGGGCGGCCTGGGGTCGCCCGCGGCGATGTATCTCGCGGCCTCGGGCGTGGGCACGCTCACGCTCGTCGACAACGACACCGTCGACCTCACCAACCTGCAGCGGCAGATCATGCACGAGACGGCTTCGGTCGGCCGCGCGAAGGTCGAGTCGGGCCGCGACGCCATCGCGCGCCTGAATCCCGAAGTGAAGGTGATCGCGCTGCAAACACGCATCGACGATGCGTGGCTCGACGCGCAGGTGCCGGGCGCGACGGTCGTGCTCGACTGCACCGACAACTTCGCCACGCGCCACGCCATCAACCGCGCGTGCGTGAAGCATGGCGTGCCGCTCGTCTCGGGCGCGGCGTTGCGCTTCGACGGACAGATCAGCACGTTCGACTTCCGCGACGACGCCTCGCCGTGCTACGCCTGCGTGTTCCCGGAAGATCAGCCATTCGAGGAAGTGGCGTGCTCGACGATGGGCGTATTCGCGCCAACGGTTGGCATCATCGGCGCGATGCAGGCGGCCGAGGCGCTGCGCGTGATCGGCGGCATCGGTACGCCGCTCGTCGGGCGGCTCATGATGCTCGACTCGCTGCGCATGGAGTGGAGCACGATGCGCGTGGCACGGCAGCCGGATTGCCCGGTGTGCGGCGAGCGTCGCCGGCACGCCTGAACCCCCGCGCGAGTCAAGAAAAAAGCCCCGGACATGCCGGGGCTTTTCGCATTTTCGCGTATCAGCAGGTGCACGCTCAGGCCTGGGCCACACGCTGCAGCGCGGCCTGCAGCTCCTCGGGCTCGTAAGCGGCCAGCACCTCCGCCACCGGTTTTTCCAGCGTCTTGAGCTGCGAGCGCAGGATCTCCTGCTTCACCACGAGCAACTGGCTCGGGTGCATCGAAAACTCGGTAAGCCCCATGCCGAGCAGCAAACGCGTGAACGACGGGTCGCCCGCCATCTCCCCGCATACCGAAACGGGCACGCCCGCGCGCTTCGCCTCGCGCAGCGTATGCGCGATCAGCTGCAGCACGGCCGGATGCAGCGGATCGTACAGGTCGGCCACCGCGTTGTCGGCGCGGTCGATGGCGAGCGCGTACTGGATCAGGTCGTTGGTGCCGATCGAGAGGAAGTCGAGACGGCGCAGGAACATCGGCAGCGCGAGCGCGGCCGCCGGAATCTCGATCATCGCGCCGACCTGGATGTTGGGATCGTAGGCGAGGCCCGCGTCGTCGAGCTGGCGCCTGGCCTCGCGGATCAGGTCGAGCGTCTGGTCGATCTGCTGCGCGTGCGCGAGCATCGGAATCAGGATCTTGACCGAACCGAACGCCGAGGCGCGCAGGATTGCCCGCAACTGCGTGAGGAACATCTGCGGCTCGGACAGGCTCCAGCGGATCGCGCGCAGGCCGAGCGCCGGGTTCGCAGCCGTCTCGTAACCGTCGCCCGCATTCATGGCGTCGAGCGGCTTGTCCGCGCCCACGTCGATCGTACGGATCGTCACGGGCAGCCCGTTCATGAGCTCCACCGCGCGGCGGTAGGCGGCGAACTGCTCGTCCTCCTCCGGCAGGTGGTTCTTGTGGTTCATGAACAGGAACTCAGTGCGAAAGAGGCCCACGCCCGTCGCGCCCGAGTCGAGCGCGGCCTGCGCGTCGTCGGGCAGCTCGATGTTCGCGTACAGCTGGATCTTCGCGCCGCATAGCGTTTGCGTCGGCGAGAACTTCAGGCGCTGCAGCTTGCGCCGCTCGAGCGCCATCTCGCTTTGACGGTAGGTGTACTCCTCGAGCACGATCGGCGCGGGATCGACGATCACGATGCCGTGGTCGCCGTCGACGATGATGAGATCGTCCTGGCGGATCAGCGCGCTCGCCTGCTGCACGCCCACCGCGGCCGGGATGCCGAGGCTGCGCGCGACGATCGCCGTGTGCGAGGTGCGGCCGCCCAGATCGGTGACGAACCCCTGGAAGGTTTGCCCCTTGAACTGCAGCATGTCGGCCGGCGCGATGTCGTGCGCGACGACGATCATCTCGTCGCAGCCGCCGTGCAGCGAAGGCGGCATGGCGCCGGCGAGCGACTTCAGTACGCGCTCCACGACTTGCTCGATATCGGCCTTGCGCTCGCGCAGGTACTCGTCCTCCACGTCGTCGAAGTGACGCGAGAGGCGTTCGAGCTGTTCGGTAAGCGCCCACTCCACATTGAAGCGGCGCGTGCGGATGAGATCGATGGTCTCCTGTACGAGCATCACGTCGTTCAGGATCATGAGGTGCACACCGATAAATGCGCCCATTTCGGAAGGGGCGTCGGCGGCGAGATCGGCGCGCAGCGTGTCGAGTTCGTGCTCCACGGCCTGCAGCGCCGCGCGAAAGCGCACGATTTCGTCTTCGATCTGCGCGTGCTCGATGAGGTAATGGTCGACGTCGAGCGCAGCCGGAGCGATCAGGTACGCTCGCCCGATGGCTATACCGCGTGATACGGGAATTCCATGCAGCGTGAACGGCACGCGCACCTCCTCTGGTTATTTGATGCTGCGGCAAACCGCTGCAATGCGCTCTCTCAGACCCCGGCGATGATTATAAATTCCAGCGCGGCGGAATGTGGCCATGCGCACCTGTGCGCGCATGACTGCGGCGTTGTGCAGCAGTCGCCGCCCGCAAACAAAAACGCCGCGGCAAACCGCGGCGTTCCGAGCAAGGCGCAATGACCACGCGCGTCTTACTGGCCTTCGCCAAACTTATCGGCGATCAGCTTGAGCAGCGCGCTCATGGCGTCGGCCTCGTCCGGGCCTTCGGTTTCGATCATCACCGTGCTGCCGATGCCCGCCGCCAGCATCATGACCCCCATGATGCTCTTGGCGTTGATGCGGCGGCCGTTGCGGCTCATCCAGATTTCCGACTGATAGTTGCCTGCGAGCTGCGTCAGCTTCGCCGACGCCCGCGCGTGCAGGCCGAGTTTGTTCACGATGGTCGTTTCTTGTTGCAGCATAGGTCGATCCGGACGCGGTGTGTGGAAGTGAGCTTGGGTTGTTTCGCTGTGCCTTGTTGTTGGCTTTCGCTGGCGCGCCGCCGGCTCAGGTGCTGCCAGCCGGCCTGAACACGCCCGCCGCAACGCCGCCGGTGCAAGCCGCGCCGCGCGTCGCGGCTGCTGGCTGGCTCGCGCTCTGGCCGGCTACCGGATTCGCGGCCTGCTTTGTCGCCTCCGCAGTGGTTTCGGTGCAGGGCGTGGGCGGGCAAGCGCATTCGCTCGCAGGAGCAACGGGCGGCATGGTCGGGCCGATGGTCTGCACGCCCTTGCTCGCGCCGGCCAGCGCCTTTTCGACCAGCGTGTCGAGCGGCGTTGCCCGGTAGCACACGGCACGCACCAGCATCGGCAGATTCACGCCGGCCAGGACGCGCACCTCGGGCACCGTGGCGAGGCGCGCCGCGATGTTCGAAGGCGTGGCGCCGAACATGTCGGTCAACACGAGCGCGCCGTTTTCTTCGCGCAGGCGCTCGATCTCCGAATTCGCCTTGGCGACCACTTCAGCCGGGTCGCTGTCGGGGAGCACGTCGAGCGCGCCGATGCGCGCCGGACAACCGCCATAGATATGCGCGATGCACTCGCGTAGCGCGGTGGCGAGCGGTGCGTGCGCAATGATCAGAATCCCTGCCATGTCAGCTTGACTGCAAAAAACGGCTCCGGTTGATGCTCGGACGACCCCGTAGATCGCGTCCTGCAGCGCCAACCCCGCAGCCAGCCGTGAGCTCGCAGGGTCGGAACACGCGCCGCGCGGCAGCCAAAGCGTCTCGTCGACGCCCGCTTGCCAGCCCGGAACGCGGGCTCGCGGCATTGTAGCAGGGTCATTTTCGCGCACGCGAGGCGGTTCTGCTCACAGCGGCGACAGATATCGCGCGCGATTCACAGGCTCCGCGTACGCGCTCGACCTTTCGTGGTCCAAAACTGCCCGCCAGTCAAGGTCTGGAGGGGGCGCCTGCCCTGCAAGGCGTCCACAATCGGCAAATGCAGCCATACGCGAGGCTTTCAAGTCCGCGCTCCAGGTGCGGGCTTCAAATGCGCCCGGTCCCCGTTTCGAAAGCAGATTCAGGCCGCCGCGCGCTCCAGCGCGTCGATGAACATCGCGGCCACGTCGAAGCCCGTCTGCTCCATGATTTCGCGGAAACACGTCGGGCTCGTGACATTGACCTCGGTGAGCCAGTCGCCGATGGCGTCGAGCCCGACAAGCAGCAGGCCGCGTGCCGCGAGCGTCGGGCCGAGCGCTTTGGCGATCTCCATGTCGCGCCCGGTGAGCGGCTGCGCGACGCCGAGCCCACCCGCCGCCAGATTGCCGCGCACTTCATTGCCCTGAGGAATACGCGCGAGCGAAAACGGCACCGGCTCGCCGCCGATCAGCAGGATACGCTTGTCGCCGGCCTTGATTTCGGGGATGAACTTCTGCGCCATCACGCTGCGCGCCCCGTCGTGACTCAGCATCTCGATGATCGAGCCGAGGTTCATGCCGTCCGCCTTCACGCGGAACACGCCCATGCCGCCCATGCCGTCGAGCGGCTTGAGGATCACGTCCTGGTGCTCCTCATGGAACTTGCGCAGGCGCGCCGCGCTGCGCGTGACGAGCGTCGGCGCGACGAACTGCGCAAATTCGCCGATGGCGAGCTTCTCCGAGTGATCGCGAATCGACTGCGGCTTGTTGAAGATCTTCGCGCCCGCGCGCTCGGCGATCTCCAGCAGCCACGTCGACGTGACGTACTCCATGTCGAACGGCGGGTCCTTGCGCATGACGACGGCGTCGAAGCCGGTGAGCGCGCGCGCATCGGCCGTGGCTTCGAACCACGTTTCGCGATGCAGGTCCGCCGTATCGCCGATGATCGTGAAGCGCCGCACGTCGGCCTCCACCTGGCCGTTCACCCATGCGAGGTGCCGAGGCTCGCACGCGAAGAGCCGGTGGCCGCGCTTCGCGGCCTCGGCCATCATCGCGTAGGTCGAGTCCTTGTAGATCTTGAACCGCTCGAGCGGATCGGCGATGAAGAGAATGTCCATATCGTCTCTGCCTTGTCCCTGTCCTGTCGCTGCTTGACGCCTGGCATGGCGCCTGGTGTGGTGCCTGCTTTCATGACGGCAACGCCCGCACGGTGGCGGGCGCTGCGTTCGATTGTGTGAAGGATGACGGCTGGATCAGACCTGGATCGCTTCGGGGTCGGTCTTCTCCAGCTCGACCGAGGCCGCCAGCAAGCCGAGCCGCGCCACCACGCCGTACATGTAAAAGCGGTTCGGCGGCGCCGCCCCCGCTTTCGCGCGCGTGTCGGGCAGCGCCGTGTGCTCGAAGCCGAGCGGCACGAAATGCATGCCCGGCGCGTTCAGGTTCTGGTCGCGCTCGCGGCTGCCGTGCGCGCGGTAGAAGCCGCCCACCACATAGCGGTCGATCATGTACACGACCGGCTCGGCCACTTCGTCGCCGATATGCTCGAACGTATAGACGCCTTCCTGCACGATCACGTCGTGCACTTCCAGCCCGTCCTTCGTGGCCGACATCTTCGCACGTTCGCGCTTCGTGAGTGCGGCGACCTCCGAGGCATCGTGCACCGTCATCACACCGCGGCCGTCCGTGCCGGCATCGGACTTGATGACGACATAGGGCTTTTCGGTGATGCCGTACTCGCGGTACTTCTTCGCGATCTTCTTGAGCACGGCGTCGATGGCGGTCGCGAGCGGCTCCTCGCCCGTGCGCGCCTCGAAGTCCACGCCTTCCACGTGCGCGAAGTACGGATTGATCATCCACGGGTCCACGCCCACCATCTTCGCGAACTTCTTCGCCACGTCGTCATAGCAGGAGAAGTGCGTGGACTTGCGGCGCACCGCCCAGGCGGCGTGCAGCGGCGGCAGCACGTACTGCTCGTGCAGGTTTTCGAGCACGGGCGGAATGCCGGCCGAAAGATCGTTGTTCAGCAGGATCGAGCACGGGTCGAAGTTCTTCAGGCCGAGGCGCCGCTGCGAGCGCTCGAGCGGTTCGAGCACGATCTTCTGGCCGTCCGCGAGCGAGATCGTGACCGGCCCGGCGATCGTGTCGTCGAGGGTGCCGAAACGCACGTTCAGGCCCGCCTGGCGCATGATCGTGGCGAGCCGCGCGACATTCTCCAGATAAAACGCGTTGCGCGTGTGCATCTCCGGAATCACCAGCAGGTTCTTGGCGTCCGGGCAGATCTTTTCGATGGCGGCCATGGCCGCCTGCACGGCGAGCGGCAGCACTTCCTGCGGCAGGCAGTGGAAGGCGCCGGGAAAAAGGTTGGTGTCGACGGGCGCGAGCTTGAAGCCGGCGTTGCGCAGGTCGACCGAGGCGTAGAACGGCGGCGTGTGCTCCTGCCATTCGAGGCGGAACCAGCGCTCGATGGCCGGCGTCGCGTCGAGGATGCGCTGCTCCAGTTCGAGGAGCGGGCCATTCAACGCCGTAACCAGATGCGGGACCATAAGGGGTGACTCGCGGACGAAATGCTTTGATTGTAGGGAAACCGGTCGTTTATCTGGGGACGATTGCGCCAGTTGCAAGACGGGATTGCCCTCGTGAATCCCCGTCATGAATTCCCTGGGCGCGGTAGGGTCAATCGAGCGTTTCGCGCGCGCGGATATTCAAGCCGGATATCCATTCTGGACCGCCCGCGCCGCCCGGCGCAATTGGGCACACGGATTGAAGGGGCACTATGCGAACGCGCGGGCGCGGCGCTTATTCCCCCTCCCGCGGGAGCAAAGCCCACACCCGGCGCCGCAGTGCGCAAAAGAAAAGGGCCCGCCGAAAAGGCGGGCCCAGGTCGCTGCTTACTGCCCTGCTAGATCAAACCATCTAACGCGGCGCGCTCATTCCACGCGTTCGCCATGCAGCACCACGTCGAGACCTTCGCGCTCTTCTTCTTCCGAAACGCGCAGGCCCATCACCATGTCGATCACCTTCAGCAGGACGAAGCTCACCACGCCGCTATAGATGAGGGTCGTGAGCACGCCCTTGGCTTGCAGGATGAGGCTGCCATCCGCGCCGCCGATGTCCTTCACCGCGAACACGCCGGTCAGCAGCGCACCGATGATGCCGCCGATGCCGTGCACGCCGAACGCATCGAGCGAGTCGTCATAGTTGAACTTGTGCTTGAGCCACGTCGCCGACCAGAAGCAGACCACGCCCGCCACCACACCGATCACGATTGCGCCCAGCACGCCGACGAAACCCGAAGCCGGCGTAATGGCCACGAGACCTGCAACGGCGCCCGAAGCGATACCGAGCACCGACGGCTTGCCCTTCGCGATCCACTCCGCGAACATCCAGCCGAGCGCGGCGCAGGCGGTAGCGATTTGCGTCGTGAGCATCGCGAAGCCGGCACGGCCGTCAGCCGCAACTGCCGAACCCGCGTTGAAGCCGAACCAGCCCACCCACAGCATGGCCGCACCCATCAGCGTGAGCGTGAGGTTGTGCGGAGCCATCACTTCGCGGCCATAGCCAACCCGCTTGCCGAGCACGAGACAGCACACGAGACCCGCGATACCGGCGTTGATGTGCACGACCGTGCCGCCCGCGAAGTCGAGGATGCCGGCGCTGGCGAGCCAGCCCGTCGGCTCCCACACCATGTGCGCGATCGGCGAGTAGACGATGACCGACCACAGCGACATGAACACGAGCATCGCCGAGAACTTCATGCGATCGGCAAACGCACCGGTAATGAGCGCCGGCGTGATGATCGCGAACGTCATCTGATAGACGAAGTACACGGTCTCGGGGATGGTCGGCGCGAGGTGGCTCACGGTAAGCGTCGTCGCCTTGTCGCCCTTGATGTAGTTCATGCCCTCAAGGAAGATGCGCGAGAAGCCGCCGATGAACGAGCCGCCCGGCGTGAACGCGATCGAGTAGCCGACCACCGTCCAGATCACCGTGACGACGCAGGTGATCGCGAAGCTCTGCATGAGCGTCGAGAGCACGTTCTTCTTGCGGACCATGCCGCCGTAGAAGAGCGCGAGGCCCGGGATCGTCATGAACAGCACGAGCGCGGTGGAAGTCAGCATCCACGCGGTGTCGCCGGAGTTGATCTTCGACGAATCGACCGAGAACGGCGCGGTCGGTGCGGCGGGCGCCGCGGCTGCGGCAGCGGCCGATGCGTCGGCCGGGGCGCTTGCGGCGGCGGCCGGGGCGCTGGCTGCTGCTGCCGGGGCCGAAGCCGCGTCGGCTGCGGGCGCCGAAGCCGGGGCGGCTGCGGACGCATCGGGCGCCGAAGCCGTGGTGGCCGGCGCGGAGGCCGCGGCGGGCGCGGATGCGTCGTCCGCCAGCGCGGCGCCGACGCCGCCGGCCAGCAGCGAGCCGGCCATCATCAGGGACATCAAAAGTTTGCGCATCTCGGTTTCCTCTTTCCTCTTGTCTCGGTCTCTTTAGGCTTTACAGCGCGTCGGCGCCGGTCTCGCCGGTGCGGATGCGGATCACTTGTTCGATCGGGGTGACGAAAATCTTGCCGTCGCCGATCTTGCCCGTGCGGGCCGCGCGTTCGACTGCCTCGATGGCCTGCTCGACGATATCGTCGGCCACGGCGGCTTCGATCTTCACCTTCGGCAGGAAGTCGACGACATACTCCGCGCCGCGGTACAGCTCGGTGTGCCCCTTCTGGCGACCGAAGCCTTTCACCTCCGTCACCGTGATCCCCGAAACGCCGATCGCCGAAAGGGCTTCGCGCGCCTCATCGAGCTTGAACGGCTTGATGATTGCTGTAATGAGTTTCATGTAGTCCTCGCTGTGGTTTGCTTCATTCCTTTGTCTGCTTCTGCAACGGGCGCCCGGCGAACGGCGCGTGATGCTTCGCCGCGTCGCTGGCACACCGTGAGCCAACCTGTCGTTCGGTGCGCGGGGCAGTATTAGCAACACCCGTGCCAATTTGCTGCACTCCGTGCGTAAAGGCGGTGTGATGGACTTCGATGCAAGCGCGCTCAAAGCCGTGGACAATGCGGTCCGCGCCTTGAGGGGCGCGGCGCGCAAGGCCCTGGCCGAACGGCCAGCGTGGCGCGCGCGCGGTGGCGTGGCGCGGGGAACGTTGCTACAGTGTTCTCAGGCATTGCTGCCGCGCCGGGCGCCGCATGGCGGCTGGAAACGGCCCGCCGCGCCACAGCGCGAAGCACACGGGCCCGCGGTGCGCACCACTTGCGCGCACACTGGCCGTGGCCCTGCGAGTTCGCACCAAGATCGATCACGGTCCGCCGCGGGGCACAGGCGAAACAAAACTTGCACATTTTTTGTGCAGCGAAGGGGAATCGAATGAAGCAACCTAACGATGTATTCAATGATCTGCAGTCGCGCATGAGCGATCTGCTCAAGAACTCGCCGGCGCGCGATGTCGAACGCAATGTTCGCGCAATGTTGTCGCAAGGCTTTTCGAAGCTCGACCTCGTCACGCGCGAGGAATTCGACGCGCAAACGCAGGTGCTCGTGCGCACGCGCCAGCGCCTCGAAGAACTCGAGCGCCGCGTGGCCGAGCTCGAGCAGAAGCTGCCGGTGACTAGCCAGTCCTCCTGATCATTTCCTTGCGCACTCCTGTGCGCAATTGAGTGCAGCACCGCTGCCGCCCCGCCGCAAGCGATCCGTAGCGTGGTCGCAATGGAACCGTAAAGGGGCATACGCCTCACCAGCCTGGCGCATGCACGGCGCGCGAAACACATACGAAGCCCGGTCCGAAGCTTCGTACACCGCGCGCCACTTCCGCATGCGAGCCTTCCGGAGAATCCCATGTCGCTTGCCGTGGTGCGCAGCCGCGCGCCGGCTGCTGGCCGCGCGCCCGAAGTCACCGTCGAAGTCCATCTCGCCAACGGTCTGCCGTCGTTTTCGATTGTGGGGCTGCCCGACCTCGAAGTGCGCGAAAGCCGCGAGCGCGTGCGCGCCGCGCTCTCGAACTGCGGCTTCGATTTCCCGGTGAGGCGCATTACCGTCAACCTGGCGCCCGCCGATCTACCCAAGGAATCCGGCCGCTTCGATCTGCCCATCGCGCTCGGCATTCTCGCGGCGAGCGGGCAGCTTCCGGCGGCGGCACTCGCGCACCGGGAGTTCGCGGGCGAGCTTTCGCTCACCGGCGCCGTGCGGCCCATGCGCGGCGCGTTTGCCATGGCTTGCGGCACGGCACGCGCGCACAGAGAGCGCGCAGCGCATTTCGACGAAGCGGCAGCGTTCAGCCGCGAGCCCATAGGCGAAAGCGCCATCCTTCGGATTCCCGATACTGAACCCGGCGAAGCAGCGCGCCCCGGCATGCCCGAGCTTTATCTGCCTGCGCAAAACGCTGCCGAAGCGGCGCTCGTGCCAGATGTCGCGGTGTACGGCGCGGCAGACCTGCGCTCCCTGTGCGCCCATCTGGCGGGCGGCGATCCCGAAGCGCGCCTCGCCCCCGTGCGCGCGAGCGCCCTCGACACTGGACCCATCGCCACGCCCCCTGACATGGCCGACGTCGTCGGCCAGCGCGGGGCGCGCCGGGCGCTCGAAGTCGCGGCGGCCGGCGGGCACCATCTGTTGATGGTCGGGCCGCCAGGCGCCGGCAAGTCGATGCTCGCCGCACGCCTGCCCGGGCTCCTGCCACCCATGACGGACGACGAGGCGTTAGCCTCCGCCGCCCTGCTCTCCGCCAGCGCGGTCGGTTTCACGCCGCAGCAGTGGCGCAAGCGGCCGTTTCGCGCGCCGCATCACTCGTCGAGTGCCGCCGCGCTGATCGGCGGGCGCAATCCGCCGCAGCCGGGCGAGATCACGCTCGCGCATTTAGGGGTGCTATTTCTGGACGAGCTGCCCGAATTCGACCGCCACGTGCTGGAGACCCTGCGCGAGCCGCTCGAAGTGGGCGCGATCACCATTTCACGCGCCGCGTGGCAAACCGACTTTCCGGCCGCCTGCCAACTCATTGCCGCGATGAATCCCTGCCCGTGCGGCTGGCGCGGCGACCCCGCTGGTCGCTGCCGCTGCACGCCCGAAAGCGCCGCGCGCTATTTGCGCAAGCTGTCGGGGCCGCTCCTGGACCGCATCGACATCCAGATCGAGATTCCAGCGCTGCCGCCCGCCGAACTGGCCGCTCGCGCGAGCACGAACGCCGAATCGAGCGCCGCGATCGCCGCTCGCGTCCAGGCGGCACGCGAGCGCCAGCTGGCGCGCCAGAGTAAAACCAATCGCGAATTGAACGGCCGCGAAACCGACGCAGTCTGCCAGCCGGACGCCGCCGGGGAAGCGCTGCTGCGCGAAGCGGGCGAGCGCTTTGGCTGGTCGGCACGCGCCCATTACCGGGTGCTCAAGGTCGCGCGCACGATCGCCGATCTCGCGGGCGCCGCGATGCCCGAAGCCGCCCACGTGGCGGAGGCCGTGCAGTACCGGCGCGTGTTCACCGAGCGGTAACCCGCAGTGCCGGTTTCGCCGGAGAGCGCTGCCGCTTTGCGCCGCAGGGAATGTGAATAGCGCCAATAAGTCGAAGTCAAGACTTGACTTATGCACATTTCGTCATGATGCCCCTGGTTCTGAGCATGGTTCGCATTACGCCACGATCGCTTTCGTAACCCATTGATTCTTCTACCCTTCTGGATTTACAGAAAAGCGGCCAAAACTAACAGAAAGCCCACAGGACGGCCCTTTCCGGCCAACGGGGC
The DNA here is from genome assembly GCF_040965835.1 of Paraburkholderia sp. BR10872. Classification (NCBI taxonomy): domain Bacteria; kingdom Pseudomonadati; phylum Pseudomonadota; class Betaproteobacteria; order Burkholderiales; family Burkholderiaceae; genus Paraburkholderia; species Paraburkholderia sp. BR10872. The sequence continues at coordinate 148,841 of NZ_JBFRCN010000010.1, forward strand.
GTTGTTTTCCACAAAGTTACCCACAGCTCCTGTGGGTAACCAGTAAACCGTCAATCAAATCCGATAATTAGCGTGTTTACCTTCAGCGCAACTTTCACTTCGGCCCGCAAGCGCCCGCCGCTGTGTGACCAAAACATCGCGACGCAAGGCGTACTGCGGACTCCCAAAACTCAGTACAGCTTGAAAGATCCGAAGAACTGATCGACCTGCTCGACCGGCGGCTCGGTACGGCCGACGATCGCCACCTGATAGACGCGTGCGCCCTTTGCCACGAGCCGCGCGTGGATCGTGCGCGTCTCGCCGTTGGCGCCCGCCTTGCCGGCCATGCGCATTTCGACGCCCTCGACCGAGCCGCCCATTGCAAGCGGCACCCCCACCGCGTGTGTCTCGGCAGCCGCGCCCACGTTGCGCGCGAGGCCCGCGCGCAGGAAGTCGAGTGCCTTTTGCTGCGTTGCGGGCTGCGCGTCGGGCAGATCGAGCGTGCCGACCACGAACACGTCGCCGGCGACTTCGGCCGTCTGCACGCGCATGCGCATCGGCGTGCCGTTCACGTCGATGCGGCGCTCGTCCTTGTCGGGCTTGGCCGGCAGATCGATCGCGTAGCCGCTCGCATCGTTTGAAATCGTGCGCCAATCGTAAGTGGGCGAGCAGGCGGCCAGCGCGAACGCGGCGGCGACTATGCCCAGCGCCGCCACGCGGGCAGGAACGGAGGCGCGCATCGGTAGATTCAACGGGAGTCGGGCACGGCGAAGGATGTCCAGGACCATGGGGCGCGGTTCGTCACGGAGGTGAAAGGTGCGCGACATTATCCGTCGACGCATACCCGGATGTTGTCTCGCAACCGCTATGCCGGGAAATTCGGCGCTACAATATTTGCGCTCGACACCCGCGCCCTTCGGCGCACGAGGCAAGGCTCATGACCGCTGCATCCCCGAATTCTTCGAACAAGCGTTCCGGCGCGCTCATGCGCATTGGCGCGGCGGTGGTCGTCGTCGCGATCGCTGTGGCCGGCTACTTCGCGTTCTTCGGCAGCCAGCAGCGCGTACCCGACGCCACCTTCACGCTCCTGTCCGGCCAGAAGGTCTCCACGAACGACCTCAAGGGCAAGGTCTACCTCGTCAACTTCTGGGCGACGAGTTGCACGACCTGCATGGCGGAAATGCCGAAGATGGTCCAGACCTATAACCGCTTCAAGGGCGAAGGTCTCGAGTTCGTTGCGGTGGCGATGAACTACGACGCGCCGATGTACGTCGCCAACTACGCGCAAACGCGCCAGCTGCCGTTCAAGGTGGCGATGGACGACGGCTCGGCGGCCAGGCAGTTCGGCAACGTCCAGCTCACGCCCACTACCTTCGTGATCGGCCGCGACGGCAAGATCCTCAAGCGCTACGTGGGCGAGCCGCAGTTCGCCGAACTCGACCAGTTGCTGCAGAAGGCGCTGGCGACCTGATACGCAATTCGCGTAGCCAATAAAAAAAGCAGCGGAAAACCCGCTGCTTTTTTTATGCCTCTTTGTGCCGCTTCACGCCTCGCCGCGCGCCACCAGCCCATAGCGGCGTATTTTCTCGTACAGCGTGGCTTTCGCCATTTGTAGCCGCTCGGCGGCCTGGGCGACCGCGCCGTTGTTCTGCTGCAGCGCGTCGGCAATCAGTGCGCGCTCGTACTGCTCCACGCGCTCCTTGAGCGGCAACGCGTCGTCCTCGCCGGCCGCCGCGACTGCCGACAGATCGTCGGGAATCCCGAGGACCCTGCGGTCCGCCGCATTGCGCAGCTCGCGCACGTTGCCCGGCCAGTCGCGTTGCGCGAGCCGCATGCGATCGCGCTCGGTGAGGAGCGGCGCAGGACGCTGGTAGCGCACCGCCGCGTCGAGCAGGAAGTGCTCGAAGAGCGGCACGATGTCCTCGCGGCGCTCGGCCAGCGGCGGCAACGCGATCGTCACGACGTTCAGCCGGTACAGCAGGTCGCGCCGGAAGGTCCCCGCCGCGACGTGCTCGCTCATGTCGCCCTTCGCCGCCGCGACCACGCGCAAGTCGGCGCGCACCGGCTGGTTCGAACCGAGGCGCTCCAGCACGCCATCCTGCAGCACGCGCAGCAGCTTCACCTGCAGCGAGAGCGGCATGCTTTCGATCTCGTCGAGAAAGAGCGTGCCGCCGCTCGCGTGCTCGAGCTTGCCGATCCGGCGCTTGGCCGCGCCCGTGAAAGCACCCGCCTCGTAGCCGAACATCTCCGACTCGAACATCGGTTCGGGCAGCGCGCCGCAGTTCACGGCGACGAACGGCTTGTCATGGCGCGGCGAAAGCTCATGCAGGCTGCGCGCAATGAGTTCCTTGCCCGCGCCGGTGTCGCCGTTGATGAGCACCGAGGCGTCCGTCGGCGCGACGTTCGCGATGAGCTTGCGCACCTGTTCGATCGCCGGACTTTTGCCGATGATGCGCGGCGCGAGCGCGTCGTGCCCCGCCAGCTCGCGGCGCAGCGCGAGGTTTTCGAGCACGAGCAGGCGCCGCTCCAGCGCGCGCCGCACCGTTTCGATAAGGCGTTCGGAGGCGAACGGCTTTTCGATGAAGTCGTAAGCGCCGTCGCGCATGGCCTGCACGGCCATCGAGATATCGCCGTGGCCCGTCACGAGGATGATGGGCACCTCGGGCGCTCGCTCGTGGCACTGCGCGAGCAGATCGAGCCCGCTCATGCCGGGCAGGCGGATATCGCTCACCACGACGCCCGCGAAGTCGGCATCGACGAGCGGCAGCGCGCTTTCCGCATTGGCGAAACCGGCGGCGTCGAAGCCGGCGAGCTGCAGGCTTTGCACGCCCGCGCGGCGCACCAGTTCGTCATCCTCTACGTAGAGCACCCGGCCGGGCGCGGTATTGACCATGCGTTCACCATGTTCGTTCGTCATCCTGATTCAAAAGCCAGCCACGCAACCCAGCGTCACAACCCCGCGGCACGCGCCGCGCTCTCGGCATCGGCACGCGCGCGGCGCAACGTCAGCACGAAGCGCGCGCCGCCTTCGGGTACGTTGCTCGCCGTGAGCGAGCCGCCGCAGTCGCGTGCGATCGACGAGGAGATCGCAAGGCCAAGGCCAAGCCCCTGCCCCATTTCCTTCGTCGTGAAAAACGGCTCGAAGAGGCGCGGCAGCACATCGTCGGGAATGCCCGGTCCATTGTCGCTCACCGCGATGGCGAGCGTCGCGGCGCTCGCCTGCACGTCGATCGCAATGCGCGGCGACGGCAGGCCTCCCACGGCGTCGAGCGCATTGCCGAGCACGTTGATGAGCACCTGTTCGAGCCGCAGGTCGTCGCTCTGCGCGCTCAGGTCCGGGTACTCTGCGTCCACGTCGAGCGGCACGGTCGGCGCGCCGTCTTCCGTCAACGTGAGATCCACGCGCAAGCCGTCGAGCCGCTTGCCGAGCAGCGCGAGCGAGTTGCGCAGCGCGCGGGTCACCGGTGCACGCGCGCCTCTCGGCCGCGCGCGCCCGACGAACAGCTTGAGCTGATTGACGATCTTGCCCATGCGCTCGGTGAGCGAGCCGATCGCCTCGAGGTTTTCGGTGGCCGCCGCGTATTGGCCGCGCTCCAGAAACACGCGCGTGTTGTCCGAGAAGCTGCGCAACGCCGCGAGGGGCTGGTTCAGTTCGTGCGTGATGCCCGCCGCCATCTGGCCGAGCGCGGCGAGCTTGCTCGCCTGGATCAGCTCGTCCTGGGTGGCGCGCAGTTCCGCTTCGGCGCGCGTGCGCTCCGCCACCTCGCGCTGCAGGCGCTCGTTGGCCTGCGAGAGATCGGCGGTGCGCTCAGCCACGCGCTCGTTGAGCATCGCATAGGCCTTTTGCAGCATCGCGCGGCTGCGCATCACTTCCCTCACGCGTGCGCGCCGCATGCGCCAGTAGAAGCCGAACAGGCACAGGGAAACGTAGCCGAAACCGGTCATGATGGTCGCGTTGCGCGAGGCTTCGAGCACGGGGTCGATCGACGACATGGTGACGAGATGCCAGTCGGGCTCGACGAGCGAGCGGCGCGTTTCCAGGTAACGCGGTGCACGGATGCCGGCGCCCATGCGCACGATGTCGGCGCCGCCCTGCAACACGCGTTCGACGCGCGTCGGCAGCGGCGCGATCGGCTCGCTCGCGTACTGGCGCGTGGCGTCGATCGAGGCCACCACGGCCGGCGGCAGCGGGCGCACCGTGCGGTACTTCCACGCGGGCACCGAGGAGAGAAAGATCACGCCGTTGTCGTCGGTGACGAGCAGCGGCTCCGAGGCATCGGTGCCCGGAAACCATTCGAGATTGAGCTTCACCACGGCCACGCCGACGATCTTGCCGTCGCGCCGCACGGGCTGCGACACGTAGTAGCCCGGATCGTGCGAGATCGTGCCGATGCCGAAGAAGCGCCCCACGCCGCCGTTCATCGCGTCGATGAAATACGGCCGGAAGCGGTAGTCCACGCCCACGAAGCTATCGGGGTCGCGCCAGTTGCTCGCCGCGATGCTCATGCCGTCGGCGCGGATGATGTAGGTCGTCGTGGCGCGCGCGTGACGGTTCACGTCTTCGAGATAGCGGTTCGCGGCGGCCACCCACTCGGGTCTCGGATCGACCAGCACGTCCTGCACGAGCGGATGCTCGCCGACGATATAGGGCAGCGAGTCGTAGCGCTCGAGCGTGCTCTTGAGCGAAGCCGCGGTGCGGTCGCCGCGCACGGCGGCGTTGCGGCGCAGCGCGTCGATCCCGGTCTGCCACGTGAGCGCCCACGTCAGCGCGCAGACCGCGACGAGGCCGGCTGCGAGCGCGAAGAGGATGATGAGGCGGCGCGTCACGTGAGCGGCTTCCAGACGGTCGAGGGGGATGAGAGAGATTGTGGCACACGGCCGCGCCGCGCCGGGGCGTCCGGCTGGACTAAGCGCTTCGGACCCACTCAGCCAAACTGCGGCGAAGTCAGACGAGAAACAAAAACGGACGGCGCTCGCGCAGGGGAAACGCTCGCGCCGCCCAGCGGCCATGGCCGCGAAACATCGAGAGAACAGACATCGACGGGCGGCGCGCCTCACGGCCTGCGCGCGCCCGCCCAGCGCGGCTTACGCGCCTGCGCTTTCCTTCATTTCTTCGACCTCGCCGGAGAGCACGGCGCGCAGCTTGTTGCGGTCGAGCTCCTTCTCCCATGCCGAGACCACGACCGTCGCCACGCCGTTGCCGACGATGTTGGTCAGCGCACGGCACTCGCTCATGAAGCGGTCGATGCCGAGGATCAGCACCATGCCCGAGAGCGGAATGGTCGGCACCACGGCGAGCGTGGCCGCCAGCGTGATGAAGCCTGCGCCGGTCACGCCGCTCGCGCCCTTCGAGGTGAGCATCGTCACCGCGAGCAGCGTGAGCTGCTGCGTCCACGTGAGATCGGTGTTGGTCGCCTGGGCGATGAAGAGCACCGCCATCGTCATGTAGATGTTGGTGCCGTCGAGGTTGAACGAGTAGCCGGTCGGCACGACGAGGCCCACGACCGACCGCGAGCAGCCAAGGCGCTCGAGCTTCTGCATCAGTTGCGGCAGGGCCGATTCCGACGAGCTGGTGCCGAGCACGATCAGCAGCTCTTCCTTGATGTAGGAAACGAAGCGGATGATCGAGAAGCCCGTGAAGCGCGCGATCGCGCCGAGCACGACGAGCACGAACACGATCGACGTGAGGTAGAACGTGCCGATGAGCTTGAGCATCGGGATCAGCGAGCCCACGCCGTACTTGCCGATGGTGAACGCCATCGCGCCGAACGCGCCGATCGGTGCGAGCTTCGTGACGATCTTCACGACGCCGAACAGCACGCCCGAGATGCTGTCGATGAACTCGGTCACCACGCGGCCACGCTCGCCCAGTTGCGTGAGCACGGCGCCGAACAGCAGCGCGATCAGCAGAATCTGCAGGATTTCGCCCTGCGCGAACGCCGAGGTGATCGTGTCCGGAATGATGTGCATCAGGAAGTCGACGCTGCTCTGGCCATGCGCCTTTTCGGCGTAGCTGGCCACGGCCTTGGCGTCGAGCGAATGGACGTCGACGTTGAAGCCCGCACCGGGCTTCAGCACGTGCGTGGCGATCAGGCCGAGCACGAGCGCGAAGGTCGAGACGATCTCGAAGTAGAGCAGCGCCTTGCCGCCCACGCGGCCCACTTTCTTCATGTCCTCCATGCCGGCGATGCCGGTCACGACGGTACAGAAGATGATCGGCCCGATCACCATCTTGATGAGCTTGATGAAGGCGTCGCCGAGCGGCTTCATGTCGATGCCGATGGCGGGCCAGTAATGGCCGAGGATCACGCCGATGACGATCGCCACGATCACCTGGAAATAGAGGACTTTGTGGAGAGGTTTCTTCACGATGGTTCCTGCAAATGAGTTAAGCCAATGGCCGAACGAATCGAGTTCGGGCCGCGACAGGTCGAAACTGGGGATCAGCGAAACCGGAAGAGGGGATCGGACATCGGCTGTCTCCTTGCTGTTTTTTTGTCGCGGCCGGGGTGGCCGCGCGTTCTTATGTGCAAGGAGAATGCCAGCTAGCGCAACCGCTCACGCCATTGATTTATAAGGTTTTTTATCCAACGAACCAAGGCGCGAATCTGGTTTTCCAGAATCGCGCCCTATGAGCGTTCGGATTTCCAGAAAGACGGGAGCCGCCTTAGCCGCGTCCCTTCCACGGCACGAGGCGCCGTTCGAGCGCGCGCATGGCGAGGTCGAAGAACCAGGCAATGAGCCCGATCAGCACGATGCCCATCACCACGACGTCGGTGCGCAGGAAGCTCGACGCGTTGAGCACCATCTGCCCGAGACCTGCCGTCGCGGCGACCATCTCGGCGGCCACGAGCGTAGTCCAGCCGAAGCCGATGGCGATGCGCAGGCCCGTGAGGATCTCCGGCAGCGCGGCGGGCAGCACGACGAAGCGCACGATCTGCGCGAGGCTGCCGCCCAGCGACGCCGCCGCGCGTATCTGCTCGACGCTCGCGCTCTTCGCGCCGGCGCGCGCGGCCATAGCGATGGGCGCGAAACACGCGAGCCAGATCACGACGATCTTGGCCGTTTCGTCGATGCCGAACCAGATCACCACGAGCGGCAGGTAGGCAAGCGGCGGCAGCGGCCGGTAGAACTCGAGCGGCGGATCGAGCAGGCCGCGCGCGATGCGCGAGACGCCCATCAGAATGCCGACGGGCACGGCCGTCACCACCGCCAGCAAGAACGCACCGAACACGCGCAGCGCGCTCCAGAACAGATGCTCGGAGAGCGGCAGGCCCCCCTGGATGCGGCCGTGCAGCGCGTCCGTGAAGGCTTGCCAGACGGCTTCCGGCGTCGGCAGGAAAAGCGGCGGCAGCCAGTGCAGGTGCGTCGCGAGCCACCAGAGCAGCGCGAGCGCCGCCACCGACGCCGCGCTCAGCGCCGCCGTGGGGCCTTCGCCGGGCATGCGCCAGACTTTGGAGCGCGCCGTTTGCGCCGCGTGCGCCTCGTCAGTGCGGGGCAGCGCGCGGGCCGCTTTAAGCGCGACTTCTCTCAACGATTCGTGCGACACGCTCATACCGGCTCCTCGTGTGCATGTGCGCCCGCGTCTGCATGCAGCAATTCCACCAGCCGCTCGCGCCACGCGATGAACTCCGGCGACGACTTCACGGCGCGCGCGTCACGCGTGGCGAAATACCGGCGCGCGAACGGCACCTCGTACTCGCGCTCGATGCGGCCCGGGCCCGGCGTCATGACGACGATGCGCGTCGCCAGAAAGAGCGCCTCCTCCACGCTGTGCGTGATGAAGAACACCGTCTTCTGCGTGCGCGCCCAGACGTCGAGCACGAGCGTCTGGACCTGCTCGCGCGTCATGGCGTCGAGGGCGCCCATCGGCTCGTCCATCAGCAGGATCTGCGGATCGCTCGCGAGCGCGCGCGCAATGCCCACGCGCTGCTGCATGCCGCCCGAGAGCGCATACACGCGTTCGCGCGCCTGGGCTTCCAGGCCCACGAGCGCAAGCTGCTCGCGCGCGATGCGCTCGCGCTGCGCCTTCGGCACGCGCCGAAAGCGCAAGCCGAGCGCGACGTTATCCAGCACGTCGAGCCACGGCAGGAGCGCGTGCTTCTGGAACACCACGCCGCGCTCGGCGCCCGGCCCCTCCACGCGCGCGCCGTTCACGCGCACCTCGCCAAGCGCCGGCTCGATGAAGCCCGCGATGCAGTTGAGCAACGTGGTCTTGCCACAGCCCGAAGCGCCGAGCGCCACGACGAACTCGCCGCTCGCCACGTCGAGGTTCACGTTCGCGAGCGCGACGTTCGGCGCAGCGTCACGTCGAGCGCCTTCGTAGATGACGGTGAGATCGCGGATCTCGAGCGCGCTCATGGGTTGCTCCTTGCGTTCAATGCGCAGCGGCGCGCTGCACGTACTGCGGATCGACGCCTACCGAATAGTCGGGCAGCACGTTCTGGATCGTGCCTTGCTCCTTGAGGAAGGCCGCCGTGGCGAGCAGCGACTGCGCCGCCCCCGACTGCGCGCCACCGCCCAGCCAGGTCTTCGAGGCCTGCTCGGCGGGCGTGGGGAACGCGTAGAGCGCGAGGCTCGCGGGCACTTCGGCGGCATTCGCACCCGACTCTTTCGCCACCGCCAGCACCTGCGGCGAAGCCGCGTTCCATGCCGTGCGATGCGCGCTGTAATCGGCGTCGGCGGCGGCCAGCACCTTCACGAACCTGGCGACGAAATCGCCGTTGTCCTTCGCGAACTTGCGATCGACCACGAAGCCGTCGAAGGTCGCCTTGCCCGTGGCCTTCGCCACCTGGCCCGAAGTCACCAGCACCTTGCCGTTCTTCTTCACCTGCGCGAGCACGGGGTCCCAGATGTAGGTCGCGTCGATGTTGCCGCGCTGCCAGGCGGCCGCGACCTCGGGCGGACGCAGGTTGACGATCTTCACGTCGGCGGGATTCACGCCCGCGTTCTGCAGCGCGACGAGCGCGTGAAAGTGCGAGGTCGAGACATACGGCACGCCGATCGTCTTGCCCTTCAGACCCGCGATGCTCGTCACGCCCGAACCGTCGCGCGCGACGAGCGCTTCGGCGTCGTTGATGTTGTCGAGAATCCAGAAGAGCGAGAGATCCACGCCCTGCGAGAGGCCCGCCGCAATCGGGCTCGAACCGGCTTCGCCGAGCTGCACCGAGCCCGAGGCGAGCGCGCGGATCACATCGGCGCCGCTCGCGAGCTTACGGTAGGTGACCTTGTAGCCCGTTTCCTTCTCGACTTCGCCGGTTGCCTGCGCGTAGCGCCACGGCACCACCATGTCCTGATACGCGATCACGACCTCGCGCGTTTCGGCGTGCGCGCGCGGCGCGCCGAACGCGCTAGCGAGGCAGGCGGCGGCGAATGCGACGGCGGCGATGTGCGGGCGGCGTGCGAATGCAGGGATAGCGCGAGGGTTCATCGGGAGACTCCGGCGAAACGACGTTCGAGTGAATGAAGGTTCCGACTATAGGGAGTCTGGCGGCGACCGGTTCTAACTTATCCGCGTTAGCTAATGACGCTGCTGGAGCATTGCTTTTCGCGTTGAGGTGGATGGTGCGGGAATCGATGCATGCATCGCGCTGTTCGAGCGCGGCGCGACGCAAAAAAGCAAAAAGCCCGCTTTTCAGCGGGCCTTTCGACTGGGTGCTTGCGAGAAGCGGGGAATTGTTTAAACCACCCCTGCCCCATGCGCCTGCAGATCGGCGTGATAGCTCGAACGCACCATCGCGCCAACGGCCGCGTGCGTGAAGCCCATCTTGTACGCCTCTTCCTCGTACATCTTGAAGGTGTCGGGATGCACATACGAACGCACTGGCAGATGGTGCTCCGAAGGCTGGAGGTACTGGCCGATCGTCAGCATGTCGACGTCGTGCGCGCGCAGGTCGCGCATCACCTGAAGAATTTCTTCTTCGGTTTCGCCGAGTCCCACCATCAGGCCCGACTTCGTCGCGACTTCGGGATGCAGCGCCTTGAAGTCCTTGAGCAGCTTGAGCGAGTGCGCGTAATCCGAACCCGGGCGCGCTTCCCTGTAGAGGCGCGGCACCGTTTCGAGATTGTGGTTCATCACATCGGGCGGCGCGGCATTGAGGATCTGCAGCGCGCGATCCAGACGGCCGCGGAAGTCCGGCGTGAGAATCTCGATACGCGTTTCGGGCGATTGCTCGCGCACCTGACGGATGCACTCCACGAAGTGGCCGGCGCCGCCGTCACGGAGGTCGTCGCGGTCCACACTCGTGATCACGACGTACTTGAGCTTGAGCGCGCCGATCGTGCGCGCGAGGTTCGCCGGCTCATCCGGATCGAGCGGATCGGGGCGGCCGTGGCCCACATCGCAGAACGGGCAGCGGCGCGTGCACTTGTCGCCCATGATCATGAACGTCGCGGTGCCCTTGCCGAAGCACTCGCCGATGTTCGGGCAGCTCGCTTCCTCGCACACCGTGTGCAGGTTGTGCTCGCGCAGGATGTTCTTGATTTCGTAGAAGCGCGAGTTGCCCGTGGCCGCCTTCACGCGGATCCACTCGGGCTTCTTCAGCTTCTCGATGGGAATGACCTTGATCGGAATGCGCGAGGTCTTGGCCTGCGCCTTCTGTTTTGCGGTGGCGTCGTAGGCAACGGCGTCGGCGCTCGTGCCAGCGGAGTTTGCGGCGGGGTTCGCGGTTACGTCAGTCATGCTTTCGATCCAGTCAGGCCGCCGGTGCAACGCCAGCCTGCGGTTGCGGCGGTTGCCCGCCTGATACGGCCGCTTCGGCCGGGTCCATCGCGGCCGCGTAAGCGGCCGCTTCCTTTTCAGCCGCCTCTGCGACCGGGTGCGTCCCGGCCGCTTCGGCTGAAGGGTCTGTGGCAGCCGCTTCGGCTACCGCCAGAAGTGTTGCTGCGTGCGCCGCGAGATTCGCCTCGAGCCGCGCCGCCAGCGTGGCGGCGACTTCGCGCCAGTCCGCCCGGACGCCAAGCGTGGCCATATCGACGGTTTCGAGACCGGCGTATCCACACGGATTGATCGCCAGAAATGGGTTCAGATCCATCGACACGTTCAGGCTCACGCCGTGATAGCTGCAGCCGTTGCGGATCTTCAGGCCGAGCGCTGCAACCTTGGCGCCCACATGCAGCGCGCTCGCGCCGCTGGCGTCTTCTGGCACGTAAATGCCGGGCGCGCCGGCCTTGCGCTCGCCGGCGAGATTATACGCCGCCAATGTTTCGATCACGGCGTCCTCGATGAGCGTGACGAGCTCGCGCACCATCAGCTTCCTGCGCCGCAAGTCGAGCAGCAGGTAGGCCACCACCTGGCCCGGCCCGTGATACGTGATCTGGCCGCCGCGATCGATCTGTACGAGCGGGATGCCGCTGTTCGCCACCAGCAGATGCTCGGGCTTGCCGGCCTGGCCGAGCGTGAACACGGGCGGATGCTCGACGAGCCAGATTTCATCGGGCGTATTGGCGTCACGGGCGGCCGTGAACTCGCGCATGGCGTCAAAGCTTGCTTGATAAGCCTCGTTGCCGCGCCAGCGCACGACGATGGACGAACTTGCCGTTTGAGACGCGACCGCGGCCGCGCCGGGGTCGGAATGAATTTGCGAGGGTGAAACCGGGGTGGCGCACATGATTTCGGGAGTTTACCGAATTCGGGGCGAGCGCGCCGGGCATGCTGCGGACAACGGCGGCGATGGGTGGCTTTCCCATCGTCGCCGCTTTCGAGTGACGAGCCGTCAGGTCAAACCGTGCGCCAGCCGTCGCCGATGTGAACGCCTGCGCGCTGTGCGGCGCGCGCGGCCAGGTCGACCACGCGCTCACTCAGGCGCGCCGGCGCGGCGAACCCCACCCACGCGGGCGCGCCGCCTTCCGCGCCGATCCACAGGCGCTCGCCGCGCCGCAGCCGCATCGTGTGGCCGGGTTCGAGCCAGTAGTCGGCGGTGTCGTCGCTGCGCGTGACCCAGACGGTGCCGCACTTCACGCTCAGCCGCGTGCTGCGCGCGACGCGCACTGAAGCCGTTTGACCGGCCGCCACTTCAAACGTGATATCCGAAGAAATTTCTCTCATTTTCGACTCCGAATGACCTGCTTCGATAGCTACAATCGTAGACACCATAAGGGGTCGAGCAAAACGATCAATTTTCACGCCTATGTGAGAAAAAATACGATATGGATCTGCGCCAGCTACCCGCGCTGAATGCGCTTAAGGCCTTCGAAGCCGCCGCCCGCCACGAAAGCTTCTCGCGCGCCGCCGACGAACTCTTCGTCACGCACGGCGCCGTGAGCCACCAGATTCGCGCGCTCGAAGCGGAACTGGGCGTGGCGCTCTTCGCCCGCGACGGCAAACGCGTGCGCGTAACCGACACCGGCCGCCGCTACGCCGGCCAGGTGCGCGACGCGCTCAGCCAGCTCGCGCACGCCACCCAGGAAATCCGCGCCGGCGACCGCGACCGGCGGCTCGTCGTTTCAATGCTGTCGTCGTTCGCGGCGCGCTGGGTCACGCCGCGCATCGGCCGCTTCATCGAGGCGCATCCGCAGTGGGACGTCGAGCTGCAATCGACGAATTCGCTCACCGACTTCGCGCGCGACGACGTCGATGTCGCCATCCGCTTCGGCTACGGGCACTATCCGGGGCTGCACGCCGAACTGCTGCTCGACGAAATCTTCTTTCCCGCCTGCTCGCCCGAATTCAACGGCGGCAATCTGCCCACCGATCCACACGAACTCGCGAAGCTGCCGCTACTGCGCTCGGACGACGAACTGTGGCGGCCGTGGTTCGACGCCGCTGGCCTCCAGGACCTGCCCGAGCCGAAGCGCGGCGTGCTTTACCAGGATTCGTCGAACCTGCTTCAGGCGGCGATGGACGGCCAGGGCATCGCGCTCGTGCGCCGCTCGCTCGCCATGCACGAGATCACACGCGGGCGCCTCGTGCGCCTTTTCAAGGACATCGACGGACCGAGCCCGTGGCGCTACTACTTCATCTGCCCGCCGCAACGCATGCAGACCGAGCGCGTGCAGGCGTTCCGCGACTGGGTGTTCGACGAGGTCGCGCGCTTTCGACGGCTCTACGAGGACGCTTGCGAAGCCGGTCCGCTGATGACGGCCGCCGCCGCGGCGCAGCGCGCGCGCATCGGCGACATGCCCTGACGTCCACCTGGACGCCAGATGCGGCGCACGATGCAAAAAGGGCCGCATATTGCGGCCCTTTTCGTTCGAACGCCTTCTGCCCGCTTACAGCACGATCTTCACCATCGGATGCCCGGTGAGGGCGCGATAGATGTCGTCGAGATGCGCCTGGCTCGTGGCGCGCACCGTCACGGTGAGGCCCGTGTAGTTGCCGCCGCTCGACGGACGCGTCTCGATGGTCGTGGCGTCGAAGCCGCCGTCGAATTCGCGCAGCACCGTCACGATGGTGTCCTGGAATTCCGGATGCGTCTTGCCCATCACCTTGATCGGGAAGTCGCAGGGGAATTCGATCAGCGATTCTTTCGCTGCGGGGGGGTTTGCCTGTTGTGTCACGTTCATTTCTCCACTTCCTGTAGCTCGGCAACTGCTGCACGCAATGCCTGCGCCTCGCGTTGCTTCGCGCGCTGGTACGCCGCGTGAAGCGCCGCATAGACCGGCCCCGGCTTGCCGCCGCCTACCGGCTTGCCGTCGAGCGCGACGACCGCCAGCACTTCCTTCGTTGCCGAGGTCACGAGAATCTCGTCCGCCTCGCGCAGTTCGGCTTCGGCGATCTCTCGCGCTTCGAAGCGCACGCCGCACTCCCCGGCCAGCTCCTCGACCAGGCCGTAGCGAATGCCTTCGAGAATGCGGTTGCTGCGCGGCGGCGCAAAGAGCGCGCCGCCCTTCACGACCCACACGTTCGACGAGGACGCTTCGGTGAGCCAGCCGTCGCGCAGCTGGATCGTTTCGAACGCGTCGTTTTCCGCCGCGTGCTGCGCCATCAGCACGTTGCCGAGCAGCGAGGTCGACTTGATGTCGCAATTGAGCCAGCGCTTGTCTTCAGCCGTCACACAGCGCACGCCTTGTTCGCGCTGTGCAACGCCCGGCAGCTTGAGCGGATTGACCATCGCGAACACGGTGGGTGTGGCCGCCGCCGGGAAGGCGTGGCCGCGCGGCGCCACGCCGCGCGTCACCTGCACGTAGAAGTTGGCGTGGGCATCGCGCGCGAGCGCACCCGCCGCTTCGTTCGCCTCGATCAGACGCGCGAGGAGCGCGCGCCAGCCTGCTTCGTCGAACGGATTCGCGATGCCGACCTTCTCGAGCGAGCGCTTGAGCCGCGCGAGATGCTGCGCGATGCGAAACGGCACGCGCACCGTGCCTTCATCATCGGCGAGCGCATAGACGGGCACGACTTCGTAAATGCCGTCGCCGAAGATGAAGCCGCGATCGAGCACGGGAATGCGTGCTTCGGAAAGCGGCGTGATCTCGCCGTTGAGCCAGACGAGCGGCTCGGCCGGCTGCGTCGCTGAAGCGGGCGTCATGACTTCTTCTTGTTGACCATGAGCATGAGCGAATCCCACACGCGGCCGACGACACCGGCCTGCGGCACGGCTTCGAGCGCGACGAGCGGAACCTGCGCGAGCACCTTGCCGTCCGCACCCACGAACTTCGCCGAACCGACCTGCTGGCCAACGGCGAGCGGCGCGATCAGCGGGCTGCTGAGTTCGACCTGCGGCTTGGCCTTCTCGGCGGCGCCCTTGGGCAGCGTGACGAACTGATCCTTCTGCACGCCGACCTTCACGGCGTCGAGCGTGCCCTTGTAGATGCGCGGCGTCGCCACGGCCTGGTTCGCCTGATAGATGCGCGTGGTGTCGTATGCGCTATAGCCGTAGTTCAGCATCTTCAGGCTGTCCTGCACGCGGTCGTGTTCCTTCGGCTCGCCCATCATCACCGAAACGAGACGGCGGGAGGCGCCGCCCGCGATCGGACGCTTGGCCGATGCGATCAGGCAGTAACCCGCAGCTTCGGTGTGGCCGGTCTTCAGACCGTCGACGGTCGGGTCGATCCACAGCAGGCGATTGCGGTTCGGTTGCTTGATGTTGTTGTACTTGAATTCCTTGACCGAGAAGATTTCGTAGTACTCGGGATAGTCGCGGATCAGGCGCGCGGAGAGCCTGGCGAGGTCGCCGGCCGTCGTGTAGTGATTCGGGTCGGGCATGCCGTTCACGTCGGCGAAATGCGTGTGCGTCATGCCGAGCTTTTGCGCCTCGGCGTTCATCATGTTGGTGAAATTCGCCTCGCTGCCGCCCACGAGTTCGGCGAGCGCGATGGCCGCGTCGTTGCCCGACTGCACGATCATGCCGTACACGAGGTCATGCACCGAGACCGGCTTGTTGGCTTCGATGAACATGCGCGACTCGTCGTTCTTCACGCGGCGCACGGCTTCGCTCGGCTCGATGATCTGGTCCATCGAGATCTTCTTGCTCTGCAGCGCCTCGAACACGAGGTACGCGGTCATGAGCTTCGTGAGCGATGCGGGCTCGACGCGCTCATCGGCGTTGCCGGAGGCGAGCACCTGGTTCGCGGTGGCGTCGACGAGCACCCACGAGCGCGCGTTCACGCCGGGCGGCGGCAGGCCGCCAAGCACCTGGTCTGCGGCCGCGCCGGCAGACGCCTGCGCCTGCGGCTGTGCCTGCACTTTCGCGCCGGCGGGTGCGGGCGTGCGGGCAAACGCGCTCGCGCTCACGAGAAGTGTGGCGGGCAGCAGCGCTGCGAGCGTGACATTGCGGACGACGGAGGAAGGAACGAAAGAAGACGGTTGGCCGGAGGAGAGAAAACGCATAGGTTCAGGTCGGGCTGAATGGGGACGGGATGAACGTAGCGCGCCATGCGGCGCACGGTCGGTGAAAGCCGGAATGCGGGTGCCGTGCATGCGCCGGTCGCGGCGCAGCAAGCACAAAATTGGCGAACATTATACGCGTCACGTCGTGGCGAATTTTCGCTAAGTCACACGTTTGCGCATACCTGTCGTGCATTTTTCACGCATTTCTGCCGACATAAGCGAGGTGACGAAGGGCTAGCATCGGGCCCCGAAACTGTGGGGCCGACGCTTCAGCGCCACGCTTCGACGATGATGCGCTTGAGGATATGCAGCTTGCGGTGCAGGAAATGTTCCGCCCCCGGAATCACGACGACCGGCAATTCCTGCGGACGCGCCCATTCGTACACCGAGAGAATCGGCACGGTGTCGTCGAGCTCGCCGTGGATCACCAGCGTGTCGTCGCGCACGGGCGCGACTTCCCAGCGGCTCGCAGCCGTGCCGACGAACACCATGCGCTCGATCGCACCGCCCGCTTCGAGGTAGCGCTTCGCGACGTGCGAGAGCACGAAGGTGCCGAACGAAAAGCCCGCGAGCACGAGCGGCACGTCGGCCTGGCCCGGTTGCGCGCGCATGTAGGCGATGAGTGCGAGCAGATCGTCCTGTTCGCCGATGCCGTTGTCGTGCGTGCCCGCCGTTTCGCCCACGCCGCGAAAGTTCGAGCGATAGGTCGTGTAGCCGAGCTGCACGAGCGTGCGCGCGAGCGTTTGCGCGACCTTGTTGTCCATCGTGCCGCCAAAGAGCGGATGCGGATGCGCGACGAGCGCAATGCCGCGCGGCGTCGTGCCGGCGTCGGGCACGTCGAGCGCGCACTCGATCTTGCCGACGGGACCGTCGATCTGGAATTTATGTGTCTGGGCGTTCATCGTGCGGCAGTCCTTACGGGTACTGTTTGGCCGTGCATTGGAGCAATCAGCGATCGATTTTCAGGCGCTCGACCACCTGGCCGTTCTGCAGATGCGAGACGACGATTTCGTCGATGTCGCTCTCGTCGATATACGTGTACCACGTGCCTTCCGGATACACGACGACGGCCGGGCCCTCCTCGCAGCGATCGAGACAGCCCGCCTTGTTGATGCGCACCTGGCCGGGACCGGCGAGGCCCAGCTGCTTCACGCGCTTCTTCGCGTACTCCTGCATGGCCTGTGCGTTGCAATTCGCGCAGCTCGGGCGGTCCGCGCCGGGGTCGCGCTGGTTCAGGCAGAAAAAGACGTGGTACTTGTAGAACGAATCGGTCATGGCGTGGGGCACCGGTGAGTGTCGCGCAGTGAGCGCGGGCTTGCTGAAAGCGTGTGGCCCGCCTTCGCGGCAA
Source organism: Paraburkholderia sp. BR10872 (assembly GCF_040965835.1). NCBI lineage: Bacteria > Pseudomonadati > Pseudomonadota > Betaproteobacteria > Burkholderiales > Burkholderiaceae > Paraburkholderia > Paraburkholderia sp. BR10872. The sequence continues at coordinate 165,934 of NZ_JBFRCN010000010.1, forward strand.
TACATTGCGTGGCGCGCGAGCGTGGCTGCGCGGCGATCCGGTCGATTATAGCGAGCGCGGCGTGAACGCTCTTGCGAGCGCCGCGCGCCCTCACCGGTCGTGGCGAGCGCGCTTCGCGGCCCGGCGCGCTCGCCGCACGAGCCACGCGCGTTCGAGCGAGAACGCCGTCCATGCGAGCGCGGCCCAGGGCCACGTCCACGCGAGCCAGCGCGCGAGGCCGTTGAAGTGCAGGTAGCGGCCCTGGCGCCAGTCCGCGAGCACGACGTCGAAATACGGATTCACGGGCAGCACATTCACGAACACGAGAGCCGCCGCGAGCGCGAGCGTCGCCGCCGCGGCGCGCACGGCGCGCGGCAGACGCAAGGCGAGAAACGCGAGCAGCGTGCCCCACACGAGGCCCGCGAGCGCCCCCGGCGTCGCCCAATCGAAGATCAGGCCGCTTTGCGACTGCAGAAAGGTCGCGCCTACCTTGACGACGAGTGTCACCGCAATCAGCGCAATGACGAGCCGCGCGCGCGGCGCCCGCGAGCGCATGGGGAGCGTCGCGAACGCCGCCGCGCCGAACAGGTTCAGCGTCGTGACGATCGCCTCCCAGCCGCTATCGGGCAGGCGCGCGGCCAGCATGTCGGGCAGCGAGCGCAGATGCCAGGCGGCAGGCGTCCAGGCGAGCACAGCGTCCTGCATCGAGACGTCGAGGCGCTGCCAGAGCGCACGCGCCCACTCGCCCAAGCCGAAGAGGCGCGGCGTGGGATACATCGTCGCGAACGGCCAAAGCCCCGCGAGCACCATCAGCACGGCCGCGTCGCGCTCGAACCAGCGAAAGCGCAGGCGGCGCAGGAAGCCGCGCTCGAGCAGCGCGCCGGTGGCGGGCGCCACCACGAGCGCGCCGAGCAGTGCGCCGAACGCGTTCGAGGCGAGATCGAGATTGGACGCCACGCGCGTGGGCAACCAGGTCTGCACGGCCTCCATGACGCCCGAGAGCAGCGTGCCCGCAATGGCGGCGAGCAACACGGCGAGCCAACCGCGCCAGCGGGGCCACGCGGCGAGCACGACGAGCGCGCCGAACGGCATGTAGCCGAGCACGTTGGTGACGATGTCGAACACCGTCCAGTAGCGTGGCCACGGATCGCCCAGATAGGCGAAGGGACTGAGACCGAGCGACCGCCAGCCAGTGAACGGATACCAGGAGCCGTAGACGATCAGCGCGGTGTAGAGCGCGAGTGCCTGGCGCGAGAGCGTCGAGGCCTGGCGCGGCAGCGGCTCGCGTGCGGCGGCAGGCGATGGCGATGGCGCTGACGACGCGGGCGTGTCGCCGCTGGCGATCGCACCGCGTTCGTCGCCAGCGCCCTGGCCGTTGCTTTGGCCACCGCTTTGACCACCCTCGTCGCCGTCCATCCCGCGCCGCCCGCCGTGCGGGGCGCGCAGCCGGAGCCGTCCCGCTTCGATCATGCCGCTATCCCGCCCTTGCCCCCGATGTCACGCCGCGCATCGCAATCGCGCGACGCCTCTCTATATCCATCAAGGCGTGCCCGCGAACGACTGCGTGCTCAGCCACGCGCCCACTTGATTGGCGAAATCGTCACTGGCCGCCTGCAGCGCACGCACGCCGCCCGCGGCGTCGGGCGTGGGCGCCGGCGCGCGCGTGGCGAACGAGCGCTGCGCCAGCACCCTGCCGCCCTGCATGAGCGTTGCGCGCGCAGCCAGCACGCCCGCGCTTTGCGTCGGGCTCTCGAACACCTGCTCGAACTCGTACAGCTCGACCTTGAGCATCGGCGCCTGCACGGCGTCACCGCCCGCGAGCACCGTAGCGTGCGCGCCGAGCGACGTGCGCAGACGTTCCGTGAGCAGCCGCGCGGGCGACATCGTCCAGCGGCTGTTCGCGTAGCGCGCCGTGCGCTGCGAGTCGAAATTCATCCGGTAGAGGATGCCGTCGTTATCGAGCGGCGGCGGCGCGCTCACGGCCAGCACCTTCAAGAGCGGCCTGGCACCCGGCGCGCCGGGCACCGCCGGGGCGGCCTGGGCGCCAGGCGCTTCCTGCGACGACTGCAGGCCGAGGTCGTAGCGAGCCTCGTTGATCGCCGGATTGCTCGCACAGGCGGCGAGGAGCGCACCGAGCGCGAGCGCCGCCAGCCAGGCTGAGCCGGCCGCTGCAGCGCGTTGCATCGATGGTGGCAGGCGTGATGTGCGTGACATTGCGTTTCCTTCTTTGGCGCGCGGCGCATGCGCCGCGCGAAGTGCATCGAATGGTGTCGCGTAGGACCGTCAGGCAGCGGCGCGGCCTACTTCGTCCCCGCAGTAGCCGGCCACGCAAAGCCCGCCTCGCCGGGCCCGGGCGCCGGCTGCGGCGCGCCGCCGAACAGCACGCTGCGCGGGCTCGTGCTGAAGGTGCCCGCCGCGCGGTCCACGGCGCGCATGGCCGAGCGCACATCGTCGGTGAGCGAGTCGACGCGCGGCAGCGTGTCGTAGCCCACGCGCGCCGACAGGTCCTGGATCGAGGTGTCGATCGAGGTGAGCGCCGCGCCGGCCTGGGCCGCCGCCGTGCCGGCCTTGTTCAGGTTGGTCTGGAACGGGCCGTCCGGGCGGTTCATGCTCGTGATCAGCGTGTTGGTCGACTGCAGCGTGTGCTGCAGCTGCGTCACCGCGCCCGGTAGCTGCTTCGTGGCGGGCTGGAGCTGCTCGGCGAGCACGTTCACGCTGCTCGCGGCCTGCTGCAGGCTGTTCACGGCCTGCATCACCTGCTTGCGGTTGTCCTCGGAGAGCATTTCGTCGATGTCGCCCGCGATGTTGTCGAGCTTGCGCAGGAGCGCGTCGCCGCGGCGCTGGAGCTGGTCGAGCAAGCCCGGGCGCAGCGGCAGCTCGGCCACGCGCGCTGGCGAAGAATGCAACGGCGAGAGGTCCACGCCGTTGTCGTCGAGCTGCACGAACGCGATGCCCGTCACGCCCTGCAGCGCGAGCGAGCCGAAGGTGGAGCGCGTCATCGGCGCCTTCTGGTCGACGAGAATGCGAATGCGGATCTGGCCCGGATGCTGGGTATCGAACTTGATCGACTGCACCTTGCCCACGTCGATCCCGCGAAACCGCACCGCCGCGTCCGGATAGAGGCCCGTCACGCTCGAGCGCGAAATGAGGTCGTACGGCACGCGCACGGCCCGATCGGCGCTGAAGAAGACGACGACAAGCGCGATCACGATGAGCAGCCCTATCGTGAACATGCCCGCCCAGAACGCATGCGGTTTGTTTTCCATCGTCAGATTCCTTCTTTGGCGGCCGCGGCGCGCCGGTTGAGCCGGTCAGGCCGATCGAGCCGGATAGCGGCGCGCGCGGACCCTACCACGGCTTGTACCCCACGGCTGCGGGAGCGAGCGCCGCCGGCGGCAGCTTTGCGCGCCGCTCGGGCGGCAGCGCCTGGAGCGCGCGGCGACCGCGCATGCCCAGAAAGTACTCGCGGATGAACGGATGATCGACGCTCGCCGCCTCTTCCACGGGCGCCGCCACGAGCACCCTGCGCTCGGCGAGCACGGCCACGCGCGTGGAGAGCGCGACCATGGCGTCGAGGTCGTGCGTGACGAGCACCACCGTGAGCCCCAACGCCCGGTGCAGCGTGCTGATGAGCTCCACCACTTCGTCGGAGGAGCGCGGGTCGAGCCCGGCCGTGGGTTCGTCGAGAAAGAGCAGCTCCGGCTCCAGCACGATCGCGCGCGCGAGGCCCACGCGCTTGATCATGCCGCCCGAGAGCGCGGCCGGCATTTTTGACGCGTGCTTGCACGGCAGCCCGACCATTTCGAGCTTGAGCATCACGATGTCGCGCAGCAGGCCGGCCGGCACCTTGCCGAGTTCGCGCACGGGCTGCGCGATGTTGTCGAACACCGTGAGCGACGAGAACAGCGCGCCCTGCTGGAACAGCATGCCGGTGCGCGTGCGCATGAGGCGCGCACGCTCGGCGTCGATGGTCGAAATGTTCTCGCCGAACATCTTGATGGTGCCCGAGGTCGGCTTCTCGAGCCCGAGGATCTGGCGCACGAGCGTGGTCTTGCCCGAGCCCGAGCCGCCTACCAGCGTGACGATCTCGCCACGGCGAATTTCCAGGTTCAGATGCTGATGGACAACGTTGCGCCCATAGCGCTTCGAGAGGTTGTGGACCTCGATCACCGGCTCGCCGATGGTCGGCAGCGGCAGATCCTGCGCGACCTCCTTGAGCGGCGTGGTGATCGTGCCGGTCGTTTTCGTCTCGATCGTCGTAACCGTCGTGCCAGTCGTGCTCATGAAAGCCCCACGTTCTGGAACAGGATCGCGAACACGGCGTCGGCGAGGATCACGATCGTGATCGACGTGACGACCGACGTGGTCGTGCCCTCGCCCAGGCTCTGCGAATTCGCCTTGATGCGAAAGCCGAAGTGACAGCCCACGATCGCCACCAGCATGCCGAACGCCACTCCTTTGCCGAGGCCGATCCAGAGATTGGCGATCGGCACGACGCTGGGCATCGAGCGCATGAACCACGAAATGTCGATGCCCAGCACGATCTTCGCCGCGATCGCGCCGCCTAGCAACGCAATGATGTCGGTCCAGATCACGAGCAGCGGCATTGCGATGCCGAGCGCGATCACCCGAGGCAGGATCAGACGCAGGCCGTGCGAGATGCCCATCACGCGCATGGCGTCGAGTTCTTCGGTCACGCGCATCACGCCGATCTGTGCCGTGATGGCAGAGCCCGAGCGCCCCGCCACGAGAATCGCCGAGAGCACGGGCCCGAGTTCGCGGATCACCGCAAGGCCGAGGATATTGACGATGAACTGGTTCGCGCCGAACAGGCGCAATTGCTGCGCCGAGAGGTACGACAGCACGATGCCGATCAGAAACGCGACGAGCGCCGTAATCGGCAGCGCGCGCGCACCGGCGTTGTAGATGTTTGCCGAAATCTCGATCCATGGCGTGACCTTGGGCTTGCGCACCACGAGCAGCAGATCGAGGATCACGCGCCCGAACATGGCGATGCCGCCGTACAGGTGGTCGAAGAACGAGAAGATCGCGAGGCCGAGCTGCGTGACCGGATCGATGCGCACGATGCGCTCCGCCGGCTCGCGCACGGAGTCGAGCAGGGCGATGCGCTCGAAGATGTCGCGCTGCGTTTGCGTGAGGTCGACGAGGTCGGCCGGCAGCTTGTGGCCCCAGACGCGCCAGAGCGCCTGGCCGCCGACGTGATCCATGCGCTCGACGCCCGAGAGGTCCCAAGCGCCCACGCGCTCTTCGGCGAGCGCACGCAGACGGCGCGCGGCGCCGCCCTGATCGCGGTCGCGCGCGAGCGCGAGCGCCGTCCACTGGCCAGACAGGCGCACGGTCTTTCCGTGGGTGCCGGCCGAGACTTCAAGGCCGGGCGGCGTGTCTTGATTCAAGGGTAAGCACTCGACGGACGGGGTGAGCAAACATTGTAGCGAACGCGCCCCGTTTCGTCGGTCCGAAAGCGCACGGTTGGCTTTCAGACACGAGGCGAACTGTGGGCAACTCTCTGGATAACTTGTGGACTGCCTGTGGGCGGCCTGTGAATTGCCTAAAGATTGGGCAAATTGCGGGGAATCGACGGGGGGCGATTGCCACCGTCACCCTGTGGACGATTCCGTGGATAACCTGTGGGCTGCCTGTGGGTGGCATGTGAATTGCCCACATTTCGGGTCGAAACCAGCGTTGCGGGCTGCTACCCGCGCCTCAGCCACTACAATATGAGACATGAATGCGACGCCCCCCACCCCCGAGACTCCGAGCGCCGGCGACTGGCGCATCGACCGCAACCGCGCGATCACGCTGTTCGGCCCGGCCGCACACGACTGGCCCATCGAGATCGTCGAGGAAACCGGCTCGACCAACGCCGACCTCATGGCGCGCCTGAAGGCGCTGCCGCAAAAGCGCGACGCCCTCGCACGCCCGATCGTGCGCGTGGCCTATCTGCAGACGGCCGGCCGGGGCCGGCGCGGCCGCACCTGGGTCGCGCAGCCCGGCGACGCACTGCTGTTCTCGATCGGCTGCGTGCTGCCGCGCCCGATCGAAGGGCTTGCGGGCTTGAGCCTCGCCATCGGCTCGGCGTTGGTGGACGGCCTGCGCACGCTGCCCGTCACGGCGCCCGGACAAATCGCGCTCAAGTGGCCCAATGACGTGCTGCTCGAAGGCGACAAGCTGGTGGGCATCCTCGTGGAAACCGCCTGGACCACCGCCGACGCCACAGCGGTCGTGATCGGCATCGGCACGAACGTGCGCGGCGAAGATGCGCTCGCCGCCAGCGTCGAGGCGCTCAACGCCGCGGGCGGCAGCGCGGCAGTCGTGCCCGGCACGACGCCCACGGCGCTTTCGCGCGCGTGGCCGAACGCCAATCTCACCGACACGCTCGCCGCCGAACTCAACGCACTCGAAGCCGCGCTGCAACGCTTCGGCGCGGCGGGCTTTGCGCCCTTCCAGGCGCGCTGGAACGCGTGCCACGCGTACGCGGGCCGCGAGGTCGCCATCTACGAGCAGGGCAAGGAACTGCTGCGCGGCACCGCGACCGGTGTGGACGAGCGCGGCCAGTTGCTCCTCGATACGCCGAACGGGCGCGAGACCGTCACGGCCGGCGACGTGTCGCTGCGGCTCGCGGACAGCGGCGCATGAGCCGCGGCCCCTTCCTCCTCATCGATGCAGGCAACAGCCGGATCAAATGGGCGCTCGTCGCGCGGGATGGGTCGCGCCTGCACGCGGGAACGATGAATCATGTGCGCGACGACGGCGCGCAATCCGCGCCCATCGCTCATGAAGCTGGTAGCAGCGAAGAATGGGCGACGCTGCCCCGGCCCGCCGGCGCGTGGATATCGAACGTCGCGGGCGCGGCGGTGGGCGATCGCCTCGGCGCGCTGGTCGAGGCGCACTGGCCCGGTCTCCCGCGCACTGTCGTGCGGGCCTGCGCGCAGCAGTGCGGCGTGACGAACAGCTATGCCACGCCCGACGCGCTCGGCAGCGACCGCTGGGCCGGCATGATCGGCGCGCACGCCGCCTATCCGGACGAGCCCCTCC